>NZ_JBEOWQ010000079.1:8250-14152 GCF_040296145.1 Micromonospora sp. NPDC002296
CTCCTCGCGCTCACCCTGCCACCTCCTCCGGGGCCGTTTCCGGCTCCTGCGGGGCCGCGCCCGGCGTGGTGCCGGACGGGGGCGGGCCCTGCGGGCCGGCCGCCACGACGGCCCGCACCCGCTGCGGGTCGGCCGTCGACGCGCCCCGGCGTAACCATACGAAGAACTCGACGTTGCCGCTGGGCCCCGGCAGTGGGCTCGCGGTCACGTCCGCCAGGCCCAGGCCGAGCGTGGCCGCCGCCGCCGCCACATCGAGGACGGCCTCGGCGCGCAACGCCTCGTCGCGCACCACCCCGCCGGCGCCGACTCGTTCCCTGCCCACCTCGAACTGGGGCTTGACCATCAGCGCCAGGTCACCGTCGGGCCGGGTGCAGGCGGCCAGCGCCGGCAGCACCAGCCGCAGCGAGATGAACGACAGGTCGGCCACCGTCAGGTCGACCTGCCCGCCGATCACCTCCGGGGTCAGGGTGCGGACGTTGGTGCGTTCGAGGACGCGTACCCGGTCGTCGGTGCGCAGCGACCAGGCGAGCTGGCCGTACCCGACGTCCACGGCGACCACCTCGGCGGCGTCGGCGCGCAGCAGGACGTCGGTGAAGCCGCCGGTCGACGCGCCGGCGTCGAGGCAGCGGCGGCCGGCCACCCGCAGCCCGCCCGGGGCGAACGCGGTCAACGCGCCGGCCAGCTTGTGCCCGCCCCGGGAGACGTACTCCGAGACGGGGTCGGCACCGGTGACCAGCAGCGGGTCGGCGGGGTCGACCATCGCGGCGGCCTTGCGGGCCGGCACCCCGCGAAGCCGGACCCGCCCGGCCTCCACGAGCGCGGCGGCCTGCTCCCGGGAGCGGGCCAGCCCGCGGCGGACGAGTTCGGCGTCGAGCCGGGTGCGACGTGCCATAGGAAGGTTCTCCGGTTGGTCAGGCCTGGTCGATGGTGGCGAGCGTCTCGCGCAGCGTCTGGTACGCCGCCTCGTACTGCGGGATCTGGTCGGCCGGCGAGAGCGCCGCGGCGTTCGCCATCGCCTGGACGGCGGCGTCCACCGCCGGGTGCCGGCCGTCGCCGTCGACGTCGACCGGGCGCGGTGGTGGGCCCGGCCGGGGACCGGGCGGCGGGCCCGGCCGGAACGGCGCGCTCACCGCCCGCCTCGACCCGTCGCGGGTACGCTCACTTCTCGCCGCCGGTCTGCTGCCTGCGCGGCACCGCCTTCGCCGGCCGGGCCGGCTCCGCGCCACCCTCGTCGGCACCGGTACGGCTCACCGTGGCCGGCGGCTTGCGGGCGATGGTCTTCTTCGCGACGGCCTTCTTGGCCACCGTCTTCTTCGTCACGGCCTGCGCCGCCACCGCGTCCGGGGCGGCGGGGCCCGTCGGCTCCGCCGCGGCGGTGGGCAGGGCGGCCGGCTCCGGCGCGCCGGCCGGTGGGGCGGCCGGGCCCGCCTTGGCCTCCCGGAGCTGACGCTCCAACTCGTGCACCCGGCGGGTCAGCTCGGCCACCTCGTCGGCGGCTGCCAGTCCCACCGCGCCGAGGGCACGGTCCACCTCGAAGCGCACCAGTTTGGTCAGCGCCTCCCGGTTGGCCACACCGGTCGAGACCAACTCCTCGGCGAGGGCCTGGAGCTGGGTGGCCGTCGCCTCGCCGGAGCCGACCAGCCGGCGTACGACGTCCTGGGCCTTTTTCCGGGGGGCCTCCGTCAGGCCCATGGCCAGTCCGAGGTAGGCGCGCCACGCGTCCTGCATGCCTGAGTCCTTCCACGGGGGTGGGGTTTCAGGTGTCACGCTACCGGGCGACGCGCAACGCCCATTGCGGTACGGTGCCGGGAAACGGGCGTGGCGAGTGTGAGGAGACGATGTGGCCAGCGTGGACGAGTGCCGGCAGGCGTTGCAGGATCTGGCCGCCCGGCTGGACCGCAACGCCGATACCGTACGGGGGCGGATCGACCTGGACCGGACCCTGGCCTGCCGGGTGACCGATCTGGGTGCCGCCTTCCACGGCCGGCTCGCCGACGGGCGGCTGCTCGATCTGACCGACGGCGACGACCCGAAGGCGAAGATCGCGCTGAGCACCAGCAGCGACAATCTGCTCGCCCTCGTCCGCGGCGAGCTCGACGTCACCCGGGCGGTGGCGTCCAAGCAAGTCTCGATCAAGGCGAACCCGTTCGACCTGCTGAAGCTCCGCAAGCTGCTCTGACCGGCCGGGCCGCCGTTCCCCGGATCAGTCCGTAAGGCCGAGGTCGGCCAGCGCCTCGATGGCCTCCGGCGACCCCGCCCGGACCGCCGGGCCCGCGTCCGCCGCCCACGCGACGGCGCAGAGCGCGGCCAGGGCGTCCAGCGGCCGCCCCGCCCCGGTCAGTTCCAGCAGGCCGTCGTCGGCCACGGTGACCGACCAGCCACCGGTCTCCGGGTCCCCGGGCACCCGGACCACCGCCGCCGGGTCGAACAGCCCGGCCAGATCGACCGAGACGTACGTCGGGCGACGCGCCGGGGCTGCGGCCAGCAGCTCGGGCACATCGCTGACGCCGGTGAGCACCAGCAGGCTGTCCAGCCCGGCCCGGCGCGCGCCCTCGATGTCGGTGTCCAGCCGGTCGCCCACCACCAGGGTGCGTCCCTCGCCGGCCCGGCGGGCGGCGGTGGCGAACAGCGCGGGCTCGGGCTTGCCCACCACCACGTCCGGTTCCCGGTCGAGCGCGGTGCGCAGCACGGCCACCAGCGACCCGTTGCCCGGCAGCGGGCCACGCCCGCTGGGCAGGGTCCGGTCGGTGTTCGTGGCGATCCAGATCGCGCCCGCCCGCACCGCCAGCGACGCCTCGGCCAGGTCCGCCCAGCCGACCTGCGGGCCGTATCCCTGTACCACCGCGGCCGGGGCGTCGTCGGCGTGGGAGACCGGGCGCAGCCCGACCGCGCCGACCTCGGCGCGCAGTGCCTCCGCGCCCACCACCAGGACCGCCGCACCGGCGGGCAACCGCTCCGCCAGCAGCTCGGCGGAGGCGGCGGCGGAGGTCAGCACCTCCTCCGGCGTGGCGGGCACACCCATCCCGGAGAGCAGGTCCGCGACCTCGCTGGAACGACGGGACGCGTTGTTCGTGGCGTACGCGACCGCCCGTCCCTCGGCGCGCAGCCGACCCACCGCCGCGACGGCGCCCGGGATCGGCCGGTCGATCAGGTAGATCACCCCGTCCAGGTCGAAAACGACCAGCGAGTACCCGTCGGCCAGCCGACCCCCGGCGTCCGTGGTCACCGCTGGTCCGCGCCCGACTCGGGGTCGCCGGCCGGCTCCTCGCCACGCGCCGACCCGGGCCGGGCCGCAACGGTGCCGGCCTCGTCGTCGGTCGGCTCGTCCCCGGCCAGGTCGTCGTCGCGCCGCTCGGCGGCGGCGTCGTCGTCGGCTTCGTCGTCGTCGGCTTCGGCTTCGTCGGCTTCGTCGCGGTCGGCGGCGTTCGAAGAGTCGACCTCCTCGTCCGACCGGCCGGCGACCGGCTCAGCCGGCACCGCGCCCGGGCTCCCCGGCCCGGCAGCGATCTCCTCGGCCGAGTCGTCGTCCTCGTCGTCGCCCTCGATCAGCACCCCGTCGAGTTCGAGCAGCCGCTCGGCCGCGTCGGTCTCGCCGTCGGTGTCGACCTCGGCCGCCCGGGAGAACCACTCCCGGGCCTCCTCGCGGCGCCCGACCGCGAGCAGCGCGTCGGCGTACGCGTACCGGAGCCGGCTGGCCCACAGCTCGGTCGCCTCGCTCGTCAGCTCACGAACCTGGAGCATCGCCACCGCGGCGTCCTTCTGGCCGAGGTCACCGCGGGCGCCGGCGGCCACGATCAGCAGCTCGATCGCGACGGCCTGGTCCAGCTTCTCCTGGTCGGCACCCCGGAACAGGTCGATCGCCCGTTCCGGCCGCCCGAGCGCCCGCTCGCAGTCGGCGAGCACCGCCAGATGGCTCTGCAACCCGGTCATCCGGTGGTACGTGCGCAGCTCCGCGATGGCCGTCTGCCACTCCCCCGTGTGGTACGCGGCCAGCCCGACCGCCTCTCGGACGGCCGAGATCCGCGACGCGAGCCGCCGGGCGGCCATCGCGTGTGCCAGAGCCTCGACCGGGGCCTCGTCGATCAGCTGACCGGTCGCGACCAGGTGCCGGGCGACGGTGTCCGCCACCGGCTTGGCCAGCGAGAGCAGCTCGGCGCGGACGGTCGAGTCCAGGTCGGTCGCGACGATCTCGTCGGGCAGCGCGGGCGCGTCCGAAGTACGGTCGCCCTCCGCCGACCCGGCGCGGTCCCGCCGGTCGTCTCGGGCGGGGCCGGCGGCGTAACCGCCCTCCCGTCGCCGGTCCTCGGAACCACGACGGTCGTCGCGGCGCGGACGCTCGCCCTGACCGGCCCGGTCGCCACCACCGAAGCCACCCTCACGGCGGTCGCCACCCTGGTAGCCACCCTCGCGACGGTCACCGCCACGGAAGCCGCCCTCACGGGAGCCGGACCGGAAACCACCCTCACGACGGTCACCACCGCGGAAACCACCGTCACGCGGCGGGCCACCCTCACGCGGACCGGAACGGAAACCACCTTCACGACGGTCACCGCCCTGGTAGCCGCCCTCACGCGGGCCACCTTCACGCGGACCGGAACGGAAACCGCCCTCACGCGGACCACCTTCACGCGGACCAGAGCGGAAACCACCCTCACGACGGTCACCACCACGGAAGCCACCCTCACGCGGGCCACCCTCACGCGGACCGGAACGGAAACCGCCCTCACGCGGACCACCCTCACGCGGACCAGAACGGAAACCACCCTCGCGACGGTCACCGCCCTGGAAACCGCCCTCACGCGGGCCGGAGCGGAAGCCCCCTTCACGCGGACCGCCCTCACGCGGACCGGAGCGGAAACCACCCTCGCGACGGTCACCGCCCTGGAAACCGCCCTCACGCGGGCCAGAGCGGAAACCACCTTCACGACGGTCACCACCCTGGAAACCGCCCTCACGACGGTCACCACCACGGAAACCGCCCTCACGCGGGCCACCTTCACGCGGACCGGAACGGAAACCACCTTCACGACGGTCACCACCCTGGAAACCGCCCTCACGACGGTCACCACCACGGAAACCGCCCTCACGCGGACCGGAACGGAAACCACCCTCACGACGGTCACCGCCCTGGAAGCCACCCTGCCGGTTATCCCCGTCACGGCGGAAACCGCCCTCACGCGGACCCGACCGGAAACCACCCTCACGATCGCCACCGCGGTAGCCGCCCTCACGCGGACCCGAGCGGAAACCGCCCTCGCGACGGTCACCGCCCTGGAAACCGCCCTCACGCGGACCGGAACGGAAACCACCCTCGCGACGGTCACCGCCCTGGAAACCGCCCTCACGGGGACCCGACCGGAAGCCACCCTCACGATCGCCACCGCGGTAGCCGCCCTCACGAGGGCCGGAGCGGAAACCGCCCTCACGGCGGTCGCCGCCACGGAAGTCGCGGCCCTCACCGCGCGGTGCCCCGCGGCTGTCGCCGTCCCGGCGGTCACCGCCGCCGGCGGAGCGGGAGTCGTCACGGGAAGCACCCCGGAACCCGCCCTCGCGGCGCTCACCGCCACGGAAACCACCGTCCCGGCCACCGTGCTGACCACCGGCTCGGTCGTCACGACCGCCGCGGTACGGGGGGCGGTCGTCGCGTCGGGGCGCCCCGTCACGTCGGTCGGAGCGGTCTTCGGAACGACGAGGACGGTCACCGTCGTGCGGTCCTGAACTCACAGGTACATCCTTCCTGATTGCGCCGGAACCGACGCTACGCAGTCGAGGGCCGACCCGGGTGGGGCGGCCCTCGACTGGAAAGAATGTCCGGCGGTGTCCTACTCTCCCACACCCTCCCGAGTGCAGTACCATCGGCGCTGGAGGGCTTAGCTTCCGGGTTCGGAATGTAACCGGGCGT
>NZ_JBEOWQ010000080.1:0-14143 GCF_040296145.1 Micromonospora sp. NPDC002296
CTTGGAGGGGCGGCCGGGGCGGGTGCGGCACCCGCCCCGGCCGGCTTCGCCGATCTCGTCGACACCACCCGCCCGCCGGCCTTTTCCACTGCGGCACATTGAACCATTCCGCGTAACGATGCGTGACGTCGTGCAGTGAGCCATTCGCACAATGTTTTGAGCACGGAGCGACGAAGTGTTCCTCTCACAGACCACTGTCCGGCCCGGCCGGTGGAGGAGGAGTGGCCGGGCGGTCATCACCCGACGCCGAGGGCCGTGGCGAGCCGGGCCACGTCCGCCGGGACCGGTCCGTGGCGGGTCAGGTCGGTGAGCAGCGTACGGGCCACCGGCCGCAACCGGACCTCGGCCGGTGCGGTGCGGTCCGCGTCGACCAGCGCGCGTCCGGCCGCGAGGGGGTCGCCGACCCGGAGGTACGCGCCGGTGGCGTCGAGCAGGTACGCCGCCCGGTGCTCGGCCGGTAACCGTCGCCAGTCGCCCGCGCCGACGACCTTCTCGTGCAGCACCACCGCCTCGCCGCCGGCACCCAGCTCGACGGCGGCAGACACCCGGGCCAGCTCCACCGCCGTGGGCCCGAAGCTGGTCCAGTGCCGGTCGTGTCCTTCGCCGATCTCGTCGGCGATCCGGGCCGCCTGGTCAAGCAGTTCCCGTGCGCTGCGCTCGTCGCCGAATCCGGCGGCGGCAAGGGCGGCCTGGATCAGCAGCGTCCCGCGCAGCGCCAGGTCCCGGGGCGGGCCGTCGCGCCACACCTTGGGGGCGGTGCGGTGCGCGGCGGCGATCGTGACCGAAAGGGCCGGCCGGGGGCGGTCGAGGGCGCGTAGCGCCTGCCCCAGCGGCACGGTGGCCGCCGCCACCAGCAGCGGGTCGCCGATGGCCACGGACATGGCCCGGTCGGCGGCGAGCCAGCCGAGGTCACCCTCGCCGAGCTTCACCAACACCGACGAGGTGATCCGGTACGCCTGCACCAGCAGCTCCGCCGCGCCGTCCCCGTCCCCGCCGCCGCTGGTATGGGCGTGGGCGTGTTGGGCGTCGCCGAGCAGCTCCGGCAGAATCCGCAGTAGTTGGGGGTAGTCGGCGTGCTGGTACGTCAGCCAGGCGTGCCGTACCCGCCGGCCCAGCTCGCCGACCGGCGGTGCCGCCCGCACCTGCGACCCGTTCAGGGCGGTGTCGTAGCGGGCGAGGGCGGCGCGTACCCCGTCGACGCCGTGCACGGCGGCGCGGGCGGCCTGCGACGGTAGGGCGTCGCGGCCGAGCAGCGCCACCGGGTCGACGCGGAGCACGGCAGCGAGGTCCTGGATGACCGTGAACCGGTCGAGGGCACGGACACCGCGTTCGACCTTGTCGACCCAGCTCTTCGACTTGCCGAGCCGGTCGGCGAGCATCTGTTGGGTCATCCGCCGCCGGGCCCGTAGCCGGGCGATCCGGCGTCCTATCGGCAGGTCATGGGTGGTCACGACGCCACCGCCGGTCGGGCACCGCCCTGGTTGTTTCGTCCGCCGGTATCCGATCCGCCTCAGCCTGCTTGAGCAGGCGTTGCCTCGCGGCCTCCCGTTCGGCGGCCTCCGCCTGCTCACTGCGGCTCTGGGCCGGGCCGCTGTCCGTGGCGTCCATATCTCCCTGCCTTCTGATTGGGTAGGTAGCGTTGTTGGTGCCGCTCTGGATCTCCCGAGTCGGCCGCGTGTTCCTGGACCGTCCACATCTCCAACGGTCTGCCGCACCATCCGACGATGCGTTCGGTGATGTCCGTGGTGCTCATGCCGGTGATTTCGGCCTGGGCGTCCGGCAGGTATGCGGTCATGTAGCGCACGAGCGTGCGAATGTTGCACTGGCACAGCTCCTTGAGCTGGCGTTTGCGGGTCAGGCAGGGCCAGGGGTCGCCGCAGACGAGGCAGTTCCAGTCCGGTCTGGACGGGCCGTGGATCGCCGGGTAATCAGCCATCGCCGCCTCCGTCCCCCGGCGGGCGGTGGCAGCCCTGCCGGCGGGGCGAGTAGGACGGCCACATGGGCGGACGCCGGTACTCACTGCGGGGCCGCTGCGTCCCCGGCTCGCGGGGACGCCGGCGCTCCGCTCGCAGCTCGGTCGCGGCGTCCCGGTGGTGGCGGGCCTCGTCCCGGGCGGCGATGACTTCCTGGTAGAGGGTGTCCAGGTCGGCCTCCACCCGGCGGAGGAACCTGCCGACTGCCTCCGGGTCGAGACCCCGCCGCCCGAACCTGGTCAGCGGGAAGTCCTGCCACCGGACGTCGGCCGGGGTCAGCAGGTTCCGCCGGGACTGGTAGACCGCACCGCCCTCGCCGGTGCCGCCGACACCGATAGAAGGCCCGCCCCCAACCGGCTCGGCAGGTTCGTCTGTGCTGGGCTCCATGTGCCTCCGTCCTGCGCTGTCGAGATGGGTGGGCGAACGACCCGGGTCGGGTGGGCGGGGTCCGGCGAGGCATCCACGCCCTCCCCCTGGGGGGGGCCCACTACCCGACACCTTGCCGACAGCGACGGGATCAGTACACGACGTTGCCATATGCTCGGGATTGTTCGGGACGTCCATGTTGGAGGCAGGATGAACCAGGCACTTCAAGCGGCCATGACCGAGGCCGGCGAGACGGCAGAGAGTCTTGCAGCTCAGACGGGGGTAGATCCGAAGACCGCAGCGCGGTGGATATCCCCGGGACGTGTGCCGCAACCGCGTCGACGTGTGGCGGTGGCCGCAATCCTGGGCCGGGACATAAATGACCTATGGCCCGATGTCCTGAAGCGACGCGAGCCGCAGTGGCTGAGAAAATGGGTTGACTGGGAACGCGAAGCAGTCGCGCTACGGTGGTTTGAGCACGCCTGGGTGCCCGGCTTGCTCCAAACCGAGGCGTACGCGCGAGCCACGCTGGCTCACAACCTGCTGGCCCCGGACGAGATCGAGGAGCGCGTAGCGTCGAGGTCCGAACGAAGCGCCATCCTCTTCAGCAACAAGCCCGTGCAGCTCGTCGCCGTCATCGACGTGATGGTGCTGCGCCGGCCCATGAAGAGTCACCCCGCCGCGATGAAGGAACAGCTCGCCCACCTGGCGGAGATGGCCGAGCTGCCACACGTACAGATCCTCGTGGTGGGTGAAGACGCAGGGCTCTACCCAGGCCTACAGGGTGGATTTATCCTGGGCACCCTGGGCGACGGCTCGGTGGTCGCGCACCTCGATCACCAGGTGCGAGCGCAGGTGGTAGACCAAGCGGAGGACCTTGTTAACCTCCAGCAGACGTGGGAGGCAATCAGGGGCGAAGCGTTCTCCCGTAAGCAGTCACTGGACCTGATCAAGGAAGCAGCGCAGACATGGACATGACCGACGCCAAGTGGCGTAAGAGCAGCCGCAGCGGCTCCAACGGTGGTTCGTGCGTCGAGGTCGCCGACAATTTGCCGGGCATCGTCCTGGTCCGGGACACGAAGGACCGCGAGGGCGGCACCCTCGACTTCACGCCGGGCAACTGGCAGTCGTTCGTCAACCTGGCCAAGCAGATCGGGCCGGTCGGCTGACCAGCACGACGAGAAGCCCCCGGCCACCGCGCGATCCTTCGAGACGGCAAAGTCCGAGTGAATGAGAGTGATACGCGATGGCCGCATCTGAGAGTGTTAACCCGCCACCGACGGGGCTGATCGACATGAGCGGACCTTGTGGTGGGTGACGACCTTGCGGGCCTAGACTTTTGTTCGTGCCATACGAGCAGGCTGAGTACCGCCGCATCGCTGACGGCATCGCCGGGCAGATCAAGTCCGGAGAGCTGAAGGCACACGACAAGCTGCCCTCCACCGCCGAACTCGCAGAGAAGCACCACATCTCGCTTGCAACGGTGAATCGAGCATTCGGTCTGCTGCACGATCGCGGCTTGGTGTACGGCAAGCAGGGCAAGGGCGTTTTTGTGGCAGGGGTTGAGTAGCCGCAGCGTGTGCAGGACGGCCCGCGGAATGCGGATCATCGTCGCGGCTCTCTTCGGAACCGTGCTGATCTGCGGTGCCGTCCTGCTCGATGCTCGCCTGAACGCCACTGTCGAGCAGCGGGTCAGCGAGGGGACAGCGGTGATCGGCCGGGTCGTGCAGGCAAACCGGCTCTGGCTCAGCCGTTCGTACTCGGTGACCCGGATGATCGTGGCGTACACCGTCGACGGGGTGGCGTACCAGGAGCGGTTCTCCAGCGAGCTCGACCAGGGTCGGCGCCACGCCGGGGAGGAGCTCACGGTGTACGTCGACCGCAACGATCCGTCCAAGGCGGCCACGGCTGAGGGGTACGCGACGGAGGACCTGCTGCTCCAGTTGCCCGACCTGCTCGGGGTTGCCGGGGGCCTGGCGATCGTGGCGGCGCTCGTCTGGATCAAGACGGGTCGCCACCCCGGTTCCCGGTGATCCGGAACGCCGCCGCCGATGGGCCCAGGTTCAAATACGGCTCAGGTCGCGGGCATCGCTGCACATGCCCGTCGGCGGCCAGCGGCCGTCCGCGACGGTGAAGAACGCCATCCGGGTGCCGGTGACGTCAGAGTCAGCCGCGCAAGGTCGTCGAATGTGCCCCGGTCCACCATGCGTCGCCACCCGGCCCGGCCGCCGGGCAGCACCGCACGGGAGGCGTACTCTGACCATGGCTTTCACCGCGCCTGGTCGCCACTCCCCTTGGCCTACGCCGCCGAGCGCGGTGCCGCGCAGGCGCTGAGCTGTGCCGGATTCACACACTCGGGAAATGGTGATGGGAGCAGATGGGCTACGTCCGGATCGGCGATGTCGACCTGTATTCGGAAGTCGTCGGCGAGGGCGATCCCGTCCTGCTGCTGCACGGTGGCTTCTGCTCCCTTGAGTCGATGCGGGCGCAGTCCGACGCGCTCGTGCCGGATCACCGGGTGTTCGCCTTCGAGCGTCCCGGGCACGGCCGGTCGGCCGACATCGACGGGGAGTACGGGTACACGCGTGGGGTCGCCGACACCCTGGCCTACCTCGACGCCGTCGGCCTCGAATCGGCGCACGTCGTCGGCTACAGCGACGGCGCGATCATCGGGCTGCTGCTCGCCCTCGACCACCCGGAGCGGGTGCGCTCGCTGACCGCCATCAGCGCGAACCTCGACCCGTCGGCGTTCACGGATGCAGCGTGCCCCGTGCTCGACGCGCTCGAAAGGGAGCCAGGACCGGACGTCGAGCGGATGCACTACGAACGCCTGTCGCCGGACGGGCCGGAGCACGCGGACGTCGTACTCGCCAAGCTCTTCCGCCTCTGGCGGAGCGAACCGCGCATCGACCCGGACGAACTCGCCCGGATCGCGGCACCGGTGCTCGTGATGTCGGGCGACCGTGACACGATCCCGCCCGGCCACAGCCTGCTCATCGCCGCGTCGATTCCCGGCGCGCAGTTGTGCATCGTGCCGGGCACCACGCATGGCCTCGTCGCCGAACGCCCCGAGCTGGTCGGCGCGCTCATCCGTACCTTTGTCGAGCGGGCCGCCGATCAGCCACGTGAGCGGCGCAGCAGCCAGACGAAATAGGGTGCTCCGACAAGGGCCATCATGAGCCCGGCGGGGATCTGCGAGGGGGCGATGAGCGTACGGCCGAGGGCGTCGGCGACGCAGACGAGCAGGCCGCCGAGCAGCATGGCGACCGGGACGATGCGCCCGTGCCGCACGCCGACGAGGCCACGGGCGATGTGGGGAGCGACGAGCCCGACGAAGCCGACCACGCCGACCGCGATCACGCTCACCGCCGCCACGACCGCCGCGATCGTCAGCAGTACGAGTCGCGCGCCTTCCCGGCGGACGCCGAAGATCCGCGGGGTGTCCTCGTCGATCGCCAGGAGGTCGAGTTGGCGGCGCATTCCCAGCACCGCGGGGGTCGCGAGGAGAAGCACGAGCGCCACCGGCAGCACGTCGGCGAAGGACCGGCCGTAGGTCGTGCCCGAGAGCCAGGTGAGAATCTGCGGCGTGTCCCACGGATCGGCACGTAGGAGCAGGAAGGTGCTGATGTCGCTGAGCGCGTAGCCGCAGCCGATGCCGATGAGCAGGAAACGGTCGGGAAGGAGCCCCCCGCGCCACGCCAGCAGGGCGATGAGCGCGAAGGTGCCGAGTCCCATCGCGACGGCCGTGACGATGAGCGCGGGACGTCCGCCGGCCGCGCCCGAGGTCACCACGATCACCGCGCCGAGGCCGGCACCGGCGGTGATACCGAGTACGCCCGGCTCGGCCAGCGGATTGCGTACCGTTCCCTGCACGACGGTTCCGGCCAGAGCGAGCGCCGCACCGGCGACGACGGCCGCCGCGACCCGTGGGGCGCGGTCGTCGAGTGCCCGGCCGATCAGGTCCGGCGCGGAGCCCTGGAGCCAGAGCGCGATGTCGCCGGCGCGTAGCCACAGGCTGCCGGCCAGCAGGCCGACCAGCACCGCCGCGACGAGCAGACCGGCCGCGACGACCGCGACGGTGAGGAAGCGGCGGCGCGAGCGGGTGGCGACGCGGGCCCGGGGCGCGTCTCGCGCCGCTCCCGAATCGCGAAGCCGGAGCGCGAGGATCACGATGACTACGGCACCGAGCAACGAGGTCGGGATTCCGGTGGGAATCGAGGCGGCGGCCTGTGCGCCGAGTACCGCCCGGAGCACGTCGTCCGCGAGGAGCACCAGAAGTGCCCCGACCAGTCCGCAGGCCGGGACCAGGAAAACGTGCCGGCTCAGCACACCGATGCGGTTGGCCGCGAGGCGCAGCACGACCGGCGCGGCGAGGCCGACGAAGGCGATGGGACCGGCCAGCGTCACCGAGATGGCCGTCAGCAGGACGGCACAGAGCACCGCGACGACCCGGGTCGAGCGGATCGGCACGCCGAGCGAGGCGGCGGTGTCGTCGCCGAGGCCGAGCACGTCGAGTCGCCGGGCCAGCAGCACGGCGATGGCGAGCACGACGACGATGACCGGGACGGCGCGCATGGCGGCGTCGATGTTCAGCTGTGCGAGCGAGCCGCTGCCCCAGGCGTACAGCCCGGTGGTGCTCTCCTTGAACAGGATCAGCAGCATGGCGCTGGCCGCGTCGAGAGCCATCGCGACCGCCGAGCCGGCCAGGATCAGCCGCGTCGACCCGGTGCCCGAAGCGGTGCCGACGAGGCCGAGCACGAGTCCCGCGGCGAGCAGACCACCACCGAAGGCCACGGCGCCCGAGGCCCACAACGGCACCGCGAGACCGAACGCGGCGACCGCGCACAGCGCGAAGTAGGACCCGGCGGTGACGGCGAGCGTGTCCGGGGCGGCCAGCGCGTTGCGGGTGACCGACTGGAGCAGCGCCCCGCCCACGCCGAGCGCCACGCCGACCGCGATCCCGGCGAGCATGCGAGGCAGGCGGGACCCGGTCAGGACGTCGGTGACCGGTACGCCGCCGACGTCCTCGCGCGCCCCGAGGAGATGGCGCAGCAGGTCCCAGAAGCCCACCCCGGAGGTGCCCTGCGTCACGTGCCACAGCCCGATCACGACGACTGCGACGAGCAGGACGGCCAGGACGGCCGCCCCGCTCGCGCCGCGACCGAGCCCGACGCCGGGCAGGGGCCGCGGCGCGGGGGTGTCGCTCACTTCCCGGTCAGGATCTTCACGTACGCGTCGATCGCTTCCTCGTTCGACTTCGGCCCGCCGGCTCCCCAGACGCCCGCGGGGAAGGCGTACGCCCGGCCCTCCTTGACGGCCGGCAGCGCGGTCCAGATCGAGCTCTTGCGCAGTTCCTTGACGTAGCTGTCCGGGGTGTCGTCGTCGGAGTAGAACAGGCTCGCGCTCCCGACGGCGGTGAGTCCCTCGATGTCGGTCTGCGCGAGACCGTACGAGGGGTCGACGCCGCCGCTGCCGTAGGCAGCGTTGATCTTGTCGGTCCAGGCCGGAGCCAGGCCGAGCTGCTCGCCGAGCTCGGTGAACAGGGCACCCTTGCCGTACGGGCGGATGACGACGTTGCCGCCTTCGATCCAGCCGTCGAAGAACAGGAAGTCCTTGGACTTGACGTTCGCGGCCTCGGCCGCCTTCCTGGCTGCGGCGAGGTGTTCGTCGAACTGCCGCAACACCAGATCGGCGCGCTCGGTGCGGCCGGTGGCCTGACCGATCATCGAGAACACCTTCTTCATGTTCTCGATCTGACCTGAGACGTCGGCCCCGACCGTGGCGAGTACGGGGACACCCCGCTTCTCGAGCTTGGTGATCTGCTCGTCGTCGGCCTTGAACGCCTCCACGATGATCAGATCGGGCTTCGTGGCGTACAGCGCGTCGAGGTCGGGCTCGCCGCGCTCGCCGGTGTTGACGACACTCGCCGGAAGCGGCTCCGCCTTCACGTAGGTGGCGTATCCCTTCGTGTCGGCGGCCGCGACCGGGGTGAGGCACAGCGTGAGCAGGTCCTCGGTCTGCTGCCATTCCAGCACCGCGATCCGCTGGGCGGGCTTGGCGAGCTCGACCTTGCGGCCGACGCCGTCGGTCAGCGACACCGGGCCGGTCGATGTTGTCGTTTTGTCGTCGGCGCACGTCTGCGACGAGGGGGCGGTCGGGCTGCCGGCGGCGGGTTCGTCGACCTTCGTGGTGCCGCAGGCCATGACCGTCACGGCGATCGCGGTGAGCGTCGCGGCGGTGGCCGCGAGGCGGGTGCCAAGGATCATGCGAGTTCTTCTCCTGGGTTGACGTTCCGGTGCCTTGCGGGATGCCGCCCGACCGGGTCGATGCGAAGGCGGCCGGTGCGTGGGTCGACCTCGACCTCCACGCGCAGGCCGTAGACCTCGCCGATGTGCTCGGCGGTGAGCACGTCGAGCGGGTCGCCCGCGGCGTGAATGCGCCCGGCGTGCATGAGGACCAGCGTGTCCGCGACGCGTGCGGCGTGGTCGAGATCGTGCAGCACGACGCCGACGGCGACGCCGTGCTCGTCGACGAGATCCCGGACCAGGTCGAGCGTCTCGATCTGGTAGCGCAGGTCCAGATGGTTCGTCGGCTCGTCGAGGAGCACGACGCCGGTCTCCTGAGCCAGGCAGGCGGCCAGCCACACGCGCTGCATCTCGCCACCGGAGAGCTCGCCGACCGGCCGCTCGGCCATGTCCTGCACGCCGGTGGCTGCCATCGCGCGCCCGACCGCCTTCCGGTCCGCCACGGACGGGCCGGCGAAGCGGCGCCGGTGCGGATGGCGCCCGAACGAGACGACCTCGTGCACCGTGAGCCCGTGGGGGGCCTGACGCGACTGCGTGAACAGCGTGACCTCCCGCGCGAACTGACGCACGCTGAGCAGCGCCACCGCGCGCTCCGGCTGCCCGTCAGGGTGGCCGAGCAGCACCTCGCCGCCATCCACCCGATGCAACCGGGCAAGGGCTCGCAGCAGCGTCGACTTCCCGCTGCCGTTCGGCCCGACCAGCGCCGTCACGCGACCGGGCGCCAGCACCACCGAGACGCCGCGGACCACCGCCGTCTTTCCGTAGCGCAGCACCAGCTGTTCACCACGCAGGACGGCCGCCGCTGCCGAGCTGGCGGCCCCTCGCCGTTCGGCGAGGGGCTCAATCGTCACGGGCATCGATCGGCTCCGAATCACGGGGTGGCAGGCGCAGCACGCCCGGGACGAGGCAGGCCAAGTAAGGGTTGCCTTGCCTAACGGAGGCTAGGTGATGTTCAGGGTGCCGGCAATCCTGCGCTCAGGACAGGCGATACGGATTCCGGACAGCAAGCACGATACGAGGGCATATTGGCGAGGAGCCCGGGAGTCGTCTTGATCACTCGTCGCTGGTCATCCATGCCAGGAGGAGCAGCAGCCTGGAGTCGGAGTCGGCCGTAGGATTGCATCCGCCTAGATCACTACCGCTGGAAGTAGCGATGGCATGGCACGTGTGATCCGACAACTGATGTGCGACGCGGTTCCGCCAGGGCAGCCCGGCATTCACTCGTGCCGATGAGCGGATGTTCCAGCCGCGGGTTTCCGTCGGGTCACCAGATCCGGGTCACTGCTCGAATCGATCAGCAACGAGGTGGCATGCTGACCATCTTCCCGTCTGGGTGGGATTCGGTGCGGAGGTGGTGTGGTGGCAGTGCTGCGCGTCCACGGTTTCGCTCTTCCCGAGGGCGAGCCGGTCGACCTTTACGCCGACGGTGATCGATGGACCTCCGATCCGGTGTCCGGTGCCGAGCTCGTCGCCGAGGGCTGGATACTGCCCGGACTGGTCGATGCACACACCCACCCCGGAGCCGAGACGCCAGGCCAGCCACTGGATGTCGCCGTCTTACGGGAGGACCTTCGGGCGCATTTGGATTCGGGAGTCACGCTCATCCGTGCCCCCGGCCTCGCGGGCGACCCGCCTGACTGGTTCGGCCAAGCGGACGAAAGTCCGCGAGCCATCCACGCCGGCCCGTGGATCGCGCAGCACGGACAGTTCATGGAAGGCTGGGGCCGCCGCCCAGAGCTGACCGACCTGCCCGCCGTCGCGGCCGAGCAGGCAGCCCGCACCGGGTGGGCCAAGGTGGTAATCGACTGGCGGCCTGATGACGACGTCATGCCGGTCGAAGTGCTACGCGAGGCTGTCACGCGCGTGCATGCGGTCGGTGGGCGCCTCGCGGTGCACTCACAGCACGCGGCAGGCGGATTGGCCGCAGTCGAGGCGGGTGTGGACTCCGTGGAGCACGGCATGGGCTTGGACCCAGAGCTGTTACCGCGTATGGCCGAGCAGGGCATCGCGCTGACTCCGACACTGTCGGTGATCACCGCTTCCCTGGCGCAGATTACCGCCGACCCGGAACGCGCACGCAACAGCTGGTACGTGCCCGGAGCAAGCGCGCACGCCCGGCTCACAGCTGCCGCCGTCGAGGCCGGGGTCACCGTACTGGCTGGTACGGACTCGCGGCCACATGGTGGCATCGCCCATGAGATTCGCGCTCTGATAGCCGCCGGCGTATCCCCACATGAGGCGCTCGCCGCCGCATCCTGGACCGCCAGGTCCTACCTCGGGCTGCCCGGCTTGGTGGACGGAGCCCCAGCGGACGCGGTCGTGTTCGACGCCGACCCACGGACCGACCCGAGCCAACTCGACAAGCCGCGAGCCGTCATCGTCCGCGGAAAGCGCGTTCACAAGCGACCGGATTTCCGATAACCGCGGACGAGCTGAACGTCCGCATCTGCCGCGATCCGCGCGTTACGGTGTGTAACAGTACTCGTCGGCGCTCAGCATCCGCTCGTGCCGAGTTGAGTGCGTTGGTTTTCCGGACGATGTAGGTGTTCTGTCGGTTTAACGGAAGGCGATCACCGTTCCGATCGCGGCGGTGGCTGGTACGAAAAGCTCTCCGGATGCTGCTCGACAGAGCGGAACCTTATTGGTTTGGAGGAGGTCCTTCGTCGCGGCCAGGTCGCGGACTTCGACCGTGTAGGCAACGAGGGCGGGCAGTGCCGGTGGTTGCTGTCCGGGCAGAGCCTCGGCGAGGCGGGATGCCTGCACCAGGGTCAGTGTTGCCGCGCCGAGATCGAACACATACCCACGCCCGTTGGCCCTGGGTGTGCGGTCAAGGTAAGCCTCGTAGCGTGTCCGGACAGCGTCCAACCCAGAGTCGGCGATGCCGAGCGTAGCGTCGACGAGACCGACGGCGCCGTTGGGATGGTCGGCCGCGCGGGAGCTCTGGATTCCGGGATCCAGATCCGCGGCGACGCCGATCCTGCCTTCTGCCTCCACGCCAGGTTGGACGCCGTCGATTTCCAGATATCGGACTGTTTCGACTCGGGGGCCTACTGGGCGTCGCACGGTGTTGACCCCGCCGTGTTTTATCCCGGAGTTCGTCAGACGAGCTGCCGTCGCCTCGATATCGGACGAGGACAGCATCAGGATGTGCAGGCCCTCGTACCGGTCCAGGCAGTCGGACAGGTTCGCGCTGGTGGCGTTGATCCGCTCCATCAGTGATGGCAGCACGCTGGGCGGGGCGTTCAGCGGGACCAGTCGCGCGTCGGCAGGCACTCGACTACCTACGCCGTCGACGTTGACGACGGTCACCAGTTCGACGAAGTCCTGAGGAAAGTCGGCGTGGGTGTTGGCTGCGCCGAACGGCTCGAGTGTGCCTCCGTCCTGCGGCACGATCGCGGGATAACTCGGCGTGGGCAGCGCGAACCCTAGCCGTCGATACAGCTCGAGCGCGGCGGACATGTCGCGGACCACGTGACCGACGTGGTGTAGGCGGGTGATCTCAGGAGTCATGTCGACCACGCTAAAAGTAGCTTGACCGCATGGTCAAGCTACTTTGGGGGCGGGTACCCTGAGACGAATGAGCGCGCAGCACGTAGACGGTAGGCGTCTGCGTTACCAGCACCGGCGGCCCGAACTGCTCGATGCCGTGGTCAACTACGTTCTCGCGCATGGGTTAGCGAATCTGGCGATGCGGCCGTTGGCCGAGGCAGTAGGGGTCAGCCACGGGGCTCTGCTGCACCACTTCGGCACAAAGGAGGCCCTCCTCATCGAGGTGACCGATGTGCTTCGCCAGCGGTTGGCCGACGCGGCCGGCCTGACCGACTCATCCGGCAGCCTGGCCGACCTCGGCTCGTGGTGGCGGCGGTCGACGACCGCAGACCGCCTGCCGGTCTATCGCTTGCTGTTCGAGGTCTACGCTCAGGCCACACGAGAGCCGGAGCGCTACGAGCGTTTCCTTCAGCAAGCAATGCACGACGCGCTTGGGCTCATACAGCGGCTTGTCTTGGCAGAAGGATGCCCCGGCGAGCAAGCGCCCATGATCGCATCGATGATCGTGGCCCAGGCACGCGGCCTGCAACTCGATCTCCTGGCTACCAACGACCGCGAACGCGTCGACCACGCCTTCTCTGTCTTCATCGGCCTGCTCGACCGCCTGAGGCAAAGCTGGACCGGCGAGCAACCACCAACGCAACCACGCTGACGAGGACCGTCAACTCCCACCCCCTCCTCCGAGATCGCTTCGCGGTGCACGCTCATGCCGCGATCAGCGCGCTGAGGTGGCGCAGTGCTGCCGCTCCCGTGATGCCCGTGACAACCTACGAGGCGGGCGTAACGGCCGCGGAAATCCTGCTCGCCAGCGTCGCTGTCGCCCTGGTCGGGGCTGGCTGCCTGGTTGGTCATCGGCAGCGGGCACATCTGGCGCGAAGAGGGGGCGAGCAGACCGCCGCTGGCTCACGACTCCCAGGCGCTCGGTCGGCTGATCGAGCACGACCACGACCCGCCCGAGGTTGCGTACTCCGAAGCGTTCGCGGACCCGGACGCGCAGGCGCTGGACGATGCGCAGCGGTCCTACGCCGGGCAGTACCTCCGAAGGGTTGCGGCGGCTTGACGAGCGACGCAAGCACGCCGGAAGCGACCGCGAGGAATGACGGCTGTACAGCCATCCGGACAGCCAAGCCGACCGACGAGCGCCGGAGGAAAGCGGCAGCGCCCGACAAGCGGTGCAGGTCAGCGGCAAAGACCGACGCCGGCCGACGGAAGTCTTGATCTTTGCAAGGCAGGGGCAGGGGCACCCCCTCGATCCCGCTAGAGGATCAACTAGTACAACGTCAGTACAGATGAGCGCGGCAAGAGCTGCAAAACGTCGAGAGGCGCTGACCGGTCTAGCCGAGGTCGGAGCGCCGATGAGTCCGCTTCGACCCGATGCGAGGGCCGCTCGCAGCTTAGGGGTTCCAGGCTCCGTCGGTCCGAACCACGGCGAGCGGCTGCAACCGCACGACCTGGGCCGTCCAGCAGTCAGACGATTCGGTCGCGAGCGCTGCTCCGCAGTTGCACACCAAGTTGGGGCCGTCGTGACCGGCGGGGCCGCAGCAACCGTTGTGGCGCTTGTCGTCGGGGTGCAGGCGGCGCACGAGCAGGTCGTCTGGGCTGATCAGCACAGTGTTTCGTGGCCCTGCGGAGACCAGAAGCCCCTCATCCTCGCTCCACACGTACGGCGGCCCGACCGGGTCGACGTCGACAGCGAACTTCCCGCTTGGCACCCATGCTGGACAAGGTTCGCCAGGTTGTAGGTCAGACGGCGCGACCGGTTCCGGCAACTCCTCGAACTGCACCTCGTCCAGGTCGTTGGTAAGGGAGGTTCTGCAGCGGACGCAGGCGAAGACCGTCATGCAGAGATCATCGTCTAGGGCGTGTCCTGCCGATCTTGTAGTGGTTGATCGTTGACGATGTGCCGGTGGTGCGTCGTGGCGAACTGACTGACGAGGCGTGGGCGGTGAT
>NZ_JBEOWQ010000081.1:0-14105 GCF_040296145.1 Micromonospora sp. NPDC002296
GGCCGGTTCGCCACGCCGGTGCTGCGCCGCTCACCGGCGGGCCCGGTGCCGGGCCCGGCCACCCCGCTCGGGGGTACCGCGCTGGTCACCGGCGGCACCGGCGGGCTCGGGGCGCTCGTCGCCCGCAGGCTGGTCACCGCCCACGGTGTGCGCCGGGTGCTGCTGCTCAGCCGGCGGGGCCCGGCCGCACCCGGCGCGGACGAGCTGGTCGCGGAGCTGACCGCGCTCGGCGCCGAGGCCGAGGCGGTGGCCTGCGACGCCGCGGACCAGGCGGCCCTGCGCCGGGTGCTTGCCACCGTTACGGCCGAGCAACCGCTGACCGCGGTCGTGCACGCCGCCGGGGTGCTCGACGACGGGCTGGTCTCCACGATGGGCGGTGCGGCGCTGGCCAGGGTGATGCGGCCCAAGGCCGAGGCCGCCCTGGCACTGCACGAGCTGACGGCGGACATCCCCACCGTCGCCGCCTTCGTGCTGTTCTCCTCGGCCGCCGGGGTGCTCGGCACCGCCGGGCAGGCCAACTACGCCGCCGCCAACGGCGTGCTCGACGCGCTGGCCCGCAGGCGGCACGCCGCGGGTCTGCCCGCCACGTCGATCGCGTGGGGGCTGTGGGCGCGGCGCAGCGGGATGACCGGCCAGCTGGACGACGTCGCGATCCGCCGGCTCGCCGCCGCGGGCATCGGTGAGCTCGACACCGACGGCGGGCTGCGGCTGTTCGACGCCGCCCTGCGCGTCCCCGCCCCGGTCGTCGTGGCGGCCCGCCTGTACGGCACCGGTACCTCCGGCCTGCTGCGCGGGATCGCGCCCGCCCGCCCACGCCCGGCGGGCCGGCCGGAACTCGACCGGTCGGTGACCGAGGAACTGTCCGGGTTGTCCACCGAGCAACGGCGGACGCGGATGGTCGAGATCGTCCGCGAGCACACCGCCGCGGCCCTCGGGCACGGTGCGCCGGAGGCGGTCGAGGTGTCCACCTCGTTCAAGGCGCTCGGCTGCGATTCCCTCATCGCCGTCGAGGTACGCAACCGGCTCGCCGCGCTGACCGGGCTGCGGCTGCCCGCCACCGTGGTGTTCAGCCACCCCACCCCCGTGCAGCTCGCCGCGTGGCTGCTCGACCAGCTCGGCCTGACCGACCGGGGAAAGCCGGCCGTGCGGGACGAGCGGGCGGTGGGGCCGCACGACGACGTCGATACCCCGGTGGTCGGGCCCGTCCGCACCGACGCCGAGGAGATCGAGCACATCCTGACCGGCGCGGACGTCGCCGAGTTGTTCGCGCTGATCGACACCGACCCCGACCTCGATGACGAAGAGGTCGCGGCAACCGGGGGGAGGAGCGTCGATGGCTGACGAGGACGAGCTGGTCACGTACCTGCGACGGGCGACGGTCAAGCTGCAGCGTGCCCGGCAGCGGCTGCGCGCCGTCACCGAGGCGTCGCACGAGCCGATCGCGATCGTGGCCATGGGCTGTCGGTTTCCGGGCGGGGTGCGCGGCCCGGAAGACCTGTGGCGGCTGGTGGCCGAGGAGGCCGACGCCGTCGGCGAGCTCCCGGACGACCGTGGCTGGGACATCGCCACCCTGGTCGACCCCGAGCCGGGGGTGCCGGGGCGGACCTACACCACCGCGGGCGGTTTCCTCGACGACCCCTACCAGTTCGACCCGGTGTTCTTCGGCATCAGCCCGCGCGAGGCGGCGGCCATGGACCCGCAGCAGCGGCTGCTGCTGGAGGTGTCCTGGGAGCTGTTGGAGCGGGCCGGTATCGACCCGGACTCGCTGCGCGGCAGCCCCACGGCGGTGTTCGTCGGCGCCATGGGCGGCGAGTACGGCCCGCGCCTGCGGGAGGCGGACGAGGAGGCTGCCGGCTACCTGCTGACCGGCACCTCGCTCAGCGTCGCCTCCGGCAGGCTGGCGTACCGCTACGGCCTGCACGGCCCGGCGGTCACCGTGGACACCGCCTGCTCGTCCTCGCTGGTCGCCGTGCATCAGGCGGTGCGCGCGCTGCGCCTGGGGGAGTGCGACCTGGCCATGGCGGGCGGCGTGACCGTGATGACCTCCCCCGGGGTCTTCGTGGAGTTCGCCCAGCAGCGTGGGCTGTCCCGGGACGGCCGCTGCAAGTCCTACGCCGCCGCCGCCGACGGCACCGGCTGGGCCGAGGGCGCGGGCCTGCTGCTGCTGGAACGGCTGTCCGACGCCCGCCGCCACGGGCATCCGGTGCTGGCCGTGGTGCGGGGCAGCGCGGTCAATTCCGACGGGGCGAGCAACGGGCTCACCGCGCCGAGCGGCCCGGCGCAGCAACGGCTCATCGCCGCGGCGCTCGCCGACGCCCGGCTCGGCGCAGCCGACGTGGACCTGGTCGAGGGGCACGGCACCGGCACCACGCTCGGCGACCCGATCGAGGTGGACGCGTTGCGGGTCGGCTACGGAGACCGGCCGGCCGACCGGCCGCTGTGGTTGGGGTCGCTGAAGTCGAACATCGGCCACGCCCAGGCCGCGGCGGGCGTCGGCGGGGTGATCAAGGCGGTGCTGGCGCTGCGGCACGGCGTGCTGCCGCGGACCCTGCACGTCGACCGGCCGACCCCGGAGGTGGACTGGGCGGGCAGCCCGGTGCGGCTGCTCACCGAGGCCAGGCCGTGGCCGGACACGGACGCGCCCCGCCGGGCCGCGGTCTCGGCGTTCGGCATCAGCGGCACCAACGCCCACGTGATCCTGGAACAGGCCGACGAGGCCACCGGCACGTCGGCGGGGTCCACCGGGCCGCTGCCGGTCGTGCTGTCCGCGGCGACCCCCGCCGCGCTGCGGCGGCGCGCCGCCGACCTGGCCGGGCACCTGCGCGCCCACCCGGAGATCGGCCCGGCCGACGTCGCGTTCACCCTGGCTGCGGGCCGAGCCGCGCACCGCTACCGCCGCGCGATCCTCGTCGCCGACCGCGACGACCTGATCGCCCGGCTGGCCACCCCGCAGGAGCCGGGCACCGCGGCGCGGGTGGTGTTCGCCCTCGACGCCGGCGTCCCCGACGCCGAGGCGCGGCTGGCCGAGCTGCTGGCGGCCGAGCCCGCCGCAGCCGCGTTCGCGGACGAGTGCGGCGACGCCGTCCCCGCGTTCACGCTGCTGTACACCCTGGCCCGGCTGCGGCTGAGCTGGGGGCTGGCGCCGCAGGCGGTGTACGCGTGCCCGAGGTCGATCGGCGTCGCGCACGCGGTGGCCGGCGGGCACGACGTCGCGGCGGCCCGTCGGGTGTGGGCCGACCCGAGCTGCGCGGTCGAGCCCACCGGCCTGGCCTTCCCCGTGCGTCCGCTGGCTGAGCTGCCGCCCGAGGCGGTGGCGCTGGCGGGCGAGCCGCCGGTCGAGTCGCTGTGCCGGGCCTGGGCCGCGGGCGCGACCCCGGACTGGACGGCGGTGTTCAGGGACCGGCCGGCCCGGCGGGTGGCGCTGCCCACGTACCCGTTCGAGACCGCCCGGTACCGGCTCGACCCCGCCACCGAGCCTCCGGAGAGCGGTGGCGCGGTCGCGCTGGGTGCGGTCGCCGCGCTGACCCGCGAGCTGGCCGTGACCGGCACCGAGCCGTTCCTCGCCGACCACGTGGTCCGGGGCGTGCCCACGCTGTCGGCCGCGGCGGGCGCGCTGCTGGGGCTGTCGGCGCTGCGTGGGCTCATTCCCGACGTCCGTGGACTGCGTCGGTTCGGATTCGACCGTCCGTGCGAGGTGCCGGGGCCGCGGACGCTGTCGGTGACCGCGCGGACGGCCGACGGCGGCCGGTTCGAGATCCTCGGCGAGGACGGGGTCCCCTACTGCTCGGGCGCCGCGCTCACCGGTCCGGTCCCGGCGGCCGAAGAAATCTCCCTCGACCAGGGCGGGACGGTGGTCGGGCACGATCGCTGCTACGACCTGCTCGGCGCGGGCGGGCTGGACTACGGGCCGGGGCTGCGCGGCCTGCGCACGGTCACCGTCGGGGACCGGGTGGCTGTCGCCGAGCTGTCGCTGCCGGCGGTTGGCAGCGAGTCCGAGCGTTCGGCCGCCGTCCTCGACCTGGCGATCCAGGCCGCCGCCGTCTCGATCCTGCACACCGCGCAACCGGGCACCCTGCTGCTGCCGGTCTCGGTGGACACCCTCGTGCTCGACGGGCCGGTCGTGACCGCCACCACCGCCGTCGTGCGGACGGCGGCCACCGGCGGGGTGGTCCGGGCCGACATCCGGGTCCTCGACGGACGGGGCAGGACCCTGGCCCGTCTCGACAGGGTCGCCCTGCGGGCCGTGGGTGACCACGGCGCCGCGCTGGTCGCCCGGCACTGGTCGCCCGGCGCGGCCGTGCCGACGCCCGGACCGTTGGCGGGCACCTGCCTGGTCCTCGGTGACGCCGAGGTCGCCGGGGTGGGCGAGCGGGTGGTCACGGTCGCCGCTGGTGCCGCCTTCCGTCGGGTGGACCGGCTGCGGTACGAGATCGCGCCCGGCAGGGCGGAGGACCACACCCTGCTGCTGGCCGCGCTCGCCCGGGACGGGCTCCGGCCGGACCGGGTCCTGCACACCTGGGCCCGTGGCGCCGACCCGGACATGGTCACCCCCGATGACGTGGACCGAGGTGTGCGCTCGCTGCTGCACCTGTGCCGTGCCCTGCTCGCCACCGCGCCCGCCGGGCCGGTGCGGATCGTGGTGGCCCACGACGGGGCGCCGTCCGCGCTCGGCCTGGACGGGTTCGCGCGCACCGTGTCCGCCGAGGACCGGCGCCTGCGGATCAGCCTGGTCGACGGACCGGACGAGGTGCTGCCCGCCGAGTTCGCGGCGACCGACCCGGTGGTGCGCCACCGCGACGGGGTACGGCAGGTCCGCCGGTACCGGGACGTCACCGTGGACGGGACCGGGTGGGCACCCCGCGACGGTGGGGTGTATCTGGTCACCGGCGGTGCGGGCGGTGTCGGGTTGAGCATCGCCGCGAGCATCGCCGACCGGGCCCGGGTCCACCTGGTGCTGGTCGGCCGTTCCGCCGAGCCGGGGCCGGACGCGCGCGCCGCCGTCGACGAGCTGGCGGGCAGGGCACTGTCGGTGACCTACCGTGCGGTCGACGTCGCCGACCCGGTGCAGGTCGAAGCCCTGGTCGCGCAGGTGCGGGCCGCGCACGGCGGGATCACCGGCGTGGTGCATGCCGCCGGGGTGCTGCGCGACGCGCTGCTGGCCGACACCACGGACGCGTACCTCGACGCCGTGCTGGCCCCCAAGGTGCGCGGCGCCGCCGTGCTGCACGCCGCGACGCTGGGCGAGCCGCTGGAGTTCTTCGCCCTGTTCACCTCGATCGCCGGGGTCGTCGGCAACCCGGGCCAGTCGGCCTACGCCTACGCCAACGCCGTGCTGGACGCCATGGCCGAGCGGCGGGCCGAGACCGGTGCGCCCGGCCGCACCGTGGCGCTCGCCTGGCCGCGGTGGCGGGAGGGCGGCATGCGGCAGGGCGACCGGTCCGCGGCGGAGCTGCTCGTCCGCTTCGGCCTGCGCGACCTGCCCACGCACGACGGTGTGGCCGCGTTCGCCGCGGCGCTCGGCCGCGAACCGGGGGCGCTGCTGGTCGTGCCCGGCGACCCGGGCGCCACCCTCGCCGCGCTCGACGCCGCCTCCGTTCCCGCCGACGTGTCCGTCCCCGCCGACGCGTCCGAGCCGGTGGATGCCGACGACGCGGCCGACGAACGGGGGGAGGACACGGCGGCGCGGGCCCGCCTGCTGCTGCGGACCCTGGTCGCCGAGCAGACCCGGCTGGCGGTCGAGAGCGTCGAGGACACCGTGCCGCTGGAGCGCTACGGCCTGGACTCGCTGATGGTCACCCGGCTCACCGCCGAACTGGAGACCCGCCTCGCCGTCGGGATCGACAAGACCCTCTTCTACGAGTTCGCCACGATCGCGCAGTTGGCTGACCACCTGGCCGCCGAGCACCGGGCCGCGCTCACGCCGTCGCCCCCGCCGTACCGTCCGGCGGCCACCGAGCCCCGCGCCGAGCGTTCGCAGGACGGGCCGATCGCGATCATCGGGCTCAGCGGGCGCTACCCGATGGCCGACGACCTGGACGCGTTCTGGGACAACCTGGTGTCCGGCCGCGACTGCGTCACCGAGATCCCGGCCGAGCGCTGGGACCCCGACCGCGACTTCGACCCGACGCCCGGCCGGCCGGGGGCCAGCTACTCACGGTGGGGCGCGTTCCTCGACGGGGCCGACCGGTTCGACCCGCTGTTCTTCGGCATCTCCCCGCGCGAGGCCGAGCTGATGGACCCGCAGGAGCGGCTGTTCCTGCAGACCGCCTGGCACGCCGTCGAGGAGGCCGGGTACCGGGCCGGGGACCTGGCCCGCCGCCCGGTCGGGGTCTACGTCGGCGTCATGCACAGCCACTACCAGCTCTACGGGGTGGACGCGATGCGTGCGGGCAGGCCGGTCCCCGGCTCCTCGCCCGCGTCCATCGCGAACCGGGTGTCCTACACGCTCGACCTGCGCGGCCCCAGCGTCGCGGTCGACACCATGTGCTCCTCGTCGCTGACCGCGATCCACCTGGCCTGCCTGTCGTTGCGGTCCGGGGAGTCCGAGCTGGCGATCGCGGGCGGGGTCAACCTGTCCCCGCACCCGTACAAGTACGTCTTCCTCAGTCAGGGCCGGTTCCTGTCCACCGACGGCCGCTGCCGGTCGTTCGGCGCGGGCGGCGACGGCTACGTGCCCGGCGAGGGCGTCGGCGCGGTGCTGCTCAAGCCGCTGGACCGGGCGCTCGCCGACGGCGACCACGTCCACGGGGTGATCGTCGGCAACGCCGTGACCCACGGCGGCCGGACCAACGGCTACACCGTGCCCAACCCGGACGCCCAGCGGCGGGTGATCGCCGCCGCGCTGGAGTCCGCCGGCGTGGACCCGTCCGAGGTGCCGTACGTGGAGGCCCACGGCACCGGGACGGGCCTCGGCGACCCGATCGAGATCTCCGGACTGGCGAAGGCGTACGCGGGCGCGGAGCGGATCGCCATCGGCTCGGTCAAGTCCGGCATCGGGCACCTGGAGTCCGCCGCCGGGATCGCGGGCCTGACCAAGGTGCTGCTCCAGCTGCGGCACCGCAGGCTGGCGCCGTCGCTGCACGCCGAGACCCCCAACCCGGACATCGACCTGGGTCGTACCCCGTTCGTGGTGCAGCGCGAGGTGGGCGAGTGGCCCGCGCCGGACGCCGGCCCGCGTCGCGCCGGGCTGAGCAGCTTCGGCGCGGGCGGCGTCAACGGGCACCTGGTCATCGAGGAGGCGGCACCGGTCCCCACCGCCGCGACGGTGGCCGCGCGGCAGCGCCGGGAGCTGGAACTGTTCGTGCTCTCCGCCCGCGAGGACGACCGCCTGCGTGCCTGTGCCGCCCGGCTTGCCGAGTTCCTGCGCACCGCCCGGGTCGACCTCGCCGACGTCGCCCACACCCTGCGCGTGGGGCGGGAACCGATGGAGCACCGGCTGGCCCTGGTGACCGGCAGCGGCGCCGACCTGGTGCACGCCCTGACCGCGTTCGCCGCGGGCCGGGTCGTGGACGGTCTGGTGACCGGCGTCGCCCGTACCGGTGAGCGCGCCGAAGCCGGGGCGGGCCTCACCGCGCTGGCCCGCTCGTGGGTCCGCGGGGCCGACCTGCCCGCGCCCGCCCCGGGCGGTCGCCGGGTGTCACTGCCGCTCTACCCGTTCGCCGAGGAGCGGTACTGGGTCGACCTGCCCGACGACCCGCCCGGCACGGTCACCGTGCGTCCGGACGACCCGGTGCTGCGCGACCACGTCATCCACGGCACCAGGCTGCTGCCGGGCAGCGCCTGCCTGGAGTTGGTGCGCGCCGCCGCCGAGGCGACCGGGCGCGGGCCGGTGCGCGGGCTGTCGGCGGTGACGTGGGGCAGCCCGATCACCGCGGACGACGGCCCACGCCGCCTGCGGGTGGTCGTCGAGGGCGGCGAGCGGACGCCCTTCGAGGTGGTCGGCCAGGACGGGACCGGGCACATGCGGGGGGCCGTGGAATTCGGCGAACCGGGGCCCGCGCCCGCCCGGCTGGACCTCGACGCGGTGCGTCGCCGGTGCGCCGAGCGCCGTACGGGTGCCGAGGTGCACGCGTGGTACCACCGCGCCGGCTTCGCCTACGGGCCCGCGTTCGACGTGATCGAGGAGGTCCACAGCGGACCGGGTGAGGCGTTGCTGCGGGTCGCCGCCCCGGCCGTCGACGTCGGCGGCGGCCTGCTGCACCCGACCCGGCTCGACGGTGCGCTGCGGGTGTGCCACTGGGTCGGCGGGCCGCCCGCGGGCGACCCGGCCATCCCGTTCAGCCTGGGCGCGGTCCGCTTGCGTGGCCCGCTGCCGGAGGTCTGCTGGGCGTACGCGGTCGTGCGTCCCGGCACCGACCCGGCGCGGCTGCGCTACGACGTCACCCTGACCGACGCGGACGGGTACGAGGTGCTCCGGGTGGAGGACTTCGCGCTGCGCGCACCGGCCCGATCCGGGCTGGCCTGGTACCGCCCGACGTGGCAGCCCGCCGGGCCCGCGTCCCCGCAGGCGCCCGCCGCGACCCTGCTGCTGTGCGCGAGCGATCCCGGGTTCACCGTGGCCGGGTCGTGGTCGACGGTGGTGCGGGTGCCCGGGCCCGCGGACCTCCCGGCCGCCGTGCGCGACACGCAGGGCGACCTGGACGTGCTGCTGGCGTGGGGGCTCGACGCCCCCGCCGACCCGGAGCACGGCGTGCTCGCCGCGCTGTCCCTGGCCCAGGCGGGCCTCGGCCGCCGGGTGCGGTGCCTGGCCGTGTGGCCGGACACCGGCGAACCCGGCCACGAGGCCGTCGCCGGGTTCGCCCGGTCCGCAGGCCGGCACTTCCCCTCGTTCCACCTCGCCACCCTGCGGGTCGGCCCGGGTGTCGACGCGGCGCGGGCGGCCGTCGAGGAGTTCGGCGCGCCGCGCGGACTGGAGGTGCTGCGCCGCGCGGACGGCCGGTTCGTCCGGGCCGTCGAGCGGCTGGCCGAGCTGCCCGCCACCCGACCGGCGCCGCTGCGCCCCGGTGGGGTGTACCTGATCACCGGTGCCACCGGGGCGCTCGGCCGGTGGCTGGCCACCGAGCTCGCCCGGCGGTACGCCGCCCGGCTCGTGCTGGTGTCCCGCACCGCTGACCGGCACCCGGACCTGGCCGAACGGGTGCGCGCGTTCGGGGCCGAGGCGCTGCTGGTGTCGGCGGACGTCGGTGACGCCGAGGGCGCCCGCCGGGCCGTGGCCGAGGGCCGGGCAAGTTACGGCCGGTTGGACGGCGTGTTCCACCTCGCCGGTGTCTCCGACGACGTCCCGCCCACCGACGTGGACCCCGCCCGCTTCGTGGCCGCGATGGCCGCCAAGGCCGACGGGACCGCGTACCTCGACGCCGCGACCGGGGACGCGCCGCCGCCGCTGTTCGTGGTCTTCTCCTCGCTGGCGTCGCTGCTGGGCGACTTCGGCGGCGCGGGGTACGGCACTGCCAACCGGTTCGCCGACGCGTACGCGCTGCGCCGACCCGGCGCGCTCACGCTGTCCTGGCCGCTGTGGGCGATCGGCGGGCTCGACGATCGGCTCGACGACGGCCAGTGGTCGGCCTACCGGTCGCTGGGCTTCGCCCCGTTCGACGCGGAGACCGGCTGGGCCGCGCTGGAGCAGGCGCTCGCCGCGGCGGAACCGTGGCTGATCCCCGCCGTGGGGGACCACGCCCGTATCGCCGAGACGTGGCGGTCTTTCAGCGCCGCGCCCGCGTCCCCCGACAGCCCGGACGAGACGGCGACCGGGCGGGGCGCCGACCTGCGCACGGTCGCGGTCGACCTGCTGCGGACCCACCTGTCGACCGTGCTGCGGGTTCCCGCCGGGCGGATCGCCGAGACCGACACGCTCGACCGGTTCGGCATCGACTCCGTCATGATCATGGAGCTGAACGCGGCCCTCGCGGGTTCGCTGGCCGACCTGCCGCAGACGCTGTTCTTCGATCACCGCACCCTCGGCGCGCTCGCCGACCACGTGACCGCCCACCACGCCGAGGACCTGGCGCGGCTGGCCCCCGCGCCGGCGGTGGGGCGGCCGGCCGCCAACTCGGTGGCCGCGACCACCGTGAGCCCGTCCACCCGGCCCGCGCCGCCGCCTCCCGGCGACGACATCGCGATCATCGGCATCAGCGGCCGGTACCCCGGGGCCGACGACCTCGACGAGTTCTGGGCGCGGCTGAGCGAGGGCGTCGACTGCGTCACCGAGGTCCCCGCCGACCGCTGGGACGCCGCCGCCGGCTACGACCCGCAGGGGCGCGCGCCGGACTCCACGACCGGCCGGTGGGGCGGCTTCCTGTCCGCCGTGGACACCTTCGACTCGCGGTTCTTCCGGCTCTCCCCGCCCCAGGCGCGGGCCATGGACCCGCAGGAGCGGCTGTTCCTGGAGACCGCCTGGGCGGCGCTGGAGGACGCCGGGTACCCGCCGAGCAGGCTGCCCGCCGCCCACCACGCCGACGCCGGCCTGGACGTGGGCGTGTTCGCGGGGGTGATGTGGGGCGACTACGCCACCCTGGCCGCCGAGGAGTCGTTCCGGGGCAACCCGGTCTCGGTGCCCGCCAACCGCGCCTCCATCGCCAACCAGGTGTCCTACTTCGGCGACTTCCGCGGCCCGAGCATCACCGTGGACACCGCCTGCTCCTCCTCGCTGGTCGCCATCCACCTCGCGGTGGAGAGCCTGCGCCGGGGCGAGTGCGCCTACGCGATCGCGGGCGGGGTCAACGTGCTGGCCCACCCGCTGAAGTACGTGAACCTCAGCCGGATGAACATGCTCGCCGCCGACGGCCGCTGCCGGTCGTTCGGTGCGGGCGGCACCGGCTACGTGCCCGGCGAAGGCGTCGGCGCGGTGCTGCTCAAGCCGCTGGCGGCGGCCCTGGCCGACGGCGACCGGATCCACGCGGTCATCCGGTCCAGCGCGGTCAACCACGGCGGCCACACCAACGGCTACACGGTGCCCAACCCGGCCGCTCAGCAGGCCCTCATCGACCAGGCGATGCGTGCGGCGGGCCTCGACCCGGCCGGCGTCGGCTACGTCGAGGCGCACGGCACCGGCACCGCGCTGGGCGACCCGGTCGAGCATGCCGCGCTGGAACGCGCCTTCTCCGGGCACGGCCTGGCCACCGGCAGCCGCGCGCTCGGGTCGGTCAAGTCCAACATCGGCCACCTCGAGGGCGCGGCGGGCATCGCCGCGCTCACCAAGGTGGTCCTGCAACTGCGCCACCGCGCCCTGGTGCCGTCGCTGCACTCGGCCACCACCAACCCCGGCATCGACTTCACCCGGTCGGTGTTCACCGTGCAGCAGAACCTGGCGTCCTGGCCGGAGACCGCGCCGGGGCGGCCCCGTCGTGCCGGCATCAGCTCGTTCGGCGCGGGCGGCACCAACGCCCACCTCATCGTCGAGGAGCACCGCCACGACCGGGTCGCGCCCCGGCCCGGGCACCCCGAGGTGCTGGTGTTGTCCGCGCTCACCGAGGACCGGGTGCGCGAGCAGGCCCGCCGCCTGGCCGCCGCGCTGTCCGCGGCCGACGCGCCCGCGCTCGTCGACGTGGCGTACACCCTGCGCGTCGGACGGATGCCGATGCGTCACCGGCTCGCGCTGACCGCCCGGGACACCGCCGAGGCCGCGGCCGTGCTGCGCCGGTTCGCCGCCGGCGAGCGGCCGGACGGCGTGTTCACCGGGGACGCCGACGCGGCCAACGCCCTCGGGGACGTGTTCACCGGTACCGACTCCGGCGCGGAGTTCGTCCGGGGTCTGCTGCGCGAGGGCCACGCCGACCGGCTGGCCCGGCTGTGGGTGTCCGGCGTGGACCTGGACTGGTCGGCGCTGCCCACCGGGCCGGTGCCGCCGCAGGTGGTGTCGCTGCCGACCTACCCGTTCGAACCAGAGCGGCACTGGCTGACCACCACCGCGCGGCCTGTCCCCGCGGGCGCGGCGGTGCTGGTGGTGCGGCCCTCGGACCCGGTGCTGGCCGAGCACGAGGTCGCGGGGGAGCGGGTGCTGCCCGGCGTTGCCCACCTGGCCCTGGCCGCCGGGGCGCTCGTGCCCGGCCGTGCCGCGTTCGCGGTGAGCGGGGTGCGCTGGCTCTCCCCGGTCGTCGCCGGCGCCCGGCCGGTGCGACTGGACCTGGTGACCGAACCCGCCGACGGTGGGATCGGCTACGAACTGCGGGACGCCGACGGCGTCCGCTCGCGCGGAACCCTGCACGTCCAGCCCGTGGCCGAGCCCGCGCCGGTCGACCGGGCGGCCGTCGCGGCCCGGTGCCGCACCGAGGTGGACCCGGCGGGGATGTACGCGCGGTTGCGTCGACGGGGCCTGCGCTACGGGCCGTTCTTCCGGCTGGCCGAGTCGGTCCGCACGGGCGACGGCGAGGTGCTGGTCCGGTTGCGCACCGACGTCCCCACCCCACCCGGTTACGCCCTGCACCCCGGGCTGGCCGATGCGGCCCTGCACGTCCTGGCCGCCGTGGTGGCCGACGACGACGAGCCGGTGCTGCCGTTCGCCGTCGACCGGGTCACCGTTCACCGGCCGCTGCCGTTGGCCTGCCACGCGCACGCCGTCGAGCGCGACGGCCGCTGCGACGTCGTCGTGTTCGACGACGACGGGGCGGTGTGCCTGACCGTCACCGGGCTGGTGCTGCGCCCCCGCCCTTCGGCCGAGCCCGATTTCCTCTACGTGCCGTCGTGGGCGGTGGCGCCCGCGCCGCCGCGCGCCGCGCCGGACGACCGCCCCGTGCTGCTGGTCGCGGGCGCCGCGGACGCCACGCTCGCCGACCGGATCGCCACGGCGCACCCCGGCGCCGAGGTCGTGCGCGTCGCGCCGGGAGAATCCGCCGCGCGGTTCCGCGCCCTGCCCGGAGCCCGGCAGGGGCTGGTCTACTTCCTCGGGTCGGTGAGCGGCGTCGACGACCAGCGGGACGAGTCGGTGCTGGCGCTCCACGGCCTGCTCGCCGAGCTGCGCGACCACGGCCTGCTGCCGGGGCCGCTGCGGCTGAAGGTGGTCACCGGTGACGCCTGCCCGCTGGGGGACCGGGACGCGGCCCGCCCCGGCGCGGCCGGCCTGGCCGGGCTGGCGATGACCGTGGACAGCGAGCTCGGCGAGCTGGGCACCGCGCTGCTGGACGTGCGCGGGGCCGAGGTCGCCGCCGACCCGGACACCGTGGCGGCGGCGATCGTGGCCGAGCCGTACGCGCCGCGGGCCCGCCAGGTCCTGCTGCGCGCCGGGGTCCGTTACACCCGCAGGCTGCGCCTGGCCCGGCTGGCCCGGCCGGAGCGGCCCGCGTTCCGTGACAACGGGGTGTACCTGTTGGTCGGCGGGCTCGGCACGATCGGCTTCGACACCGCGATGCACCTGGCGGGACGCTACGGCGCCCGGCTGGTCCTCGTCGGCCGCGGCGCGCTCGACGGCCGCAGGCAGGCCCAACTGGAGCGGATCGAGCGCGCGGGCGGACAGGCGGTGTACCTGACCGCCGACGTCACCGACCCCGCCCAGACGGCGGCGGCGGTGGCCGAGGCCCGACGCCGGTTCGGCGCGCTGCACGGCGTCCTCGACGCGGCCATGGTCCTGGTCACCACCGCCTTCGGCGACCTGGACGCCGAGGGATTCGCCGCCGCGCTGCGGGTCAAGGCCGAGGGCACCCGGGTGCTGTGCGCCACGCTCGCCGACGAGCCGCTGGACCTGTTGCTGTTCTACTCCTCCGGCATCTCCTTCGGTGGCAACCAGGGCCAGGCCGGTTACGCCGCGGGCAGCGTCTACCAGGACGCGTACGCGTTGTCCTTCGGCCGCACCGCGCGGTTCCCGGTGCGGGTGATCAACTGGGGCTTCTGGCACTCCGGCGGCGACCAGGACCGGCAGCGGGCCCTGGAGCGGCTGTCCGCGTCCGGGGTCACGCCGATCGGCGCGGCCGAGGGCATGCGGGCGCTGGAACTCGTCGCCGCGCACCGGCTCGGGCAGGTGGTGGCCACCAAGGCGGACCAGCGCATCCTGGCGGGGGGGGGGGGGGGGGCCCCCCCCCCCCCCCCCCCCGGGGGGGGCCCCCCCCCCCCCCCCCCCCCCGGGCCCCCCCCCCCCCCCCGACCGGACAGCCCCCCTCTGGACACCACAAACCCCA
>NZ_JBEOWQ010000082.1:0-13453 GCF_040296145.1 Micromonospora sp. NPDC002296
GCCGGCGCGGCACCCGCCCCGGCGGGCCGTCCAGAACGCGGTGCTCACTGCGGGCCCAGCGGTAGAACTCGGCCACCCGCAACGGCCCCCGCCGGTACGCGTCCGCCCAGGCGGCGAAGTCGTCGCGGCTGATGAGGAAGCCCCTGGGCGGCAGGATCGTCAACCCCGGCACGGAACGGGCGAAGGCCAACCCCGCCCGCGACGGCGGGTGGCACACCTCGACGGGCCCGTCGACCCGGGCCAGGGCCTCCCGGAACGTCCCGGCCCGTACCAGCAGCGCCCGGTCGCCCAGCTCTGCGGCCCGGTGGCGCAACGCGGACAGGATCAGGTGGGCCTTCTGCCGGTGCAGGGGACGCCGTCGGAACAGCTCCCGGGCCTCCACGAGCAGCACCGGCTGCACCCCGTCGTCGAGGAAGTGCGGCCCGAGTTGATCGGCGAGCAGCCATCGGCGCGAAGACATGCGTCGATTCTGCCCAGTGCGGCGGGGCGTCGCCCGCCCGTGCCGGCGTGTCCCGGGAGTGGCGCACGCCACACAACACCCCCTTTCTCGCCGTACGGCGGCGGCGCGACCCGGGCCGTCCGGCAGCCGGCGATGATGCCGCCGAGGCGCCCGTGGCCCAGGCCACGTCCTGGCGGCCCGCGTTCCGGCCCCCAGCGGGCGTGACCCACCATAGATACATGACGTATCCCACCGCGGCGCACGCCGTCGCCCCCTCCGCCACGGAGCGGGCGTACCGGCACCTGAAGCGGTCCATCCTCGAACAGGTCTACCCCGGCGGGCTGCTGATCAGCGAGGGGGAGATCGCCGAGGCGGTCGGGATGTCCCGCACCCCGGTCCGGGAGGCCCTGCTGCGGTTGCAGGCCGAAGGGCTGGTCACCCTCTACCCGAAGCGCGGCGCGCTGATCCGGCCCGTGTCCGCCCGGGAGATCGTCGACGTGATCGAGGCGCGTCGGCTGGTGGAGCTGCACGCCGCCGAGCGGGTCTGGCCCCGCCGCGCCACGCTGCGAGCCGACCTGACCCGCTGGCTGGACCGGATGCGCGAGGCCCACGCCGCCGGCGACGTCACCGCGCTGATGTCCGCCGACCGGGCCTTCCATGCCACCGTGGTCGAGGCCGCCGGCAACGAGATCCTCGCCGAGCTGTACCACCGGCTGCGCGACCGCCAGCTACGCATGGGCGAGGCCAGCTTCCGGCTCTCGCCCGGCTGGGCCGAGGTGGCGATCACCGAGCACGCCGCCCAGCTCGCCGCCCTCGACGGCGACGATCCGCAGGCGTGGCTGGACAGCGTCGCCGCGCACATCGACAACGCCGCGACAGTGCTGCGGACCCTGCGGTGAGCGTCGCCACCACCGCCGTACCGACCGCCGCGCCCCGCCGCTCGGCCGCGCTGGTCTGGGCGGTGGCCGTCAGCGCGTACGTGGCGGCGGTGTTCCACCGCAGTTCCCTCGGCGTCACCGGGGTCGACGCCGCGCACCGCTTCGACATCAGCGCCTCCACCCTGGCCATCTTCACCGTCGCCCAACTCGCCGTGTACGCCGCCATGCAGGTGCCGGTGGGGGTGCTGCTCGACCGGTTCGGCTCCCGCCGGCTACTGATCGCCGGCGGGGTGCTGATGGTCGCCGGCCAGCTCTGCTTCGCGGTGGCCACCGACGTCGGGCTCGCCGTCGCCGCCCGGGTGTTGGTCGGCCTCGGCGACGCGATGACCTTCATCAGCGTGCTGCGCATCGTCGCGTTCTGGTTCCCCGGCCGCCGCAACCCGATGCTGGTGCAGCTCACCTGCACCCTCGGCCAGTTCGGCGCGGTCCTCGGCGCCGTGCCGCTGGTCGCCCTGCTGCACCGCGCCGGCTGGACCCCGGCGTTCCTCGCCGCCGCCGCGCTCGGCGCGACCGTGCTCACCATGGTCGTCGCGGCCGTCCGGGACACCCCGCACCGCGAGCACACCGCCGCGCCCACCCCCGACCTGGCCACCGTACGCCGGGAACTGGCCGCCGCCTGGGCCCAGCCCGGCACCCGGCTGGGCCTGTGGACGCACTTCGTCACCCAGTTCTCCGGCTCGGTGTTCGCGCTGCTGTGGGGGTACCCGTTCCTCGTGCAGGGGCAGGGGATGTCGCCCACCGCCGCCGCCTCCCTGCTCACCCTGATGACCCTGGCCGGCCTGCTGGCCGGGCCGCTGATCGCCCACCTGTGCGCCCGGCACCCGTTCCGCCGCTCGGTGCTGGTGCTCACCGTCACCGCGGCCACCGCCGCGATCTGGGCGGTGGTGCTGGCCTGGCCCGGCCGCGCCCCGGGCTGGCTGCTGGTCGCCCTGGTCGTGGTGCTGGCCGCCAACGGCCCCGGCTCGGCCATCGGCTTCGACTACGCCCGCACCTTCAACCCGGCCAGCAGGCTCGGCAGCGCCACCGGCATCGTGAACGTGGGCGGCTTCGCCGCCTCGATCGCACTGGTGCTGGTCATCGGGGTCGTGCTGGACCTCGCCACCCCCGCAGGCCACGCCGCACCCGACCTGACCGCCTTCCGGTGGGCCTTCGCCGTGCAGTACGTCCTGTGGGCGCTCGGCGCGGTCCAGGTGCTGCGCTACCGCAACGCCGCCCGCCGCCACCTCGCCGACCTTGCCCGCAACGCCGCCCCGGTCACGCAGCCCGTGCCGGCCCATCGACCCGCGTGATCACCCCCGCCGCCTCGGCCGTGGTAAGCGTCGGGCGTTGCTGGGCTCGACACGGTGATCGGCGGTAGTTTCGCCGGGGAGCGTGATCGACGTGGCGTACCCGCCCGGTGGCGTTCTCCGTCGTCGTCCCGCCCACCGCGGGCCGCCGGCATCGACAGCGGTGGAGCAGGAGGAGAACGTGAGCCAGGAAGTCCGGGGAGTCATTTCACGGCGCAAGGGCGCGCCGGTCGAGGTCACCACGATCGTGGTGCCCGACCCGGGGCCCGGCGAGGCGGTGGTCCGCGTCCAGGCCTGCGGGGTCTGCCACACCGACCTGCACTACCGCGAGGGCGGGATCAACGACGAGTACCCGTTCCTGCTCGGGCACGAGGCGGCCGGCATCGTCGAACAGGTGGGTGAGGGCGTCACCGGCGTCGCGCCGGGCGACTTCGTGGTGCTCAACTGGCGGGCCGTCTGCGGGGTCTGCCGCGCCTGCCGGCGGGGCCGGCCGTGGTACTGCTTCGCCACCCACAACGCGGCCCGGAAGATGACCCTCACCGACGGCACCGAGCTGTCCCCGGCCCTGGGCATCGGGGCCTTCGCGGAGAAGACCCTCGTCCACGCCGGACAGTGCACCAAGGTCAACCCGGCGGCCCGGCCCGCCGCCGTCGGCCTGCTCGGCTGCGGGGTGATGGCCGGCCTCGGCGCGGCGATGAACACCGGCGGGGTCACCCGCGGCGACTCCGTGGCCGTCATCGGCTGCGGCGGGGTCGGCGACGCAGCCGTCGCCGGCGCGGCCCTGGCCGGGGCGGCGACGATCATCGCCGTGGACACCGACTCCCGCAAGCTCGACTGGGCCCGGAAGTTCGGCGCCACCCACACGGTCAACGCCTCGGAGGACGACCCGGTCGAGGCGATCCGCGCCGCCACCGGCGGCTTCGGCGCCGACGTCGTCATCGACGCGGTCGGCCGGCCGGAGACCTGGAAGCAGGCGTTCCACGCCCGCGACCTCGCCGGGACGGTCGTGCTGGTCGGCGTGCCGACCCCCGAGATGACCGTCGACGTGCCGCTGCTGGACGTCTTCGGCCGCGGCGGCGCGCTCAAGTCGAGCTGGTACGGCGACTGCCTGCCCAGCCGCGACTTCCCCATGCTCACCGAGCTCTACCTGCAGGGCCGGCTCGACCTGGACGCGTTCGTCACCGAGGAGATCGCCCTGGACCAGGTCGAGGAGGCGTTCGCCCGGATGCACCACGGCGACGTGCTGCGCTCGGTGGTGGTCTTCCCGTGACCGTGCGCGTCGACCACACCGTCACCTCCGGCACGTTCTCCCTCGACGGGCAGACCTTCGACGTCGACAACAACGTCTGGGTGGTCGGCGACGACAGCGAGTGCCTCGTCGTCGACGCCCCGCACGACGTCGACGCGATCCTGCGTGCCGTCGGCGGTCGCCGGGTGGTGGCGATCGTGGCCACCCACGCCCACGACGATCACGTCCGGGTGGCCCCGGAGCTGTCCCGGGCAACCGGGGCGCCGGTGCTGCTGCACCCCGACGACCGGGTGCTGTGGGACCTGGTGCACCCCGACGCGGCCCCCGACGGGGAGCTGCGCGACGGCGCAACGATCGAGGTGGCCGGCACCGACCTGCGGGTGCTGCACACCCCCGGCCACAGCCCCGGCGCGTGCAGCCTGTACGCCCCGCAGCTCGGTGTGGTCTTCACCGGTGACACCCTCTTCGCCGGTGGACCGGGCGCCACCGGCCGCTCGTACAGCGACTTCGGCACCATCGTCGACTCGATCCGCACCCGGCTGCTCACCCTGCCGCCGGAGACGGTCGTGCATACCGGCCACGGCGACAGCACCACCGTCGGCGCCGAGGCCCCGCACCTCGACGAGTGGATCGCCAGGGGCCACTGACCGTCCGCCCGCCACCGCCCCGGCGCTCCGGCCGGGGCGGGCCGGGCCGGCACTCGCGGTGCTCGCCACCAGCACCGTCCCGTCGTCGCGTCCGCGCCGCTCGACACCCGGATCGGCAACCCGCTGGTCCGGCATGTGCTCGTCCGGTTCGGGGCGCCGCGCGCCCGGTGGCCGCCCGCGTCCGAGTTGACCGATCCTGGGCGTGACCGGGGCCGCAGCCCGGCCCGCTGCCCCGCATATCCGGAATGACGGACACGTGGGGCTGGTTGTGTCCCCCGTACCGCCCGCCGGTAAACCCCTGCGGCGGAGCGGTCCCCCGAGGGGCGCTCAACCCGGAGCGCGTCGCAACGATCGAAAGGGCAACCATCGTGAAGGTTGACTTCACTCGATGGCTCCCGGCCATCGCGAAGACCACCGACCGGATACCGACCATCGCGAGAACCCCGAACCGCAGGATCGTCCTGAGCATCGCCGGCGTCGCCGTCCTCGGCGGCCTGGCGTTCGGCCCCATGGCCGTCGCCGCCCCGGTCACCAGCGGCCCGCACGCCGGTGCGGTGGCCGCGATCGACCTGGCGACCGGCAAGAACCGCGAGGGCACCACCGTCGAATCCGCGCTGACCACCGGCGAGAGCATCAGCAGCACGACGCCGGCCGAGAAGCCGGACCGGGATGAACTGATCCCGCACGGCATCGAGGGCGCCCAGTCGCGCATCCCCCTCGACGACGCGCAGCTCGAGAACGCCGAGGCGATCATCAAGGCGGCCAAGGAGACCGGCGTCGGCGAGCGGGGAGCGGTGATCGGTGTGGCCACCTCGCTGCAGGAGTCGAAGCTGTACAACCTGGGCCACCTGGGGGCGTACAACGACCACGACTCGCAGGGCCTGTTCCAGCAGCGCCCGTCGTCGGGGTGGGGCTCGCCCGACGAGATCACCGACCCCGAGTACGCCTCCGAGGCGTTCTTCGACGCCCTGAAGAACGTGGGCGGCTGGCAGGAACTGCCGCTGACCGCCGCCGCACAGACGGTGCAGGTGTCGGCGTACCCGTACGCGTACGCCCAGTGGGAGGAGCAGGCAGCGGACGTCGTCCAGCAGCTCTGGTGACGGAACCCTGACCCGGCCCCGGCCGGCCCTTCATGGGCCGGCCGGGGCCCTGCCGTGGTCGACCACCGGTCAGTGACATCGCGGGTACGCTGCCTCCTGTCGACCACCCCGCCCGATGCCCGCCCATCCGGGGCCGGTCGGGTCGGATGTCCGTTTCGCCAGTCTCGGCTTCGCGGGTGTGACCGGGGGCATCCGCCCGGCGGAACACCGGCCGGCCCCGGGTCGTTACACATGGCAGACGATCGAGCAGCGCACCCCGCTGCCGAGCCCCCGTGACCCCCTCGGGGAATGCGGGTCGGCCGCCGGTCGTTACACATGGACCCGCCGCCACCATCAGCACCCCCTCCGGGGTGTGGTGAGCCGCCGGACGACTTTCCCCCCTTTTTGATCTGTTGGGCGCCTCGACGTGGTGCTCACACCCCCGTCCCCTCCCCCCGGGGGCGGTGCGTGTGTCGACCCCCGATTGGAGACACCCCCATGAACACGATCATCCGTAAGAGCGTTCTCGGCATCGCCGGTCTCGCCTTCGCCGGCGGCGTGTTCGCCGGCCCCGCCACCGCCCACGCCACCCCCACCACCGAATCCACCCCGACCGCTGTCGCCGTGCAGGCCGACAAGCCGGGCGTGGACAAGGGCAAGCTGATCCCGCACGGCGTGCAGGGCGCGCAGTCCCGCATCGACCTCGACGCCGAGCAGACCGCCAACGTCAAGGCCATCATCGCCGCCACGAAGAAGGCCGGCCTCGACGAACGGGCCGCCGTCATCTCCATCGGCACCGCACTGCAGGAGTCGAAGCTGGAGAACCTGGGCCACCTCGGCGACCGCAACGACCACGACTCGCAGGGCCTGTTCCAACAGCGCCCCACCTCCGGCTGGGGCACCCCCGAACAGATCACCGACCCCGAATACTCCACCCTCGCGTTCCTCAAGGGCCTCAAGCAGGTCGACGGCTGGCAGGACATGCCCCTGACCCAGGCCGCCCAGACCGTGCAGGTGTCCGCCTACCCCGACGCGTACGCACAGTGGGAACAGCAGGCCGCCGACCTCGTCACCGAACACTGGAACAACTGACACCACCGAACAGCCAACCGGCCGGGCCCCCGACAAGGGGACCCGGCCGGCGGCGTTCACGCGGGCGGCCGTCGGGTTCACTGGACCGATGGACGAGTCGATCTGGAATTCGGTGCGGGCGTTGCGGGGCTGGTTGGACGCCGCCAACGGCACCGGGGACGCGGAACTGACCTGCCGGATCCTCAAGCTGACCGAGGAGGCCGGAGAAGTTGCCGGGGCGTGGATCGGGGCGCTGGGCCAGAACCCGCGCAAGGGGGTGACGCACAGCCGCGAGGACGTCGCGGCCGAACTGGCCGACGTGGCGTTCACCGCCCTGGTGGCCATCGAGAGCCTTGGCCTCGACCCGCGGTCACGCCTGCGCCACCAAGGTCCGCGACCGCACGAGCACCGGGTGACCGCGCGCGCGGCGGCGTCCACCCGGGCACGGCGAACGGTCAGCAAGTGAGGTGGATTACCCCGGACGGCTGGAACAGCCCGTGGGGTGGGTAGGTTGTAGCCAGTGTCGGTGTGCTCAGTGTCCCCGGGCCTCACCTGAATTGCCTTCGCGGAATACCGTCCGGCTGGAGCCGCGTTGTGCCACGCGCCGAGAGGCGACCTGCACACCGACACCGAACCGCCCCCGGCCCAGCGGCCGGGGGCGGTTTCGTGTCCCAGGCCCAACCCGTCCGGACCGGTGACCCGCGGGCTTCGCACGGCGGAAAGATCCGGGCCGGGGACACGACCCGGGCCGGCCTGGCCTATGTTCAGGGGGTCAGCGTCCGTCGAACCGGGGGAGGGGGTGCTTCGGGATGGGTCTGCGGACCTTCATCCAGGGCTGGCCGGTCTACCGGCAGCTCACCGGCACCGACCCGCTCGGCCGGGGCGCGGCGGCCCAGTCGGCCCGCTCGGCGGCGCTCACCGCGCGCACCGAGACCGCCGACAGCGTGGCCCGGTCGGTCTGCCCGTACTGCGCGGTCGGCTGCGGCCAGCGGGTCTTCGTCACCGACGGGCGGGTGACCCAGATCGAGGGGGACCCGGACAGCCCGATCTCCCGCGGCCGGCTCTGCCCGAAGGGCTCGGCCAGCAAGGCGCTGGTCACCAGCCCGCTGCGGCAGACCACGGTCCGTTACCGCCGGCCGTACGCGACCGAGTGGGAGGACCTGGACCTCGAGACGGCCGTCGACATGATCTCCGACCGGATCCTCGCCGCCCGCGAGGAGACCTGGGAGGACGTCGACGACGCCGGCCGGCCGCTGAACCGCACGCTGGGCATCTCCAGCCTGGGCGGGGCGACGCTGGACAACGAGGAGAACTACCTCATCAAGAAGCTGTTCACGGCGATGGGGGCGCTCCAGATCGAGAACCAGGCCCGCATTTGACACTCCGCCACCGTCCCCGGTCTGGGGACCAGCTTCGGTCGCGGCGGCGCGACGGACTTCCAACAGGACCTGGTCAACGCTGACGTCATCGTCATCCAGGGTTCCAACATGGCGGAGGCCCACCCGGTGGGCTTCCAGTGGGTGATGGAGGCCAAGAAGCGCGGCGCCAAGGTCTTCCACGTCGACCCCCGGTTCACCCGGACCAGCGCGGTCGCCGACACGTACCTGCCGATCCGGGCGGGCACCGACATCGCGCTGCTCGGGGGCGTGGTGCGGTACATCCTGGAGAACGAGCTGGACTTCCGGGAGTACGTGCTGGCGTACACCAACGCGGCGGTGATCGTCAGCGAGCAGTTCCGCGACACCGAGGACCTGGACGGCCTCTTCTCCGGCTACAACACCGAGACCAACTCGTACGACCAGGCGAGCTGGCAGTACGAGGGCCAGGAGCGCAACTCCGGGGGCGAGGACACCGGGAAGGAACGGGACAGCGCGGCCGGCCTGGAGCACGAGTCGCACGGCGTGCCCGCGTCGGGCCGGACCCGGCGGGACGAGACGTTGCAGCATCCGCGCTGCGTCTACCAGATCCTGCGGCGGCACTTCTCCCGGTACACCCCGGAGATGGTGGAGCGGGTCTGCGGGATCCCGCAGGAGAGGTTCCTCGAGTTGGCCCGCGCCTGGACGGAGAACTCCGGCCGGGAGCGCACCGGCGCGCTGGTCTACTCGGTGGGCTGGACGCAGCACAGCGTCGGCGTGCAGTACATCCGCACCGGCGCGATCATCCAGACCCTGCTGGGCAACATGGGCCGGCCGGGCGGCGGCATCCTGGCGCTGCGCGGGCACGCCAGCATCCAGGGCTCGACCGACATCCCGACCCTGTTCAACCTGCTGCCCGGCTACCTGCCGATGCCGCACCACGCCGACCACGAGACGTTCGACGCCTGGGTGGGCAGCATCAGCCACCCCGGTCAGAAGGGTTTCTGGGGCAACTCCCGGGCGTTCGCGGCGAGCCTGCTCAAGGCGTACTGGGGCGACGCGGCGACGCCGGACAACGACTTCTGCTACGGGTACCTGCCCCGGATGACCGGCGACCACGGCACGTACCAGCAGGTGCTCAACATGATCGACGGCAGGATCAAGGGGTACTTCCTGCTCGGCCAGAACCCGGCCGTCGGCTCCGCGCACGGTAAGGCCCAGCGGCTCGGCATGGCCAACCTCGACTGGCTGGTCGTGCGGGACCTGTTCCTGATCGAGAGCGCCACGTTCTGGAAGAACAGCCCCGAGGTGGCCACCGGCGAGATCGTGCCGCAGGAGTGCCGCACGGAGGTGTTCTTCCTGCCCGCGGCGTCGCACGTGGAGAAGGAGGGCACCTTCACCCAGACCCAGCGGCTGCTCCAGTGGCGGGAGAAGGCCGTCGACCCGCCGGGCGACGCCCGCTCCGAACTGTGGTTCTTCTACCACCTGGGCCGCAAGCTGCGGGAGAAGCTGGCCGGCTCTCCCCACCGGCGCGACCGGGCGCTGCTCGACCTGGCCTGGGACTACCCGACCCATGGTGACCTGGCCGAGCCCAGCGCCGAGGCGGTGCTGCGCGAGATAAACGGCTACGACACGGCCTCCGGCCGGCCGCTGTCCGGGTTCACCGAGGCGCGCGACGACGGCTCCACCGCGGTCGGCTGCTGGATCTACACCGGCGTGTACGCCGACGGCGTCAACCAGGCCGCCCGGCGCAAGTCCCGGCACGAGCAGGACTGGGTGGCCGCCGAGTGGGGCTGGGCGTGGCCGGCGAACCGTCGCACCCTGTACAACCGCGCCTCCGCGGACCCGCAGGGCCGGCCGTGGAGCGAACGCAAGCGCTACGTCTGGTGGGACCCGGAGAAGGCGGAGTGGACCGGTTACGACGTGCCGGACTTCGAGAAGAACAAGCCGCCGACGTACCGTCCGCCGGAGGGCACCGCCGGGCCGGAGGGGATCGCCGGCGACGACCCGTTCATCATGCAGAGCGACGGCAAGGCCTGGCTGTACGCGCCTCGCGGGGTGCTCGACGGCCCGCTGCCGACGCACTACGAGCCGGCCGAGTCCCCGATGCGCAACCCGATGTACGGCCAGCAGGCCAACCCGGCCCGCAAGGTCTACGAGCACCCGGTGAACCCGATGAACCCGAGTCCGCCGGAGGCGCACAGCGACGTCTTCCCGTACGTGTTCACGGTCAGCCGGCTCACCGAGCACCACACGGCCGGCGGGATGAGCCGCACCGTGCGGCCCCTGGCGGAGTTGCAGCCCGAGATGTTCGTGGAGGTGTCCCCGGAGTTGGCCGCCGAGGTCGGGCTGGCCCACCTGGGCTGGGCGCACCTGGTCAGCGGCCGGGCGGTGATCGAGGCGAAGGTGCTGGTCACCGACCGGCTCACCCCCCTGCGGGTGGACGGGCGGATCATCCACCAGCTCTGGCTGCCGTACCACTTCGGCACCGAGGGGCTGGTCACCGGCGACTCGGCCAACGACCTGTTCGGCATCACCCTGGACCCGAACGTGCTGATCCAGGAGAGCAAGGTCGGCACCTGCGACGTGCGGCCCGGCCGGCGGCCCACCGGGCCGGTCCTGCTCGACCTGGTCGCCGACTACCGGCGGCGGGCCGGGATGACCGTGGACCGGAGGACCCCGCTGGTCACCACCGACGCGGCCGGCAGCACGGACGAGCGCCCGCCGGAGGCGTCGGCGGGCGAGAACAGGGGCGAGGATGCCTGACGCCAACAGCCTCTACGGGCCGCTGGACCCGGCCCCGGACGCCGGCTGGACCGACGCCCGCCCCCGGATGGGCTTCTTCACCGACACCAGCGTCTGTATCGGCTGCAAGGCGTGCGAGGTGGCCTGCAAGGAGTGGAACGACGTGCCGGGTTCCGGGCTGGACCTGCTCGGCATGTCGTACGACAACACCGGCGCGTTGACCGCGAACTCGTGGCGGCACGTGGCGTTCGTGGAGCAGCCCAGCCCGGCCGGGCACCGCACCCCGCCGTTCGCCGGCTATCCCACCGCCGGGTCGGTCAGCGCCGCGTCGGCGGCGGTGGCCGCCGGGACGGCCGACGACACCGGCACGGAACCCGGGCTGCCGCCGGGCGATCCGGTCGCCGCCGCCCGGATGGCCGCCGGGCCCGAGTTCCTCGGCATGCCCGGCGCCCAGCCGCCCGGCCGGGCCACCGGCGCGGCCGAGCGCACGGACTTCCGCTGGCTGATGATGTCGGACGTGTGCAAGCACTGCACCCACGCCGCCTGTCTGGACGTCTGCCCCACCGGCTCGCTGTTCCGCACCGAGTTCGGCACGGTCGTGGTGCAGGAGGACATCTGCAACGGCTGCGGCTACTGCATCTCCGCCTGCCCGTACGGGGTGATCGACCAGCGTAGGGGCGACGGCCGGGCGTGGAAGTGCACCCTGTGCTACGACCGGCTCGGCGCCGGGCAGACCCCGGCGTGCGCGCAGGCCTGCCCCACCGAGTCCATCGTGTACGGCCCGCTGGACGAGTTGCGGGAGCGGGCCGCCGCGCGGGTCGCCACCCTGCACGAGCGGGGGGTGCCGGAGGCCCAGCTCTACGGCCACGACCCCAACGACGGCGTCGGCGGCGACGGCGCGTTCTTCCTGCTCCTCGACGCCCCCGAGGTGTACGGGTTGCCCCCGGACCCGGTGGTCACCACCCGGGATCTGCCCCGGATGTGGAAGCGCGCCGGGCTGGCTGCCCTGACCATGGCGGCGGTTGCCGTCGCCGCGTTCGTCGGAGGTTCCTCGTGAGTTCGCAAGACCCCCGGGTGGGCGACCGGTTCCGCCGCTTCCTGGGTCGCCTCCACGCCACCGACCGGCCCGCCGGCCGCGCCGGCCCCGGGCCCGACGCACCGCACCCCTTCGAGGGGGACCGGGCCGTCGGCCGCAGGCCCGGCTCGGCTGCCCCCGGGGAGCGGCGGCGGCGCGGCGGCGGGGAACAGCTCAACGTCCCGCCGGCCGAGTTCACCTCCTACTACGGCCGGCCGGTGCTCAAGCCGCCGGTGTGGAAGTGGGACATCGCGGCGTACCTGTTCACCGGCGGGCTGGCCGCGGGCTCGTCGCTGTTGGCCGCCGGCGGCCAGCTCACCGGCCGGCCGGCGCTGCGCCGGGCCGGCCGGCTCACCTCGCTGGCCGCGGTGAGCGCCAGCGCGTACTTCCTCGTCAACGACCTGGGCCGGCCGGACCGGTTCCACCACATGCTGCGGGTGGCGAAGCTGACCTCCCCGATGTCGGTGGGCACCTGGATCCTCACGGTGTTCGGCCCCGCCGCCGGGGTCGCCGCCGTCGCCGAGGCCGCGCCGTGGCTGCCCGAGCGGGGCGTGCTCGGGCTGGGCCGCAGGCTGCTGCCCCCGGTCGGGCAGGCCGCCGGGCTGGTCGCCGCCGCGACCGCGCCGGCCCTGGCCACGTACACCGGGGTGCTGCTGGCCGGCACGGCCGTGCCGTCGTGGCACGAGGCGTACCCGGAACTGCCGATGATTTTCGCGGGCAGTGCCCTGGCCAGCGGCGCCGGCGTGGGCCTGCTCGCCGCGCCCGGCGACCAGGCCGGCCCGGCCCGGCGGATGGCGGTGGCCGGCGCGGCCCTGGAGCTGTGGGGTTCGCACCGGGTGGAGCACCGGCTCGGCCTGCTCAGCGAGCCCTACCGCACCGGCACCCCCGGGCGGCTGCTGCGCGCCGGCCGGGCGTTGACCGCCGCCGGGGTGGCCGGGGCGCTCGTCGGCCGGCGCAGCCGGGTACTGGCCGGGCTCTCCGGTGCGGCCCTGCTCGCCGCGTCGGTGGCCACCCGGTTCGGGATCTTCCACGGCGGCGTCGCCTCCGCCCGCGACCCGAAGTACACGGTCGTCCCGCAGCGTGAACGGATCCGCCGCCGCGAGGCGGAGCGTCCCGCCGTCGAGGGCTGAGGCCCCTCCCGGCGGACGCTGAGCCCTTCCCGCGCGCCGGAGCGGGCGCTGTGATCGAATAGCCGGTGGAGGCGTTCAGGCGGCTGGTGCCCCTCCCGGTCTTCAAAACCGGTGTGGTCCGGTACCCGGGCCAGGCGGGTTCGATTCCCGTCCGTCTCCGCCAGACAGACCCGTTTGGAGAGGACGCGATGCGCGACGCCGACCCACGGCGGCGGGTGCCGCGCACGGACGTCCTGCTGGCCGACCCGCTGCTCGCCGCTGCCGTCGCCACGCTCGGCCGTGGCCGGGTCAAGGCCGCGATCGTCGCCGTCCAGGACCGCGCCCGCCGCGGCGAGATCACCCCTGAGCGGGTACGCGACGCCGCGCTCGCCGCCCTGCCCGCGCCCGCCCCTCGGGTGGTGCTCAACGCCACCGGCGTCGTGCTGCACACCAACCTCGG
>NZ_JBEOWQ010000083.1:0-13284 GCF_040296145.1 Micromonospora sp. NPDC002296
CTGGTGCGCACCGACCGGGACGCGTACCCCGCCGACGCGGCGGTGGTCGCCGTGGCCCCGGCGCTGGCCGGCCGGATCCGGTACGACCCACCGCTGCCGGCGCTGCGCGACGGGCTCACCCAGCGGATGCCGATGGGTTCGGCGGTGAAGGTGCACGCGCTGTACCCGGAGCCGTTCTGGCGTGCCGGCGGGCTCTCGGGCGTCGGCACCAGCGCGACCGGTCCGGTGACCGAGACGGTGGACAACGGCACCCCGGACTCGACGCGCGGGGTGCTGACCGCGTTCAGCTACGGCGACGAGGCGCGTGAGCTGCGCGGGATGTCCCCGGACGCCCGGCGGGCGGCGGTGCTGGACGCGCTGGTGGCCATGGTCGGCCCGGACGCCGCCCGCCCGGACGGGTTCGTCGAGTACGACTGGTCGGCCGACCCGTACACCCGGGGGTGTTTCTGCGGGGTGCTGACCCCCGGCTCGTGGCGCGGCTACGGGCCGGCGCTGCGCCCACCGGTGGGGCGGGTGCACTGGGCGGGCACCGAGACGGCGGTCGGCTGGGCGGGCTACCTGGAGGGCGCGGTGCGCGCCGGCGAGCGCGCGGCGGCCGAGGTGACCGGCGGGACCGCGGAAACTCGGCGGCGCGGTGTCGGGGGCGCAGGGCAGACTGTCGGCCATGTCGCCTCGATCCGTCGCCGACCTGGTGGCCCTGCACCGCGCCGGTGAGCCGGTGACGTACCTGCACTTCTGGGGTCACCGGCCCCAGCGGGACGGGTCCGTCGGGACGGGTTGCCTGAGCCAGTGGTGGCCCGCGCCGTTCACCGTGGACGGTCGGGTCTTCCACACCGCCGAGCACTGGATGATGTGGAGCAAGGCCGTCCTCTTCGGCGACGACGCGGTGGCGGAGCAGGTCCTCGCCGCCGGGCACCCGCAGCGGGCCAAGGCCCTCGGCCGCCGGGTCCGCCGCTTCGACGAGGCCGTCTGGGCGGCCCACCGGTACGACGTCGTGGTCGCCGGCAGCGTCGCCAAGTTCGCCCAGCACGCCGACCTGCGCGCGTTCCTGCTGGCCACCGATGCCCGGGTGCTGGTCGAGGCGAGCCCGGTGGACCGGGTGTGGGGCGTCGGCCTGGCCGCGGACGACCCCGCCGTCGAGAACCCGGCCCGCTGGCGGGGCGACAACCTGCTCGGCTTCGCCCTGATGGACGCCCGGGCGGCCCTGCGCGCCTGATCCGGGGAGAGCTGGCTCTCGAAAGCGCCCATCGACGTAACTCAGGGTGATTTGAGGTGCGCTCCGGCGGGACGGCAGCGCAGTCGTCGAAGGATGCTAATACGTATTAGCATCTATTTTTCTCCGATGTTCGCCGCCCGGCCGGCCCGCTGCCAAGGGGCCGGGTCGATCTCGGCGGGAAACGGCCGCGAGGGGCGAAAACACGTCGGCGGCCCCGGGCGCCGGCGAGCTAATACGCATTAGTTCAGGGAGTTCATCGCGAAGAAATCTCCGGAGAGCCCTTGACATCTCCCCGGGTCGGGGGCGAGAGTCCTCTCCAACGCCGATCGCTAATACGCATTAGCACCAACCGGAGGCCTCCCCCGTGCCCTCTTCGCCGCGCCGTGTCACCCAACGTGACATCGCTCGCCTGGCTGGCGTCAGTCAGGCCACCGTGTCCCTGGTGCTCAACAACCGCTCCGACGCCGACGTGCGGATCGCGCCGGAGACCCGGGACCGCGTCCTGCGGACCATCGAGGAGACCGGCTACGCCGCCGACCCGGTGGCCCGGCGGCTGGCCGCCCGGTTCAACCGGATCATCGGCGTCTTCACCTACGAGCCGGCGTTCCCCAGCGGCAGCCGGGACTTCTTCCACCCGTTCCTGCTCGGCATCGAGGAGTACGCCGAGCGGGTCGGCTGCGACCTGCTGCTGTTCACCAGCGCCCCGGTCGTCGACGGGCGGCGGCGGATCTTCCACCAGGACAACCGGCTGCGGCTGGCCGACGGCTGCCTCCTGCTCGGCCGGGAGATCGACGCCGCCGAGCTGCACCGGCTCAACCGGGACGGCTTCCCGTACGTGGCGGTCGGCCGGCGCAACGACGCCGGCGGCCCGGTCCCGTACGTCGGCGCGGACTACGCCGCGGCGGTCGACGCCCTGACCCGACGGGCCCTCGGCCACGGGCACCGCCGCCTGGCGTACCTGTCCATGGGCACCCACGCCGAGTCGTCCGAGGACCGGCGGCGCGGCTTCGCCGCCCACGGCGGCGCGGCCGAGAGCGCCCGGGAGCTGCCCACCGCCGGGCGCGACGCCGACGTCATCCTCGACGACCTGCGCGCCGACCAGACCACCGCGGTGTTCGTGGAGGACTTCGCCACGGCGGTGGCCCTCGAACTGGCCGCCCGGCGGCGCGGCCTGACGGTGCCCGGCGACCTGTCGGTGGTGACCCTCGGCGACCCGACCGTGCCGCTGCCCACCGACCTCACCTTCACCGGCTTCCACATCCCCCGCGAGGAGATGGGACGCCAGGCGGTCGAGGTGCTGACCTCGGTCATCGACGGCAGCGCCGACGGCGTGGGGCAGCGCCTGCTGCCGTGCCAACTGGTCGAGGGGGACACCCTCGGCGCCCCCGATCCGGCGGTCGGCCGCTCCTGAGCGGCGATCGCCCAACTGGAAGGAAGTAAGTGGTAACGATGCGTGCGGACGTCCTCGTCGTCGGCGGCGGGCTGGGCGGGGTGGCGGCGGCACTGGCCGCCCTCCGGGCCGGCCGGAGCGTCATCCTGACCGAGGAGTTCGACTGGCTCGGTGGGCAGCTCACCAGCCAGGCGGTCCCCCCGGACGAGCACTCCTGGGTCGAGCAGTTCGGCGTCACCGCCAGCTACCGGGAGCTGCGCACCGGGATCCGGGACTACTACCGGCGGCACTTCCCGCTCACCGAGCGGTCCCGGGGTTGGACCGACCTCAACCCGGGGGCCGGCTGGGTCAGCCGGCTGTGCCACGAGCCCCGGGTCGCGGTGGCGGTGCTGGAGGAGATGCTGGCGCCGCACCGGGGATCCGGGCGGCTGACCGTGCTCCAGCCGTACCGGCCGGTCTCGGCGGCCACCGACGGCGACCGGGTGACCGGGGTGACCGTCGTGCACCGCGACCGCCCCGACGAGCTTGTCGAGCTGACCGCCCCGTACGTGCTGGACGCCACCGAGACCGGCGAGCTGCTGCCGCTGGCCGGCGTCGAGTACGTCACCGGGTTCGAGTCGCGGGAGGAGACCGGCGAGCCCAGCGCGCCGGCCGAGGCCCAGCCGATGAACATGCAGGCCCTGTCGGTCTGCTTCGCCCTGGACCACGTCGACGGCGACCACACCATCGACCGCCCGGCCGGGTACGACTTCTGGCGCGACTACAAGCCGGACTTCTGGGGCGACCGGCTGCTGTCCTGGCGGTCCCCGCACCCCCGGACGCTGGAGATCGTCGAGCGCAGCTTCACCCCGAACCCGGACGACGACCCCCGGGCGGTCAACGCCGACCAGCGGCTCGACCCCGGCGACGGCAACCTGTGGACGTTCCGGCGGATCGCGGCCCGGCGCAACTTCGTCGACGGGGCGTACGCCAGCGACATCACGCTGGTGAACTGGCCGATGATCGACTACTTCGAGGGCTCGGTCATCGACGTGCCGAACGCGTCCTGGCACCTGTCGCAGGCGCGGGAGCTGTCGTACTCGGTGTTGTACTGGATGCAGACCGAGGCGCCCCGGCCCGACGGGGGCACCGGATTCCCCGGGCTGCGGCTGCGCGGCGACGTCACCGGCAGCGCCGACGGCCTGGCCCAGGCCCCGTACATCCGGGAGTCGCGGCGCATCCGGGCCGAGTACACGGTCGTCGAGCAGGACCTGTCGCTGGCGGTGCGCGGCGAGCACGGCGCGGTCAGCTACCCCGACTCGATCGGCGTGGGCATGTACCGGATCGACCTGCACCCGTCGACCGGCGGCGACAACTACATCGATGTCGGGTCCTGCCCGTTCGAGATCCCGCTCGGCGCGCTGATCCCGCAGCGGGTGGAGAACCTGCTGCCGGCCGGCAAGAACATCGGCACCACGCACGTCACCAACGGCAGCTACCGGCTGCACCCGGTCGAGTGGAACGTCGGCGAGGTCGCCGGCCTGCTCGCCGACTTCTGTCTGGAGCGGGGCGAGTCCCCGCGCGCGGTCCGCGACACCCCCCGTCTGCTGGCCGATTTCCAGGACCGCCTTACAACGGCCGGCGTGGAACTGCGTTGGCCGCAGATCGCAGGCTACTGAAACACCCCCCCGGTGAGGAGAAAATTGTGAGAGCAGGAAAGGCCCTGCGCGGCGTCGCCGTCGCGCTGGTCGGCACGCTCGCCCTGACCGCCTGCGGCGGCGGGGACGACGCCGGCGACAGCGGTCCGGCGAAGCTGCGGATGACGGTCTGGTCCGCCAACGAGGCGCACCTGAAGCTGTTCAACGAGATCGCGGACGAGTACAAGAAGTCCCACCCGGACGTGGAGTCGATCACCTTCGACCCGCTGCCGTTCGAGAACTACACCACCACCCTGACCACCCAGATCGCCGGCGGCAACGCCCCAGACCTGGCCTGGGTGTTCGAGAACTCGGCCCCTGACTTCGTGTCCTCCGGCGCGCTGCTGCCGCTGGACGAGACGTTGAAGAAGACCGAGGGGTACGGCTACGACGACCTCTCCCCCGCCACCACGAAGCTCTGGCAGGACGACGGGAAGCTGTACGCGTACCCGTTCTCCAACTCTCCGTTCGGGGTGTTCGTCAACACCGACATGGTGAAGAAGGCCGGGCAGAAGACGCCGGCCGAGCTGATCGCCGCCGGGCAGTGGAACTGGGACAACGCCCTGGCCACCGCCGCGGCGTCCGCCACGAAGTCCGGCAAGGCCGGCCTGGTGATCCGGGACTTCGACTACAAGGGCTGGGACAACCTGTCGACCTTCTTCACCGGCTGGGGCGCCCAGGCGTGGAGCGAGGACGGCAAGTCCTGCGGCTTCAACTCCCCGGAGATGGTCGCGGCGATGACCGCCCTGCACAAGGGGATCTTCACCGACAAGGCGCTGCCCGGACCGGGCACCACGGCGGACTTCTTCGCCGGTGACGCGGCCATGACGGTCACCCAGATCTCCCGGGCGTCGCTGCTCAAGGACGGCGGCTTCGGCTGGGACCTGGTGCCGCTGCCCGCCGGCCCGAAGGGCAACTACTCGGTCCTCGGCCAGGCCGGCCTCGGGGTGATGAAGAAGAGCCCGCACGCCGACGAGGCGGCCGAGTTCCTGGCCTTCTTCACCAACCCCACCAACTCGGCGAAGCTGGCCCAGTTCTTCCCGCCGCCGCGGCAGTCGCTGCTGACCGCCGAGACGCTGGGCAAGACGAACCCGAAGCTCAAGCCGGAGCAGTTGCAGAAGGTCGTCATCGACGGCATCACCAGCGGCGTGGTCAAGCCGAACCACGCCGGGCAGGCCGAGCTGAGCCAGCAGGTCCGCGCCGGGCTCGACCCGCTGTGGCAGCCGAACGCCGACATCAAGGCGGTCCTGGACGGCGTGTGCGCCAAGATCCAGCCGCTGCTGGCGAAGTGACCATGTCCCCGACGGACACCAGGACGGGCCCGGTCGTCAAGACCGGGCCCGCCCCGGGCCGGGCCCGCCCGCCGTGGTGGACCAACCGCCGGCGCGACCAGCTCGCCGGGTACCTGTTCGTCGCCCCGCAGCTCGTCGGCAGCATCGTGTTCGTGATCCTGCCGCTGGTCCTGGTGGTCTGGTACAGCCTGCACGAGTGGAACGTGCTCGCCGGCACGTTCGACTACGTCGGCGGCGACAACTACACGCAGCTCGCCGAGGACACCAACCTGGGCGGGGTGCTGAAGGCCACCGGGCTGTTCTCGGTCGGGCTGGTGGTGTTCAACCTCGCCCTGGCGCTGATGCTGGCCGTGCTGCTCAACCAGAAGCTGCGCGGCACCATCGTGTTCCGCACCCTGTTCTTCTCCCCCGTGGTGGTCTCCCTGGTCGCCTGGACGATCGTGTGGGGCTTCCTGCTCCAGGACAACGGCGGGATCAACGGGCTGCTCGACACGATCGGCGTGGACGGCCCGAACTGGCTGCGCGGCGAGGGCACCGCGATGTTGTCGGTGGTCGTCGTGCAGGTGTTCAAGAACGTCGGCCTGAACATGGTGCTGTTCCTGGCCGCCCTCCAGGGCGTGCCGGGCGATCTGTACGAGGCCGCCGAGGTGGACGGGGCGAGCCGGATGCGGCAGTTCTGGCGGATCACCGTGCCGCTGATCAGCCCGACGATCATGCTCACGTCGATCATCACGGTGGTCGGCTCGTTGCAGGTGTTCGCGCAGATCGCGGTGCTGACCCAGGGTGGCCCGGGCACCTCGACCACGGTGCTCGTCTACTACCTCTACCAGCAGGCCTTCCAGTTCCACCACTTCGGCTACGGCGCGACCCTGTCGATCGTGCTGTTCGCGGTCGTACTCGCGCTGACCGTGCTGCAGTGGCAGATGCGCAAGAGATGGGTCTTCCATGAGTCGTGACCTGTCGCCCAGGACGAAGCTGGTGCTCTACGGGGTGCTGATGGTCCTGGCGATCCCGTTCGTCTTCCCCACCTGGTGGATGGTCACCTCGTCGCTGAAGCCGGTGGCGGACATCTTCGCCTTCCCGCCGCAGCTCTGGCCGACGAACCCGCGGCTGGAGGCGTACCAGCGGGTGTTCGAGTTGCAGCCGTTCGCGCGGCAGTACCTCAACAGCGTCTACATCGCCCTGGTGGTCACCGTGGGCACCCTCGCCGTGGCGGCGCTGGCCGGGTACGCCTTCGCCCGGATCCGGTTCCGGGGCCAGAACGTGCTGTTCCTGGTGGTGCTCGCCGGCCTGCTCATCCCGAGCGAGGTCACGATCGTCCCGCTGTTCCAGATGTTCTTCAAGCTGGGGCTGGTCGACACCCACTGGCCGCTGATCCTGGTACCGATCTTCGGGGCGCCGAGCGTGCTGGCCACGTTCATCATGCGGCAGTTCTTCATCGCCCTGCCCGGGGAGTTGGAGGAGGCGGCCCGGGTCGACGGGCTGGGCCGGTTCGCCACCTTCTGGAAGATCGCCCTGCCGCTGTCCCGCCCCGCACTGGGCGCGGTGGCCATCTTCACCTTCCTGCACAGCTGGAACCTGTACCTCGAACCGATCGTGTTCCTCTCCTCGCCGGAGAAGTTCACCCTGCCGCAGGCGCTCACCCAGTTCGTCGACGCGTACGGCGGGCCGATGTGGAACGTCCAGCTCGCGGCGGCGTCGATGACCGCCCTGCCGGTGCTGGCGGTGTTCGTGATCGCGCAGAAGCAGTTCGTCGAGGGCCTGGCGCACACCGGCCTGAAGGGATGACCTCCCCGGCCCACGCCACCGTCGGCGTCGACATCGGCGGCACCAAGACGCTGGCCGCCCTGGTCGCCACCGACGGCACGGTCCTGCGCCGCCTGCGGGCGCACACCCCCGCCGGGTCCGGGCCGGGCGCGGTGCTGGACACCGCCGCCCGGCTCGCCGCCGAACTGATCCCCGAGGCCGCCGACCGGCCGGTCGGGGTGGGCACCGCCGGCACCGTCGACCCGGCGACCGGCGACATCCGGTACGCCACGGACAGCCTGCCCGGGTGGACCGGCACGGCCGTCCGCGCCGAGCTGGCCGGGCGGCTGGGCCGACCGGTGCGGGTCGCCAACGACGTGCACGCCGCCGCGCTCGGCGAGAGCTGGGCGGGGGCCGGCCGGGGCCGGGGGCACCTGCTGCTGGTGGCGGTCGGCACCGGGCTCGGCGGGGCGCTGGTCCGGCACGGCCGGATCGACCCCGGTGCCCGGGGCGCGGCCGGCGCCGTGGCCCACCTGCCGGCGCCCGGGGCGGGACGGCTGCGCTGCGGGTGCGGCCGGTACGGGCACCTGGAGGCCGTCGCGTCCGGCACCGGCCTGGCCGCCGGCTACGCCCTGCGTACCGGCGAGCGGATCACCGGGCGCGAGGTGGCCGAGCGGGCGACGGCCGGGGACGCCGCCGCCCGGGAGGTGGTCGAGCGGGCCGGCGCGAGCCTCGGCGCGGCCCTGGCCGGGCTGGTGACCACGCTCGACCCGCAGGTGGTGCTGGTGGCCGGCGGGGCGGGCGGGGCGCTGCTGCCGGCCGCGACCGCCGCCTACGCGGCCGAGCTGCCGCCGGGCTGGGCGGGCGTGCCGCTGCTGCCCGCCGCGCTGGGCACCGACGCGGTCGTGGTCGGCGCGGCCCGGCTCGCCACCGGGGACCCGGCCGCCGCGTCGGCGGACCCGGGCCGGCCGGCCATCGAAGAGGGAAAGGACTGAGGACGTGAAAATTCTGGACTCGCTCGCCGGGGGGCTGGTGGTCTCCTGCCAACCGCTGCCGGACGAGCCCGACGACCCGATGCGGGACCCGTACGTCCAGGCCCGGGTGGCCGCCGCCGCCGTTGCCGGCGGTGCGGTGGGGATCCGGGCGAACGGGCCGGCCGACGTGTCCGCCATCCGCGCCGCGGTCGGCGTGCCGGTGATCGGGCTGTACAAGCACGGCCACGCCGAGGTGTTCATCACCCCGACCCCGGAGCTGGCGGTGGAGGTGGCCGCCGCCGGGGCGGACGTCGTCGCGGTGGACGGCACCGACCGGCCGCGCCCCGACGGCCGGGTCCTCGCCGACACGGTCGCGGCGGTGCACGCCGCCGGCGCGCTGGTCCTCGCGGACGTCTCCACCGTCGCCGAGGGGGTGGCGGCGGTGCGGGCCGGGGCGGACGCGGTGGCGACCACGCTGTCCGGGTACACGGCGGCGAGTCCCCGCCGGGACGGGCCGGACCTGGAGCTGGTGGCCGGGCTCGCGGCGGCGGTGGCGGTGCCGGTGCTCGCCGAGGGGCGGTACCGCAGCACCGACGAGATCGGCCGGGCGTTCGCGGCGGGCGCGCACGCGGTGGTGATGGGCAACGCCGTCACCTCGCCACTGTGGATCACCCGCCGGCTCTTCGCGGCCACCCCGGCGGGGGCCGGGCGGCCGGGGCGGTAACGTGCAGCGGCATGACCGGCGCACCGTACTCCCACTGTTCCTCCTGCGGCATCGCCTATCCGGCGGGGAGCGGCTGGCCCCGGGCCTGCGCGGCCTGCGGACACACCGTCTGGCGTAACCCGCTGCCGGTCGCGGTCGCGGTGCTGCCGGTACGCACCGACGCCGGCCTGGGCGTGGTCGTGGTGCGCCGGGACATCGAGCCCGCGCGCGGGCTGCTCGCCCTCCCCGGCGGCTTCATCGAGTACGGCGAGGAGTGGCGCGACGCCCTGGTCCGGGAGCTGCGGGAGGAGACCGGGCTGGTCGCGGCGGCCGGGGACGCGGAGCTGTTCGCGGTGCACAGCGCCCCGGCCGGGGGCACCATGATGGTCTTCGGGACGCTGCCCGAGCGGGCGGCCGGGCAGCTCCCGCCGTCCGTGCCGACCGACGAGGCGACCGAGTGGCTGGTGCTCACCGAGCCCGCCGAGCTGGCCTTCTCCACCCACACGCGGGTGCTCGCCGACTTCCTCGCCGCCCACCGGGACGCCTGAGAGGCCGCTCCCACCGGGCAACCCTGGGCAGGGAAGTCGGCACGATGCGTTAACCACGGTGGCCCGTCGGGTCAGTAGGCTGTCTCCGCTCGCTGAGATGCGTCGATGCGATCGGTCCGGCACGCCGACCCCGGAGGTAGCCGCCATGAGCCGTTGGACACCCGACCCGTCCTTCTATCCCTCGCCCCGCGACGCCGCCCGGGCCCCCGCCGAGAAGTTGGCCTACGTGGCCGCCTTCGACCGCTCGGCGGCCCGTCCCGACGCCATCGCGGTCCTCGACACCGACCCCGCCTCCCCCGAGTACGGGCGGGTGGTGGGCTGGACCGACCTGCCGCACACCGGCGACGAGGTGCACCACTTCGGGTGGAACGCGTGCAGCAGCGCGCTCTGCCCGACCGCGCCGCACCCGCACGTCGAGCGGCGCTACCTGATCGTGCCCGGGCTGCGCTCGTCGCGGGTGCACGTGTACGACACCCAGCCCGACCCGCGCGCCCCGAGGCTGGTCAAGGTGATCGGCCCGGAGGAGTTGGCGCAGCGGGCCGGCTACTCCCGGCCGCACACGGTGCACTGCGGCCCCGACGGGATCTACCTGTCCGCCCTCGGCGGCGCCGACGGCGCCGAGGGCCCCGGCGGCATCGCGATCCTCGACCACACCAGCTTCGAGGTCCGCCGGGCGTGGGAGGCCGACCGGGGGCCGCAGTTCCTCGCGTACGACTTCTGGTGGCACTACAACCACGACGTGCTGGTGACCAGCGAGTGGGGCACCCCGTCGATGATCGAGGACGGCATCGTCGGCGAGCTGCTGCTGGGGCGCAAGTACGGCCACGCCATCCACTTCTGGGACCTGGCGAAGCGCCGGCACGTGCAGCGGGTCGACCTCGGCGACGCGTACCAGATGCCGCTGGAGCTGCGCCCCGCGCACGACCCGACGAAGACGTACGGGTTCGTCGGCGTGGTGATCAGCGTGGAGGACCTGTCCGCCTCGGTCTGGCTGTGGCACCGCGACGGCGACGCCTGGGCCGTGACCAAGGTGATCGACATCCCGGCCGAGCCGGCCGACCCGGCCGACCTGCCGGACCTGCTCAAGCCGTTCGGGGCGGTCCCGCCACTGGTCACCGACATCGACCTGTCGGTCGACGACAGATTCCTCTACGTCTCCTGCTGGGGCACCGGCGAGCTGCGCCAGTACGACGTCAGCGACCCGTTCCACCCCGTGCAGACCGGGTCGGTGCGCCTCGGCGGCATCGTGCGGCGCACCCCCCACCCGGGTTTCCCCGACGAGCCCCTCGCCGGCGGCCCGCAGATGGTGGAGATCAGCCGCGACGGCCGGCGGGTGTACGTGTCCAACTCCCTCTACGGCTCGTGGGACGACCAGTTCTACCCGGACGGGGTGGGTGCCTGGCTGGCCAAGCTGGACGTCGACTCCGACGCCGGCGGGCTCACCCCGGACCCGCGGTTCTTCCCGCGCGGGGAGGAGTTCCGAGGGCTGCGGGTGCACCAGACCCGGTTGCAGGGCGGCGACGCGTCCTCCGACTCGTACTGCTTCCCGTGACCGGGACGGCCTGGCTGGCGCTGGCCGGGCTCGGCGCGTTCCACGGGCTGAACCCGGCCATGGGCTGGCTGTTCGCGGTGGGCCGGGGCCTTCAGGAGCGCAGCAGGCGGATGCTCGTGACGTCGCTGCTGCCCATCGCGCTGGGCCACCTCGCCTCGGTGGGCCTGGTGGCCGCGCTGGTCAGCGCCACCAGGTCGGTCGTGGCGAGCACCACCGTGGCGATCGTCGGCGGGGTGCTGCTGGTCGGGTTCGGGCTGTGGCAGTTGCTGTCGCGGCGGCACTTCCGGTGGGCCGGGATGCGGCCGTCCAACGCGCAGCTCGCCGGGTGGTCGTTCCTCATGTCGTCGGCGCACGGCGCCGGGCTGATGCTGCTGCCGGTGCTGCTCGCCGAGCCGGTCACGGCCGGCGGGCACGCCGGACACGCCGGACACGCCGGGCAGTTGTCGGCGACCCCGGCGGGCGCGCTGCCCGGGCTGGCCGCCGCCGGGGTGCACACGGTGGCGATGTTCGGCGTGGCGCTGGCCGCGGCCGTGGCGGTGTACGAGGTGCTCGGCGTCGGGGTGTTGCGGCGGGCCTGGTTCAACGTGGACCGGCTCTGGGCCTGGGTGCTGGTGGTCGCGGGGGTGATCACCGTCGTGGCCGCGGCGACCTGAGCGGCGCCGGTCGGCTCGGCCGAAGGGTCGGCGGTTCCCGCCGCGCGGCGCCACCCCGGCACCAACTCCTACTGATTCAATAGGAGTTCGTGTCGCCGAGCCGGAGGGATCCCCCCGATGCCGCATTCCCTGTCGTACGACGAAGCCGACCACGACGCCCGACGGGCCCGGCAGTGGCTGGCCGGCCGCACCCGGGGCGCGGGCGTGCCCCGCCCCCGCCTGCTGGAGCTGGGCGCGGCGATGACCGCCCTGGCCGCCGCCGCCGGCGAACGCGAGCCGGTCGCAATGGCGGCCGACCCGGTCGGCGCCGACCCCGGACGGGACGCCACCGGGGCGGGCATGGTCAAGCCGCTGCCGGACCGGCTGTTCACCCGGCACGACACCAACGCCGAGATGCGCTGGGAGGCGATGGCCGGGCAGGGGTACGTCGTGCCCACCGACCGGTTCTTCGTCCGCAACCACACCCGCACCCCCCTGATCGACCCCGACACGTGGCGGCTGAGCCTGTTCGGCGACGGCCTGCACGGCACGCCCACCCGGGACCGGCCGGTCGAGTTCGGCTACGACGACCTGCGCCGGCTGCCCGCCGAGCGGGTCACCGCGCTGGTCGAGTGCGCCGGCAACGCCCGCCGGTTCTTCGCCGGACAACAGGACGGGCCCTCCCCCGGAGTGGCGTGGGGCCTGGGCGGCGTCGGGGTGGCGCACTGGCGGGGCGTGCGGCTGTCCACGGTGCTGCGTCGGGCCGGGCTGACCGGCACGGCGGTCGACGTGATGCCGGAGGGGCTGGACCCGGACTACGTCACCGGCGGGGTGAACCTGGGCCGGGTCCGCCGGCCGCTGCCGATCGGCAAGGCCCTCGACGACGTGCTGCTGGCGTACGAGATGAACGGCGAGCCGCTGCCGCCGGACCACGGCTTCCCGGTGCGGGTGGTGGTGCCGGGCTGGATCGGCATCTCCTCGGTCAAGTGGGTCGGCCCGGTGGAGGTGTCGGCCGTCCCGCTGTTCTCGCCGTGGAACACCCAGCTCTACCGCATGTTCGGCCCCGGCCAGCCCGACGGCGGCGGGGAGCTGGGCCCCCAGTCGGTGAAGAGCGCCTTCGAGCTGCCCTGGGACGCCCGGGTCCCGGCCGGGGCCGAGGTGCTGCTGCGCGGCCGGTCCTGGTCGGGCGGGGGCCCGATCCGCTCGGTGCAGGTGCACACGGGCGACGACGGCTGGCGGCCGGCCGAGCTGGTCGCCGGGGACGCGGGCGGGCCGTGGCAGCGCTGGACGGCGCGCTGGCGTCCGTCGGGGCCGGGGCCGGCGACGCTACGGGCGCGGGCCACCGACGTAACCGGGGCCGCCCAGCCGGATCGGGCCCGCCCCAACGACCTCGGCTACCTCTTCGACGGCGTCGTCGACCACCCGGTAACGGTCTGCTGACCCGCGCCGTCGGCGGGGGGCGGGGGGCGGGGGCCCCCCCCCCCCCCCCCCAACCCCCCCCCCCCCCCCCCCAAAACCCCCCGGCCCCCCCGGGGGCGGGGGGTTTTTAAACGGG
>NZ_JBEOWQ010000084.1:0-12591 GCF_040296145.1 Micromonospora sp. NPDC002296
GCCTCGCCGAGCACGCCCGGCGCCGGCCCCGGCAGCTCTCCGGCGGGCAGGCTCAGCGGGTCGCGCTGGCCCGGGCCCTCGCCGTCGATCCCACCCTGCTGCTGCTCGACGAGCCGCTCGCCGCCCTCGACGCCCGCACCCGCCTGGACACCCGCGCCGAGCTGCACCGTCACCTCGCCGCCCACCCGGGCGCGACCGTGCTGGTCACCCACGATCCCCTCGACGCGCTGGTGCTCGCCGACCGGCTGGTCATCGTGGAGGACGGTCGGGTCGTCCAGACCGGCGACGCGGCCACCGTCACCGCCCGCCCCCGCACCGACTACGTCGCCCGCCTGGTGGGGCTCAACCTGCACCGGGGCCACGCCGACGGCCATCGGGTCCGGGTCGGCGGGCTGACCCTCACCGCCGCCGACAGCGTGGCCGGCGAGGCGTTCGTGGCGTTCCCGCCGGCCGCCGTCGCGCTGCACCCCGCCCGGCCCGAGGGCAGCCCCCGCAACACCTGGGCAGCCACCGTCGCCGGGGTGCAGCGGCACGGCGACAACCTGCGCGTCCAGCTCGACGGGCCGCTGTCCGTCGCCGCCGACGTCACCCCGGCCGCCGCCGCGCAGCTGCGGCTGGTCCCGAGGCGGGCGGTGTGGGCGGCGGTCAAGGCCGCCGAGACCCGCGCGTACCCGGTGGGGCGCTGACAGCGCGGCACGGCGACCCGCCGCCGCCCGGGGTCGCCGGGGGCCGTCGGGTCGCCGCGACCGGGCGTGCGGTCAGCTCGCGGTGCAGGACGGGGTGCCTGACGGCGGGGTGCCGGCGCCCTGGAAGCCGAACTCGGTCCACTGTCCGGCGGTGAGCCGGCCGTTGTAGGCCACGTTGGTGAACCGGACCGTCCCGGTGGTGCCGCTGGTCTGCGCGTTCCACGCGTTGGTGACCGCCGTACCCGCCGGCAGCGTGACGGTGGCCGCCCAGCCGTTGGTGCCCGACGAACCGGCGGTCACCCGCACCGTCGCCACGAAGCCGCCGGTCCAGGTCTGCAGGGACAGCGACGCCGTGCAGCCCGCGCCGGGCGGCGGGGTGGTCGGGGGAGGAGTGGTCGGCGGGGGCGTGGTGGGCGGGGGCGTGGTCGGAATGGACGTGCCGCTGTTCAGCGCGTCCAGGGTGGCGGTGTACGCGGCCTTCTTGTTGCCATTGCCGTCGAAGAGCAGCGGGGTGCCGCTGGCCCGCCAGGAGTCGGTGTCCCGGATGCCCCACACCGAGATGCCGGTGCAGCGGGACACCGCGAGGCACGCCTTGACGACGGTCGCGTACGAGTTGGCCTGTGCCGTGCCGGAGCCCTCGATGTCCAGCTCGGTGATCTGCACGTCGAGCCCGAGGTTGGCGAACCGTTGCAGGTTGGCCTGGTAGTCGCCCGGCACCGGCGAGGCGCTGTTGAAGTGGGACTGGAAACCGACGCAGTCGATCGGCACGCCCCGGGCCTTGAAGTCGGAGACCATCGTGTACACCGCGTTGGACTTCGCGTTCTGCCCGTCGGTGTTGTAGTCGTTGTAGCAGAGCTTCGCGCCCGGGTCGGCGGTGCGGGCGGCGCGGAACGCCACCTCGATCCAGTCGTTGCCGGTGCGCTGGAGGTTCGAGTCGCGCCGGGCGCCGCTGCCGCCGTCGGCGAACGCCTCGTTGACCACGTCCCAGGAGTGGATCTTGCCCCGGTAGTAGGTGGCGACCTGGGTGACGTGGTTGACCATGGCCGAGCGCAGCGCGCTGCCGCTGAGGTTCTGCGCCCAGCCGGGCTGCTGGGAGTGCCAGGCCAGCGCGTGGCCCCGCACCTGCATCCCGTTGGCGCGGGCGTGGTTGACGATGCGGTCGGCGTTGGCGTAGCTGAACTGGCCCTGGGACGGCTCGGTCGCGTCCCACTTCATCTCGTTCTCGGGGGTGACCATGTTGAACTCGCGGTTCAGGATCCCGACGTACGTGGAATCCGACAGCTTGTTCGCCGCCACCGCGGTGCCGAAGTAGCGGCCCTTCTCGGCCGCCGCGGTGGCGAGGGTGGTGCCGGCGCTGGCCGCGGTGGCCAGCGCCAGCACCATGCCGGCGGCCACCGTGCCGACGGCGGCGGAGACCAGCGCCGCGCGTCGGCCCGGTCGATTTCTGGCGCTTCCGCGGTCGCGTGCTGCTGAGCTGCTCATGCCTGACTGCCCTCCGGGGATCGAAGTCGTCGCGCGGCCGACGACATCAGTGACTTTCGATACATGCTATCGAGAAGTTTCGGAAAGCTCTAGCCCGACATTCGCCGGTCATGCGCCGACAGCGGGGCCGAAAGTTTCGGAACCTGGCCGGCGGGGCGGCCCGGTCAGAGCACCTGGGACAGGAAGCGGCGCAACCGGGGATGCTCGGGACGCTCGAAGATCGCCGCCGGCTCGCCGGCCTCCAGCACCACCCCGCCGTCCATGAACGCCACGGTGTCGGCGACCTCGCGGGCGAAGCCCATCTCGTGGGTCACCACCACCATGGTCATGCCGCCCGCCGACAGCTCCGCCATGATGCCCAGCACCCCCTTGACCAGCTCCGGGTCCAGGGCCGAGGTCGCCTCGTCGAAGAGCATCACCTGTGGCTGCAACGCCAGCGCCCGGGCGATCGCCACCCGCTGCTGCTGCCCGCCGGACAGGTGCGCCGGCCGGGCGTCGGCCCGGCCGGCCAGCCCGACCCGCTCCAGCTGGGCGCGGGCCACCTGCGCGGCCTCGTCCTCGCCGAGCCGTTTGAGCCGGCGCAGCGCCAGGGTGATGTTGCGCAGGACCGTCATGTGCGGGAAGAGGTTGAACTGCTGGAACACCATGCCGATCCGCTGGCGCAGCGCGTCCGGGTCGTCGGCCAGCACGCTGCGCCCGTCCAGCAGCACGTCCCCGCGGTCCGGCTCGATGAGCCGGTTGATCGTGCGCAGCAGGGTGGACTTGCCCGACCCGGACGGCCCGATTACGCAGGCCGTGCCGCCCCGGCCGACGTCCAGGCTCGCGCCGCGCAGCACCCGGTTGGCGCCGAAGGCGAGGTGCACGTCCCGCACGCTCAGGCTCACCGGGGTCGTCGTGCCGGTCGTGGTGCTCATCGCTCGTCCTTCCCCGTGCTCGCGCGGGCGGCGGCGTCGCCGGGCAGCGCGTTCTGCCCGGCGAGCGCCAGTGCGCTGTCGTCCTCGGCCGCCGTGGCGGGCCGGCCCTGCCGCAGCCGCCGGTCGATCCAGTTCACCGCGTGGGTCAGCGGCACGGTCAGCGTCAGGTAGAGCAGGCCCGCCAGCAGCAGCGCCGACTCGTTGCCGGTGGTCGCCGCGTGGTCCTGCCCGATGCGGAACAGCTCCCGCTGGCTGGCCACCAGGCCGAGGAAGTAGACCAGGCTGGAGTCCTTGATCAGGGCGATGAGCTGGTTCACCCAGGCCGGCAGCACCCGACGGACCCCCTGCGGGATGATCACCAGCCGCATCGCCTCGCCCCAGGAGAACCCCAGCGCCCGGGCCCCCTCCAGCTGGGCGGCCTCCACGCTCTGGATGCCGGCCCGGAAGATCTCCCCGATGTACGCCGACGCGATCAGCGACAGCGCCAGGATGCCCAGCGGGTACGGGTTCGGCCCCCACACCTGCATGCCCAGCGGCGCCAGGCCGACGCCGATGAGCAGGATCGTCGCCGCTGCCGGCAGGCCGCGGAAGACGTCCGTGTACACCCGCGCCGGCCAGCGCAACCACCGGGTACGCGAGATGCCCGCGACCGCCAGCAGCATGCCCAGCAGCGAGCCGAGCAGGGCGGCCGAGATCGCCAGGATCAGCGTGTTGGGCAGCCCGACGGTCAGCATCTCGGGCAACGCCGCACGCATGGAGTCCCAGTCGAAGAAGGTCTCCCACAGGGTGCTCAGTGGATCCATCAGTCGTCTTCCCGTCCGCCCCGCTCGCTGGTCATCGGTACCGTCGGCCCGGCGTCACCCGTGCCGTCACGCCCGCGTGCTCAGGACGACGCCGACGGCGCGGCCGATCCGGACGGGGCCGCTGATGCGCCCGGCACCGGCACCGAGCCGCTGCCCGGCTTGAAGTCCGCCGGAATCGGCCGGCCCGGGTAGTACTGCTCCTGCAACCGGCTCCACGTGCCGTCGGCGATGACCTCGTCGAGGCCCTTGTCCAGCGCCGCGCGCAGCGCGTCGTTGCCCTTGGCCACCGCGTACGCGGTCGGCGTGGAACTGAGCTGCTTCGCGGCCACCGTGATCTTCCCGCCGCTGTCGGCGGCGGACTTGTCGCCGATCTCGGCCGGGGCGATCCAGGCATCGGCGGTGCCGGCCTTGAGCTGGTTGAGCGCTCCGTTGTAGTCCGGCACCCGCACCGGGTCCAGCTTCTGGCCGGTGGCGTAGTCGTCCTGCACGGTGCCCTGCACGACCACCACCCGCTTGCCGGCGAGCTGGTCGAAGCCGGTGATCGGGGATCCGGCCGGGACGTCCAGCCCGAAGTAGCCGAAGTCGTAGCCGTTGCCGAAGTCGACGGTCTTCTTCCGCGCCTCGGTGATGGTGATCGAGGAGCTGCCCACGTCGAACTTGCGGTTGTTGACCTGCGACAGCAGCGCGGAGAAGTCGGTTCCGACGAACTCCACCCGCAGGCCGATCTTGTCCGCGACCGCGGTGAGCAGGTCGTTGTCGAAGCCGGTGAACTTTCCGTCCTTCAGGTACACGTTCGGCGGCGCGTCGGTGAGGGTGCCGGCCCGCAGCACGCCGGGCTGGACCAGGCCGTACGGGTTGTCGGCGGCGGCCGAGGTGTCGTCGCCGCAGGCGGTGAGGGTGGCGGCGCCGACGACGGCCGCGACGCCCAGCGCGGCGAACCTGGTCAGGGCAGGGAGGAATCGCACAGGTGTCTCCTGGGATGAGGGCGGCGCGCGGACGGCACGCCGCCGGACGCGGCACGCCGGTGGGCTGCCGCGGAAGGGGACTGCTACGGAAGAGGAGGCGCTCAGCGCGCCGCGTGACGGCGACAGCCGTCGCTGCACACCCGCATCAGGTCCACGTGCCGACGCCTGATCAGCGCGGGGCGGGATGGTGACGCGGCCGGGGCGCAAGGACGAGCAGACATGGTTCTCCAAGGTCGGTGTTGACCTGGGGACCAGGCCACGCTTGCACCGGGGAAACTCCGGTGCCTGGTCTTCACCCGGGGCACCCCACCGCGGAGGAGGGTTGCCGGCCAGCGAGCCGGGGCTTGACGCTGGCGCTCATGACCTGGTGAGGAGCCTAGCAGCGGCACCGGGCCGGGCGTCCAGTCGTTATGACCACGCTCACCCTGAGTAAGTGCTCCGGCCGGCACGCATCGCCCTCACCCGGGGTTCAGCCTCCGGTGCGGGGCCGGTGCCGAGCGCCGTGAAGACGTGGTCCGGCCGAGATGGCCGCCGCGCTAGCCGGCCTGGCAGCCTGTCCGCGCCGGTTCACGAGCTCGGCATCCCGGCCACAGCCGCTCGCTGGGGGACTGGCGACGGTGGAAAAGACGATCTCACCAGTAACAACCCCGGGCTCCCCAGGGGTGCCCGGGCGTGCGTGGTGGGGCGGACCCACGGCCGGACCCGCCCCACCACGACCGGGAGCCGGTCAGCCCGCCTGGAACGACTGGCGGACCACGCCGCCGACGAGCGCGCACCAGGTGCTGGTGCTGACCTTGCCGTTCGGGTGCAGGCCGTGCAGCCGCTGGAGGTCCTGGACGGCCTTCTTGGTGGCGTGGTCGAACTCGCCGGTCACCGTGACGTCGGCGTAGCCCTTGGAGTTCAGGATGAACTGGACGGCGCTGACCGGGGCGCCGGTGGCGTTCTTGTCCAGTTCGGGTGCGAGGGTCTCCCAGGTCGGCCCGGTGAGGGTGGCGTCGATGTCGACCGGGATGCCGTTGCGGGCCTGCCAGTCCTGCACGGCGACGACGGTCGCGGCGTCGAACGTGTTGTTCACCGGCACGACGTAGCCGTGATGGGTGAGCAGGTACTTCACCACCCGCACGGTCGGGGAGCCGACGAACCGCCACAGGTCCGGCCAGCGGCGGGCCGGCACGTCGCCGATGTCGGTGCCCAGCTCATGGAAGACCCGCCGGCGCAGTTCCGGGAACTGCCGGTAGAACGCGGCTCCCGGGCACGCGGTGGCGCGGAAGTCCCAGTGCCCGAAGATGTCGTGGGCGTGCAGGCCGTACCGGCGGCCGACCGTGGCGCAGAGCTGGACCAGCGAGTCCAGCAGTTCCTGCGGCGGCGTCTCGGTGACGTACGTGCCCTCGTTCTCGATGCCGATGGCCCGGCCGTTCTCCCCGGGGCAGTGCGCCGAGATCACCTGCCGGTCGCCGGCGGCCAGCTGCTCGAGGCTGCCGCGCCGGCCCTCCAGCACGTGCCCGCCCCGGCTGACGGTGAAGTGCTGGCCGGTGTCTGACCAGCCGTTGCCGTCCATGTGCAGGTTCTGGCAGTCCCGGGCCAGCTTCACGGCCTGGTCCCGCGAGTAGTCGGTGACGTTCGGGAACGCCATGTGGTGCACGATGATCTTGTTGGTGGCGATGGCGCTGAGCGGCAGGGAACCGGACGGCGGTCTGGCTCCCCACTCGTCGCAGCTGATGATCCAGTCGACGTCCGATCCGGACTCGGCCTGCGCGGTGGCGGGGAACGCGAGTTCCGTGCCGACGACGGCGACGGCCGCCGCGCCGAGACCGGCCCGCAACAGGGTGCGGCGGTCCAGCTCGGGGTGGTCGAAGTGCATGGCATCTCCTCTGTGGCCGACGACGGCGGGGGTGTAAAGGAGCTTCAGGGGCAACGCGTGAGGTGGAGGATATTTCCAACCGACGCGCAATACCAGAGGTGACCGGCGGGGAGCCGGCGTCCGAACGGGGTGGCCGCCAATCGCCCCCGTTCACCTAGCCTCCTAGGACGCCTTAGGGAGAGTGCCGCCGTCCACAGTCAGCCAACACGCAACGGACGAGACGCCTACGTCCGGTGTGGAGGATGCAGCCGTTGCGCCGATGGCGGACTGGACAGCGCCCGCCACAATGAGCGGCGTCCCTGTGTGCCGGGCGTCAATCCGGAAGAGCCGTGGAGACCGTCCAATGAGTGGGAACAGCTGGCGGGTGTCCGGCTACACCGAGGTACGCGAGCTGGGCGTGGGCGCGTCCGGGCGGGTGGTGCTCGCCACCCACGACGGGTCCGGCACCCCGGTCGCCGTGAAGTACCTCGCCGGCGTCCTCGGCACGGACCCGGCCTTCCGCGACCCCTTCCGAGCCGAGGCCCGGCTGCTGGCCGAGATCGACGATCAGCACGTCTCCCGGCTCTACGAGTACGTCGAGTCGACCGCGGGCGCGGCCATCGTGATGGAGTTGGTCAACGGGGTCTCGCTGCGGCAGATGCTGCGCGCCAACGGGCCCACCGGGCCGGAGGCCGCGCTGCTCGTCCTCAAGGGGTCCCTCGCCGGGCTGGCTGCCGCGCACGCGCGGGGCGTGGTGCACCGTGACTACAAGCCGGAGAACGTGCTGGTCACCGCCGAGGGGGAGAGCAAGCTCGCGGACTTCGGCATCGCCATGCCGGTGGGCCGGGAGTCGGCCACCATGGTGACCGGCACGCCCCGTTACATGGCCCCGGAGCAGTGGACGGGCGCGGCGGCCTCCCCGGCCTGCGACATCTACGCCGCCACGGCAACCTTCTTCGAGTGCCTGACCGGTCATCCCCCGTACGACGGCCGCAGTCTGCTGGCCCTGCGCGAGCAGCACGCGTACGCGCCGGTCCCCACCGACCCGGCCCCGCCGCCGGTGCACGAGCTGCTGCGCTGGGGGATGGCCAAGCTGCCCGCCGAGCGTCCCCAACCGGCGCACGTCTTCCTCGGCATCCTGGAGCAGATCGCCGCCGAGGGGTACGGGGCGCACTGGGAGGAGCGCGGGGTCCGCGAGCTGGCCCGGCGGGCCGCCCTGCTGGCTGCGTTCTTCCCGTTCTCCGACTCCTCGGGCGGCAGCACCAGCCTGGCCAGTACGGTCCTCGTGCCGGACGGCAGCCCGGGCGTGGGTCGGGAGATCCGCACCGGGCGACGGATGCGCACCGGGCGGGCTCGCCCCGCCCTGATCGGCGGCGCCCTGGTCGCGGCCGTGCTGGTCGGTGGCGCCGGCTACCGGTACGCCTCCGGCGCTGAACCCGACGTGGTGCCCGTGTCGGGTGATGCCGCCCCGGTGGCCGCGTCGGCGCCGGTCGTCCCGGTCTCCGGATCTGCCACGCCGCCGCCGGTCACGCCGACTCCGCCGGTGGTTACGCCGACGCCCTCGGCCGTCGCCCCGACCACCGGCGGTCCGACGACCGCCGCCCCGACGACCCGGCCCCCGGCGCCGACGGTCCGGCCCACCCGGACGGCGAGGCCGACCCCCACCGTGTCGGCCGGCGGCACCCCGCCCGCGCCGGACGTCACCGCCCCCAGGGTCGGGGCGCCGAGCACCCGGTGGACCACCCTGGATCCGAGGGGCTGCCCGTACGGGGCGACGTCGACCCCGGTCACGGTGGCGGTCACCGACGACCGGTCGGACGCCGACGGGCTGCGGGTGTCGTTCCGCTACACGTCGGGCGTGCAGTCGGGCACGGTGGTCATGTCGTCGGTCGGTAAGGGCGTGTTCGAGGGCACCCTCGGCCCGTTCGACCGTCCCGCCGACGGCGTGCGCATCGCGGTGCAGGTCACCGCCGTGGACGCCGCGGGCAACTCGGCCGGGTCGGACGGGCCGGCGTACGTGAGCCTGCAGTCGTTCTGCACGCCGGGCTGACCGGGCGGCCGACGACGATGCCGGGAGGCTGGCGATGAGCGATCCGAACGAACCGACGACGGCGCTGCCACCGGGTGGCGCGCGCTCCGGGCTGCCGGGCGCGGGAGAGCCGACCGCCGACCTGGGCCGGACGGTGGACCTCGGCCGGACGGTTGGGCTGGGCGGCACGGTCCCCGGGGGTGGCCCGGTTGCAGGGGGCGGGGCGTGGCCGCCCGGGCAGGGTGGGCCGGTATGGGGCGGGGGTGGTTCCGCGCGTACCGCCGAGGGCTTCACCGATCCCACGATCGCGGCCGGCGGGACCGCACCGGCCACGGCGGCCGGGCCGACAGTCGGCGGGGCGGTGGGCGAGGTGCGGTTCGGGCCGGGGGTGCCGGGTGTCGCGCCGGCTGCCCCCGCCTGGCGGCAGCCGGGCCCGGCCGGGCGGCCCCGGTCGCCGTGGCGGCGGGTCGTCTCGGTGTTGTCCACCCTGGTCACCGTGGTGTTGGTGGTGGCGGTCGGGCTGTTCGTCTGGCAGCGGCTGAGCCCGTTGGCGATCGAAGGGGTCACCGTGGCGGTGACCGAGCCCGCCGGCAACCGGTGCGACGTGACGGTGGAGGTGGTCGCGACGGTGCGGACCAACGGCAACGCCGGCACGATCCGCTACCAGTGGCTGCGCTCCGGGTCGGCGCCGGGGGCGCTGGTCGGCGAGCGGGTCGGGCGGGGGCAGGGGACGGTGACGCTGGCCCTGAAGTGGTCCTTCAGCGGGGTGGGCGCGACGCGGGAGACGGCGACGGTCAACATCGTCGAGCCGTCGCCGGTGCAGGCCGGCACCGAGGTCCGTTACGCCTGCCGACGGCGCTGACGGCGGTCCTTGTGGGGGTGCGGCGGCGTTTGCGCGCGGAGCGGTCGGGGTAGACCGGGCGGATCTGTTGCGACCTCTGGTGTGAAGGACCCTTCGATGAGAGACAACTTCGGCGACGCGGTGGGGGATGCCCTGCGCGCGGTGCTGCTGTTCCTGCCCAAGGCCCTCGGTTTTGTGGCGATCCTGGTGGCTGGCTGGCTGATCGCGAAGGCCGTGCTGAAGGTCGTGGACAAGGTGCTGGAACGGGTCGGCTTCGACCGGGCGGTCGAGCACGGCGGGGTCAAGGCCGCGCTTGCCCGGTCCAGGTACGACGCGAGCGACATCGTGGCGAAGCTCGCCTACTACGGGGTGCTGCTGGTGACGTTGCAGCTCGCCTTCGGTATCTGGGGTCCGAACCCGATCTCGGACCTGATCGCCGGGGTGATCGCGTGGCTGCCCCGGGCGTTCGTGGCGATCGTGATCGTGGTGGTCGCGGCGGCGATCGCGCACGCGGTGAAGGACATCATCAGCAGTGCGCTGGGTGGCCTGTCGTACGGGCGGGTGCTGGCGACGATCGCGTCGGTGTTCATCCTCGGGCTGGGCGTCATCGCGGCGCTCAACCAGATCGGTGTGGCGACGGCGGTGACCACGCCGGTGCTGGTCGCGGTGCTGGCGACGATCGGCGGCATCCTCGTGGTCGGCGTGGGCGGCGGGCTGGTCCGGCCGATGCAGAGCCGGTGGGAGTCGTGGCTGAGCCGGGCGGAGCGGGAGTCGCAGCTGATCGCGACGCATGCGCGGGCGTACCAGGCGGGGCGGCGGGACGTGGCGGCCCGGCTGGCGGCGACGGGACCGGTGGCCAAGGACGCCGAGCGGGCCGAGTCGGCCGTGCCGGGGGCCGACGACGCCGACCGTACGCAGGTGGTGCCGAGGGAGTCCGCGTATGACGCCGACCGGACGCAGGTGGTGGCGGGGGAGTCCGCCTACGACCCGGACCGGACGCAGGTGGTCGGGTCCGGCGAGGATCCTGACCGGACCCAGGTGGTGCCCCGGTTGGCCGGCGATCCTGTCGAGGCCCCCCAGCCGGTGGCCCCGTACGCCGGGTCGGAGCCCACTTCGTTGTATCCGCAGCGCGCCGGCGACCACGACCGGTTGCCGGGCGACGCCACGGTGGTCATTCCCCGGCCGGACGGGGAGACCCCCGGTCGCTGACGTCGTGACGCGGGGTGGACGGGCCGGCGGTCCGGTCCACCCCGCGTCTGGTTCGGGGTGGCATTCCAGCTGGCGACGTGGCTTTGCCGATGCAGGTTGTGGTGGGCGCTGGTGCTGACCCGCCGGGCGTGACACCCATGCGGATGCCGGCGGATTGTCGGTGCTCCGGTCTAGCCTGGCGTGATGAGTGGGTTGAAGTACGACGAGCTGTGTGCGCAGCTCATCGAGCAGACCGACCTGTTGGCCGCGCATGTGGCCGGCGCGGACCTGACCACGCCGGTGCCCTCCTGTCCGGGGTGGAACGTGGGGCAGCTCGGCCGGCATCTGGGCGGCGGGCAGCGGTGGGCGGAGTCGATCGTCCGGGACCGGCCTGCCGGGCCGCCGCCCGACGACTCCTTCCGGGATCTGAGCCCCTACCGCGACGAGGACCCTGCGGTGCTCGGGCCCTGGCTGGCGGCCGGGGCGCGGGGGCTCGCCGCCGCACTCGTCGCCGCAGGCCCGGACGCGCCGATCTGGACACCGACGTCGTCGCCCACGGTGGGTGTGGGCAGCACGTTCTGGGCGCGCCGGTTCACCCACGAGACACTGCTGCACCGCGCCGACGCGGCACTGGCCCTCGGTGTGGAGTTCGCCGTCGACGCGCGGGTGGCGCTCGACGCCGTGGACGAGTGGATGGAGCTGGGGTCGTTGCCGGAGATGCTCGACTTCCATCCGGCGCAGCGGGAGTTGTTCGGGCCGGGGCGCACGGTGCACCTGCACGCCACCGACAGTGCGCCGGAGGTGGCGGCGGAGTGGCTGGTCGACCTGACCGGCGACGCGATCGCGTGGCGGCGCTCCCACGAGAAGGCGGCTGTCGCGGTCCGTGGCCCGTTGGCGGAGCTGCTGCTCATGGTGTACCGGCGTCGGCCGGTCGAGGCGGGCGCGGTCGAGGTGCTCGGGGACGTGGACCTGCTGCGTTTCTGGCTGGACCGGGTCGGGTTCGGGTGAGCGCCGACGCGGCGGTCGTGGGGCAGGGGCGGTCAGTCGGGCAGCGCGTCGACGTAGACCCAGCGGCCGTCCTCGCGGGTGAAGCGGCTGTGCTCGGTGAGCGTTCCGGGGCGTCCGCCCTCGCGGTGGTGGGCCCGGAACGCGACCGTGCCGGCGCTGTCGAACAGGCCACCGTGCTCGGTTCCGAGGATCTCCAGCCGGGTCCACCGCTGTCCGGGGTCGAGGTGTAGCCGCTCGGGTCGGGTCGAGGAGTGCCAGCTGCGCAGCAGGTAGGCGGCGTCGCCGACGGCGAACGCGCTGAACCGGGACCGCATGAGCGCCTCGGCGGTGGCCGCGTCCGTCTCGCCCCGGTGCAGCCGTCCGCAGCACTCGGGGTAGGGCTGGCCGTTTCCGCACGGGCAGGGGCTGTTCGTGTTCCGGGGTGCGCCACCACGGGCGGGTCTCTTCGCCACGTCCCCATCCTGCCGCAGCGGTCGGGACGTCCCGGCGGGGGCTCCGGGTTCCTGGCTCTGGTCCCGCGCGCCCTGGCCAGCGCGTATGACGGGGCCTGGTCGACCGACATGACGACAAGGGCCGGCCCCGGTGGGGGCCGGCCCTTGTCATTGTCGGGTCAGGAGGTGGCGTAGCCGCGGGTGGCGATCCAGTCGGCGAGGTTGTCGACGGTGATTTCGTAGCTGGCCTGGTCGGGGTTGGCCGAGTCGGCGATCCTCACGATGCTGCCGTTGTCGCGGTAGCCGACGACGCTGATGTAGTGGCCGCCCTCGAAGGAGTGGACGCCGCCGTCGATGTCGGTGGTGGTGCCGGCGATGTTGGCGACCACGGCCCGGCCGTTGTC
>NZ_JBEOWQ010000085.1:0-11933 GCF_040296145.1 Micromonospora sp. NPDC002296
CGGGTGGGCGCGACCGCTGGCCGGCCGGGCCCAGCTGGCCCTGCCCCGGCTGGCCGAGCTGGGCCCGGTCCGTACCGTGGGCGGTCGGCTGCCCGGCTGCGCCCCGGCGCTGCACCCCCGGTCGGGGCCGGTGCCCGACCGCACCGGGCAGGACGGCGACGCCGTCGTCATCTTCACCTCGGGCACGACCAGCAGCCCTCGGGCGGTGGTCCACCGACGGGCCGGGCTGGACGCCGGGATGCGCGCCGTCGCGGACCTGGTCCGGCCGCTACCCGACGAGCCGGTGCTCGGCGGCATGTTCTTCGTCCTGGTGCCCGCCCTGGCCAGTGGCGCCCCCGTCGCCCTGCCGGCCCGGTCGCCCCGGGTGCTCGCCCGGCAGGTGGCCCGGCTGCGCCCGCAGGCCAGCTACCTCACCCCGCCCCAGCTGCGGGCGCTGCTGGCCCTGCGGCCCCGGCTGTCCGGCCGGTTCTACAGCGGCTCGGCGCCGGTGAGCGCCGCCCTGCTCGACCGCGTCCGGCGGGCCGGCGCCGAGCAGGCGTGGGGGGTGTACGCGCTGACCGAACTCTTCCCGGCCGCCGCCGTCGAGGCCGGCGAGAAGGCCGTCTTCACCGGCGAGGGGGACCTCGTCGGGGCGCCGCTGCCGGGCGTGCGGACCCGGGTCGAGCCGGACGGGCGGCTGCTGCTCACCGGCCCCGGCCAGGCGCACCGCTACCTGGGCGAGGCCCCGCACGACTGGGTGGACACCGGCGACGTCGCCCGGCTCGACGGTGGCCGGGTCGTCCTCGGCGGGCGGAGCAAGGACATGATCCTGCGCGGCGCGGAGAACATCTACCCCGGCCTGTACGAGCCGGCCCTGCACGTCTCCGGGGTCAACCTGGCGGTGCTGGTCGGCGTGCCGGCCGAGGACGGCGACGAACGGCTCGTCGCCGTCGTCGAGCCCGAGCCGGGCGTCGATCCGCGGCGGTTGCGCCGGGCCCTCGACCAGGTCGTGGCAGGGATGGGCGCCGCCCGGCCCGACTCGCTGGTCTTCGCCCCGGTGCCGACCAAGGGCCGTTCCCGCAAGCCGGACCGGGCCGCCGCGGCCGTCCTCGCCGCCGCCGCGACCGGCCGGCGTGCCCCGGCGGGCGGTCGCCCCCGTGGCTGAGCAGCAGTGCGGAGTCCGCACCGGGGACGCGGACCGGCGGCGACCGGCACCGAGCCGGGGACGACGCCGGGACCGCCGGGTCTATCTGCGGCGGTACCCGGTGCTGTTCACCCTGCTCGCGGCGACCCGACGCTGGCCGGTGGTGCGGCTTGGGCGGACGCTGGTGGTGCACGACCCGGACGGCTACCTCGACGCGCTCACCGGGACGCCCCTGGACCGGGCCGCCGCCGGTACCGTGGGCGGCACCGCCCACCGCCTCGGCACCGACGGACTCCTGTTCGACCAGCAGGGCCCCGAGCACCGGCAGGCTCGCCGCGCCCTCACCGACGGCCTCGGCCCCGCCGGGGTGGCCCGGCTGCGTCCGGTCTGGACGGCGGTGCTCCTGCGGCGGCTGGCCCCGCTGGGCGCAGGCGAACCGGTGGACCTGGTGCCGGTGGTCGCCGAGCTGGCCGGCGCCACCACGGCGGCGCTGCTCGGGGTGGACGCCGACCCGGTCGCGCTGGCCGAGGCGGCCCGCCACGCCGCCGCCACGACCGCCGCCGAGCAGCTCCCCGGCCCGCGCCCACCCGGGCGGGCCCGCGCCGCCCGCCGGGCCGTCGCCGACCTGGCCGAGCTGCTCGACCTGCCGCCGGAGCACGCCGGCCTGGCCGGCATGCTGGCGCTCGCCGCGGTGAACACGACCGTGTCCGGCATCCCGCGCGCGGTCGCCTGGTGCGCCGACGACCGGCTGTGGGACCGGGCCGACGCCGCCGGCAGCCGGGACGTCCTGGTCGACGAGCTGTTGCGGGTCACCGCGCCGAGCCCGGTGCTGCCCCGGGTCGCCGCCGGGGCCGCGACCGTGGCCGGCTGCCCGGTCCGGGCCGGGGACCGGCTGCTGCTGGTCGCCCGGCATGCCGCCGGGGCGCACCGCACCGGGCCGGACTGCGCCGCCCCGGCGCCGGCCCGGACCGCCCGGCTGGTCTTCGGCGCCGGCGCGCACTCCTGTCCGGGGGCCCGGCTGGCCCGCGCGCAGCTCGCCGACACCCTCGCCGCCCTGGCGCCGTACCGGCCGGTCGTGGTGCGGGCCCGCGCCGACGGGCGCGCGACGCTGCCCGGCTGGGCGCGACTGGTGATCAGGGCCGGCCGGTGAACCTCACCGGGGCCGAGGTGGTGGTCACCGGCGCGAGCGGCTTCTGCGGGGCCGCCGTGGCGCGGGCCGCCGCGGCTGCCGGGGCCCGGGTGCGCTGCCTCGGCCGGCGCCCCGGCCCGGTCGGCCGGCACGTGCCGTGGGACGCCGGTCGCGCCGTGCCCGACCTCGCCGGGGCCGACCTGGTCATCCACCTCGCCGCGGCCGTCGGCGACCCGGTGCCCGGCCCGGCGGCCGAGCGCGCCTACCGGGCGGTCAACGTGGACGGCACCGCCCGGCTGCTCGACGCCGCCAGGGAGTGCCCGGTGGTCTGGGTGAGCAGCGCCAGCGTCTACCGGCCCGGGGGAGCGACCCTGGTCACCGAGGACCACCCGGTCGACGGGCAGCTCTCCGCGTACGGGCGCACCAAGGCCGCCGGGGAGCGGCTCGCGCTGGCGGCCGGGGCCGTCGTGCTGCGCCCCCGCGCCGTGTACGGGCCCGGCGACCCGCACCTGCTGCCCCGGCTGCTTCGGGCCCGCCGGGGCGGGTGGCTGCCGGTGCCCGGCCCGGACGTCCGGATCAGCCTCACCGCCGTGGAGAACCTGGTGGACGCCTGTTTGACGGCGACCGGGTGGCCGGCCGGGCCGTACAACATCGCCGACGATCGGCCGTACTCGCGGGACGCCGTGCTGTGCGCGGCGCTCGCCGCGACGGGCGCCCCGGCGCGGCTCGCGCACCTGCCGGTGGGGCTGGCCGGGGCCGCCGCGACGGCGGCGACCGCGTGGTCGAGGCTGACCCGCCGCACGCCGGTGCTGACCCGGTACGCCGTCGACCAGCTCGCCCGGGACATGGTGCTCGACATCGGCCGGGCCCGCGCGCGGGGCTACCGGCCCCGCCGGAGCTTTGCCGACCACCTGGCCCGGCTCGGGCCGCCGCAGCCGCGCGCGGAAAGGTGACCGGGCACCCGCCGGGCCGGCCGGACCGGCCGCCGGCGAGGCCGGGAGGACCCCGCCGGCGGTGACGGTCGAGGGCGCGGCGGGTCAGCTTCCGCCCGGCCCCGTCGCGGGCGACGTCACAGCACGGTGCAGACGACGCCGTTGAGGGTGAACGCGGTCGGCGGGACGTTCGGGCCGCCGTACGAGCCGACGAAGCCGGCGCTCGTGCTGCCCCCGCCGCCGGCGATCTGCCGGTTGTCGGCGGTGTTGGTGACCCGGACGGTCCGACCCACCTGCTCCCAGTTCGCGCTCCAGCCGCTGTTCACCTGCTGCCAGGTGGTGGGCCAGGTCCAGGTGAGCGTCCAGCCGTTGATCGGGGCGGCCCCGTTGTTGACGATGTCGACGGCGCCGACGTAGCCGTTGCCCCAGTTCGAGGTGTCGGTCAGGCGGACACCGCACGAACTGGTGGCGGGGCTGCCGGTGGTGAAGGTGAGCGGCGGTGAGGACCAGGAGACCCGGCCGGCGGTGTCCCGGGTCAGCACGTTGACCGTGTACCTGCCGCCGGGGACGAGGTTGCCGACCGTGAGCGAGGTCGCCGAGGTCTCGCCGAGCTGCTCGCTGACCGCACCGTTCTGCCGGTACACCTCGTACTTGGCGATCGGGCTGCGGCCCGGGGTGGCCGCGGGCCAGGAGATGGTCGCGCCCCGGTCGGTGACGGCGGTGGCGGTGGGCTGGCCCGGCGCGCCGGGCTGCCCGGTGACCGCGCCGGCCGGGCGCAGCACGAGCGTGGTCAGCGAGTACGGCGGCAGGACCCGGCTGGTCGCGCTGCCCGACTGGCCGGTGGCGATGGCGGTGGCGCCGTTGGTGTGGGTGTGCACCGTCGGCGCGGCGCCCGACGGGGTGAACCCGGCGTAGTCGATGGTGACCGGGTGCTCGTTGTCCGGGTCCTTGTTGACCAGCAGCACCGCGAGGTCCCCGTTGGCCCGGCGCGCGGCGTGCGCGGTGACCAGCGGCTCGTCGGTGCCGGCGCGGACGAGCTGGTCGCCGGCCCGGACGAACAGGTTCATCATGGACAGCCCGTGGTACGGCGCGAACGGCGTGTTCAGCGGCGGCTCGCAGACCGACCCGTCGGCGGTGCAGCCCCCGCTGGAGAGGATGCCGAAGTCGCCGTAGTCGGTGTGCCCCGCCACCTGCGAGACCGTGCCGATGCCGTTGTGCACGTTCCACCACTGCACCGTGAAGACCCCGTTCTCCAGCAGGTCGCTGTAGGCGTCGGCGAGGAACAGCGCGGCCGGCTGGGTGGTCCGCCCCGTGTCGACGTTCATCTCGGTGAAGCTGATGCCGATGCGTCCCGAGTTCGGCCCGGCGTACCGGGCGATCTGCTGCCGCAGCAGGTGGGCCGCGTCGTCGATGTGGCCGGTACGCTCCAGCGACTCGGCGGCGCTGCCGCCCGGGTACCAGTGCACGTCGACGAAGTCGATCTTCGGCCCGGCGAGGGAGAGCACCGTGGAGTTCCACGGACCCGGGTCGCTGCCGGCGGTGATGCCGTCCGGCCAGTTCCCCGGCATGGTGAGCACCGCGCCGACCTTGATGGTGGGGTCGACCGCCTTCATCGCGTCGGCGTAGTCGACGACCAGCCGGGCGTACTGGGTGGCGCTCTTGTCAGGGTGGTCGTCGGCCTCCCAGGCCGCCCCGTAGTGGCCGTTGCCGTAGTTCTCGTTGCCGACCGTCCAGAACTTCGCGCCGTAGCCCTTGGTGACGTTGGCGTACCGCACCCAGTCGGCGGCCTCGGCCGGCGTGCCGGTGCCGTAGTTCGCGATGATCATCGGCTGGGCGCCGACCCGCCGGGCCCCGGCCATGAACGTGTCGAAGTCGGTGTTCGGGGCGACGTACCCGCCGGGGGCGGTGTGGTTCTTCCAGTGGTAGATGTCGGCGTACGAGCCGCCCGGGTACCGCAGCATCTTCACACCGGCGTCGCGCAGCAGGTCCGACGTCTCGTCGGTGCCCAGGTTCTGGTCCCAGATGGCGTGGTTGACGCCGAGCGCGGTGTCCGGCACGGTCGCCAGTCCCGCCCGCGCGTTGACGGTGACGGCGACCGGGCTGGTCGCCGCGCTGACGCTCGGCGGGCTGACCGTGGCCGACACCGCCGCGACGAGCAGCAGGCTCGCGGCGAGGGCCGGCCAGCGGCGACGGGCGGACCGGGCCGGGCGCGACGGCGGGGACTGCGCGGGGCGCCAAGGGCTGATCGGTTTCTGCATGGTGGAGTTCCTTCGTGGGGTACGACGGAGACTCGCCCGTTGCCGGTGACGGGTGGCTCGCACCTGCGGGTGCGCCGGGGCGGCGGCGGGCGGACTCGTGGACGGACTGCCCGGTGGTCATCGCAGTTGCCGCCGTCCCCCGCAGGCCGTGCTGGCCCCGGTTGCCCATCGGACGACTGTCAGCCCCGCGCGGCGACTGATCGACGCATCAGAATCTCACGGCGGTACCGGACAGCTCAAGCCCGCCCGGACGCTTTCGGCCCGGGATGTTCCCGTTCCCGACCCGGTCCGGCGTCGTCCCCGGGATCGCCGGGTGGCCGGCCGGGTCAGGTGTTGACCGGGCGGCGGGCGATCAGGAGGACGTGAGTGACCGGCCAGTCCAGCGGCTGGCCGTCCGGGGTGGACAGGGCGGCGACCGGGTCGAGGCGATTGGTGGCGATCCAGTCGTTGCGGTACGGCCCGCCGGCGGGGCCGACCTCGAAGCCGACGTCGGCCAGCAGCGCCTTCCAGTCGGCGTACTCCAGGCCGCAGAACTGCTCCTGGGTCTCCGACAGCCAGTTGTCGGTGTAGTCCTTGCGGGTCAGGAAGTCCATCGCCGCGCCCAGCGTCAGTTCCACCACCGCCCCGGCCGGGTCCGCCACCGGCCGGTACGCGAACGGGAACCGCCAGTCGACCGCGAACTGATCCAGTCGGGCCCGCGTCGACAGCCCGGCGACGTGGGCCGCCGCCTCCGACGGCGGCAGGGACGCCAGGTCGGTGCGCGGCCGGGCCGGGTTCGTGCCGTCCGCCGTCGCCAGGCGCAGTCGCACCGTCCGGTCCTGGCCGTCCGGCCCGCACACGTCGCTGTTGATCCATACCCCGCCGGGCACGGTGTGGTCGTAGATGGCCTGCACGAACCGGCGCAGCGAGGCCATCCTGTCGCCGTACGACCAGATCTCGTGGGTCAGCGCGAAGGTCATCGTGGTGTCCACCGAGCGCGGCGCGAACACCGCGCCGCCGAGCACGTTGCGGCGGTAGAAGAAGACGTTGGGGTTGGTGAAGAAGCCCTGTGCCTTCTTGTGCACACACTCCTCGAACAGGTGCCGGGCCACCTCGACGCCGATCAGGTCGCTCTCCCGCAGGGCCGGCTCCCGGTCGGCCAACTCCAGCACTGCGCCGGCGCCGCAGCCGATGTCCACGATCCGCCCCGGCCGGACGAGCTCGCGCACCGCCGCCCACTTGCGCTGCGCGGCGTCGGCGAACGCCTCGGCGTACGTCCGGTAGTCGCGGGTGGGGGTCAGGCCGCCCTCGTCGCCGACGACGGGGTCGTTGACCACCGCCCGCACCAGGTCGTCGAGGCGGTAACGGGCATACACGTCGATCGTCGCGGGGTGGGCGAGGTCCCGCCACGACGGGTCGCCGTCGGCCAGCCGCAGGAGTACGTCCCACGGCCGGGCGGGCACCGGCGCGACGTCGGCCTCCACCCCGGCGATGGGGAAGCCGAGCCGCTCGTACATCGCGGCCACCTCAGGGGTGGAGCAGGCGACCACCGTGTCCGCCGGAGTCAGCTCCGAACCGGTGGCCGCCGCCACGTTCTTCAGGGTCACCTCGGCGAACCGGTCCGTCACGGCGGTGTCGAAGACCGGGACGACCACCGAGCGGAGCCCGGCGAGGACGCTGAACCGCTCGATCGCCGCCTCCCGACGGTGATAGGGGACCGGGTTGCGCCGGGTGTTCTCGTGGTTGGCCGAGGTGACCGCCCAGACCACGGTGGCCCCGTCCCCGTCCCCGTCCCCGTCCCCGTCGCCGGCGAGCTGGCGCAGGTACTCCGCCTGGAAGCGGGTCAACAGATGGTGGCGGCCGGGAAAGAGCAGGTAGCGCGGCATGTGATGTTCCTAGCCGATGCCGGTCGGGCACCTTCGCGCAGGGGTCGCCCTGCCTGACCACTCAGTCGGCGCGGATGCCCCGGCCCACCGACCAGCCCGCGTGCGGCGTCGCGTACCCACCGGTCACCTGTGAGCGCGGCGAGCACCTGGCTCACGACCGTGGGTAGACTCCGCGTCGCGGCCGGATCACCGTGTGCTGGTGCCATCCGGATGCCGTGACGGGGCAAGGGATGGGGTGGCCACCAGGTGAGGACTCTGCCCGCCGCCGCCGCCGACGCCGCCCCCACCGCCCTGATGGTCCTCGGCCCCGACGGCCGGTGCCTGTGGTCGAACGGGGCCGCGCGGCGGTTGGGGGTCCGGCCGGAGGACCTGCCGGTGACCCAGGTGGAGCCGGGCGGCCCGGCCGTCGAGGCCCCCTGGCCCGACCCCGCCGGCCCCGCCCGCTGGCTCCAGGTGCACTGCCAGGGCATACACCACGAAGGGCAGTGCCTGCGCCTGTACGAGGTGCGCGATGTCACCGCCGAGCGCCGGGAGCGCGAACAGGGGCGTAACCACCGCTGGCGCCTGGCCCACATCGAGCAGCTCGCCAAGGTGGGCAGCTGGGAGTGGGACGTGTCGACCGGCGAGATCGTCTGGTCCGACGTGCTGCTGCAGATGGTCGGCTTCCCGCCGGGCACCGCGCTGGACTACCCGTCGTACCGGAAGCTGTTGCACCCCGACGACGCGGCCCTGATCGAGCGGACCCTGGAGACCGCGCTGCGCACCGGGGCGCCGTTCTCGTTCACCCACCGGATGTACCTCGCAGACCGCGAGACGTTGCGCGTCTTCGAGTGCTACGGCGAGGTCTTCACCGACCGGGCCGGCGCCCCGGCGCGCGTCCTGGGCACCGCCCACGACATCACCGAGAGGCGCCGGGCCCAGGACGAGCTGACCCGGCTGGCCGAGCACGACCCGCTGACCGACCTGCCGAACCGCCGCGCCCTGCTCGCCCGCCTCGACGACCTGCTGGTCCCGGGCGGCGACCCGTCCGGCGCGCTGCTGCTGATCGACATCGACAACTTCAAGGACATCAACGACGTGCACGGGCACGGCGTGGGCGACGACGTGCTGCGGGTGCTGGCCCGGCTGCTCGCCCACCACCTGCCGCCCGGCACGGTGCTGGGCCGGTTGGGTGGCGACGAGTTCGCGGTCGTGCTGCCCGACGCCTCGGCCGGCGACGCCCTCGCCGTCGCGGAAAGCCTGTGCAACGCCGCTGTGGGCACCCCGGTGCCGCTGACCGATGCCGGGCTGCGGGTCACCCTGAGCATCGGGGCCGCCTCGCTGCGGCCCGGCGACAGCCGGGACATGGTGCTCGCCCACGCCGACCTCGCCCTGTACGAGGCGAAGAACGCCGGCCGCAACCGGGCCCGGCTGTACCTCCCGGAGCAGTACCGGCACGCGGTGCAGCGGGTCAACGTGGTCACCCGGGTCCGCACCGCCCTCGACGAGCACCGGATGCAACTCGACGCCCAGCCGATCGTCGACCTGCTGACCGGCGAGGTGGTCAGCCACGAACTGCTCATCCGGCTGCGCGACGGCCGGCAGCCGCCGCTGCCCCCGGCCGACTTCCTGCCCACGGTGGAACGCGACGACCTGATCGGCGAGCTCGACCGGTGGGTGGTGGCCACCGCCACGTCGGCGCTGGCCGATCGGTGGGCCGTGGCGGCCGGGATGTGCTTCGACGTCAACATCTCCGCCCGCTCGATGGAGTCACCGGGCTTCGGCGACTGGGTGGTGGAGCGGCTGCGCGCGGCCGGCGTCGAGGCTGGCCGGCTGGGCCTGGAGGTGACCGAGACGGCGGCGATCACCAACGTGGCGGCGGTCCGCAACCTGGCCCGTACGCTGCGCAACGCCGGCTGCCGGCTGAGCCTGGACGACTTCGGCGCCGGGTTCGGGTCCTTCACCTACCTCAAGCACCTGCCGTTCAGCACCGTGAAGATCGCCGGTGACTTCGTCCACCAGGCCGACCGGGGCGGAGCCGACCCCGTCCTCATCGACGCGGTCGTCCGCGCCGCGCACGGGCTGGGCATGCACACGGTCGCCGAGTCGGTCGACCGTGAACCGCTGGTGCCCGCGCTGCGCCGGCTGGGTGTCGACGCCGGCCAGGGCTTCCACCTGGGACGCCCGGTCCCGCTGGACATCCTGCTCGGCTCGGTCCGCGACGAGGGACAGGTCCGCGCCCCGGCCGACGCCGTGGCACGACATTCGGACCGGACACGGGTCGCCCCGCCGGGACCTGACCGCGGCAGCCGGCGAGGGCGGCGTTGACGGCGGCGAGCCCCGCACGCGATGGCGGTTCGCGGCGCGTACCCGCTGGTGGGCCGGGTGCCCGGCGTAGGCTGGACCCGTGGATCAAGAAGACCGGATCGCCCTTTTCCTCGACTACGAGAACCTCGCCCTGGGGGCCCGCGAACACCTCGGCGGCATGGCGTTCGACCTGCGTCCCATCGCCGACGCCCTCGCCGAGCGCGGTCGGGTGGTCGTGCGGCGGGCGTACGCCGACTGGTCGTACTTCGACGAGGACCGCCGGATGCTCACCCGGTCCCACGTCGAGCTCATCGAGATGCCCCAGCGGATGGGCGCCTCCCGCAAGAACGCCGCCGACATCAAGATGGCCGTCGACGCCGTCGAGCTGGCCTTCGAGCGCGCGTACGTCTCGACGTTCGTGATCTGCACCGGTGACAGCGACTTCACCCCGCTGGTGCACAAGCTGCGCGAGCTGAACAAACGCGTCATCGGCGTGGGCGTGGAGAAGTCCACCTCGGCGCTGCTGCCGCCCGCGTGTGACGAGTTCCTCTACTACGACCGCCTCGAGGGCGTCGACGTCCCGCCGGCCCGGGCCAAGCGCAACCGCCCGGCGCGGCTGCCCAGCCCGGAGCCGCAGCCGGCGGAGCAGGAATCCGAGCCCCAGCCGGCGGTCGAGGAGCCCGTGCGCGACGTCGACACCCTCTCCGTCCTGGTGGCCCAGACGGTGGCCGGCCTCCAGGGCAGCTCCGGCGGCGAGGTGACCGCCTCGACGCTCAAGCGCACCCTGCTGCGCAAGGACCCGACCTTCAGCGAGTCCGACTACGGGTTCCGGACCTTCGGCGAGCTGCTGCGGCACCTCGCCGCGCACACGGTGATCGAGCTGGCGGAGGGCCCGGCCAAGGGCGACCCGGAGGTGTCCCTGCCCGAGCACGGCGACCGGGAGGTGGCGTTCGCGCTGGTGCGTTCCGTGGTGCAGGACCTGGCCGGCGACGACGGCGAGGTGGCCCTGTCCGGGCTGAAGAACCAGCTCCGCCGGGTCCGGCCCGACTTCAGCGAGAAGAAGCTCGGCTACCGCAGCTTCCTCCAGTTCTGCAAGGCTGCCGCCACCAGCGGCGCGGTCCATCTGGAGTGGAGTTCAGAGGCGGACGACTATCTTCTCACCACACCGACCACCTGACCGCGCCGCGCCGAAAAGGGCCTGCACGTAGCGGAGTCGGTCGGTAGCGTGGGCGGGTGCCGCCGCAGATTCCCCACCCCGATCCCGGTGTACCGGACACGAGGGGGCCGCTGAGGTACATGTGGTGGCTGGTCCGCTGCCAGCCCTGGCGGGTGCTGCGCGGCAGCCTGTTCGGCACGGCCTGGATGATCGGGCTGTCGGTCCGGCCGTACCTGATCTCCCGCGCTGTCGACGACGGGCTGCGCGCCGGCGACGATGCCGCCCTGCTGCTCTGGGTCGCGGCGATCGTCCTCGCGGGCGTGGGCCTGGCGTGGCTCGGCATCATGCGGCACCGCACGATGACCTTCGTCCGGGAGGACGCGACGGCCCGCTCGGCGGCGGTCCTGCTGCGCCAGCTCGCCCGGATCGGCGCGGTGCTGCCGCGCCGGCTCGCCGCCGGGGAGGTCGCCACCGTCGGCGGCTCCGACATCAGCCACACCTCGCAGGTGCTGACGCTGACCGGGCCGGGGGTGGGCGCGATCGTCGCGTACGCGGTCATCGCCGTCGTGCTGTGGTCGGTGTCCCCGCTGCTCGCGGTGTGCGTGCTGCTGGGCGTGCCGGCGATCGCGCTCGTCGTCGGGCCGCTGCTGCGCCGCCTCGAACGGGCCGAGTCGGTCTACCGGCAGCAGCAGGGCGAGCTCACCACCCAGGCCGGCGACATCGTGGCCGGGCTTCGGGTCCTCGCCGGGGTCGGCGGCCGGGGCCTGTTCGCCCGCCGGTACGCCACCCGGTCCCGGCGCCTGCTGGCCGAGGGCTACCGGGTCGGGGCCGTCAACAGCTGGATCGACGCGCTGGCGGTCGCCATCCCGGGGCTGTTCCTCGCGGCCGTGGTGTGGCTCGCCGCCCGGATGGCGGTGACCGGCGACATCACCATCGGGCAGCTGGTCGCCGTCTACGGCTACGTGGCGACCCTCATCGTGCCGGTCTGGTTCCTGCTGGAGGGCGGCTATGAGCTGATTCGGGGCCGGGTCGCCGCCGGCCGGATCGTCGCCCTGCTCACCCTGGTCCCCGACGACGCCGGCGGCCCGCGCCAGTTCGCCGCGCCGCGCCAGCCGTGCCAGCCGGCCGCCCCGGGCCGGCCCGGCGACCTGCACGACCCGGCCACCGGGCTCACCGCCCCGGCC
>NZ_JBEOWQ010000086.1:0-11250 GCF_040296145.1 Micromonospora sp. NPDC002296
CGCGCTCGCAGCTCCGGCTCCCCTCGCGCGACCCCCCCGCGCCCCCCACCACCACCACCAGGCCGACGCCCCACTCCCTCTTTGATGCTGTCGACTGCTTACGAGATATACTGTTGGGTGTCTGGAGTTCTGAGGTGTGCTCTTCCGATCTGCGAGCCGGCGGGTGTGCGGCTGCCGCCGGGGGCGGGGCGGGCCCGCCAGCGAGACGTCCTGCTGGCTGCCCGGCCCGTCGAGGCTCCCCCGTCAGAGGACGATGACCCTGTTGCCCGTGTAGAGCAGCGTGTCTCCGCTGTAGGTCTGCGCCCAGAACTGGAACGACAGGCCGACGGGGACGCTGCGCTCGGGCCCGCAGTTGCCGACCCCGGGGTTCTCGTGGACGTAGCTGGTGCCCGTGCTCCTCGTGATCTTGATGGCCGGGTGGTTGCCGGAGGCCGTGTCGCAGATCTTGTACGTCCAGGTGTCCTCGTAGAAGCAGACCCGGGAGCCCGAGGCGGAGGAGACGGCGTCCTCGGAGCCGTTGCAGGTGTGCGCGAGGACCCGAACGGGCTGTCCCGCCCGGGCGGAGGGCTGGGCGGCTGCCGGGGCCGCCAGGCTCAGACTCACCAGGCTGCCCGCAGCGACGAGACTGGCGGCGACCATCGACGGCCTGCGGAGCATGGTTCTGGTCATGACTACCTCCAGGGGGTTCCGGAATGACAGAAACAACGTTTGCTGTCGCCCCGGGGCAGGACAACCCCCGGCTCCGTTCGGATCCGTTCCGAACAGGTCGAGGCTTCCTTTGCACCGTGGCAGCGCCGCCCGGGCAGGACGCACCCACCCGGCGCGCCCGGGCCGATCTGAACCGGCGGACAGGGCCGGCGCGCTCAGGCGCTGCGGCGCACCACCATGACGGGGTCGTGGATGACCGACGCGACGCGCAGCCGCGGCTCCTCGATGCGGGGCCAGCAGCAGCCGGGTCGCCTCGGCGGCCATCACCTCCAGCGGGTGCCGGACGGTGGTCAGCGGCGGGTGGGCGGCCTGCGCGGCGCTGCTGTCGTCGAAGCCCACCACCGCGACGTCGTCGGGTACGCGGCGGCCCGCCTCGTGCAGGGCGACCAGGGCGCCCTGCGCCATCAGGTCGTTGGCGACGAAGACGCCGTCGAGGTCGGCGTGGGAGGCCAGCAGGCGACGCATGGCGGCCTCGCCGCTCTCCCGGGTGAAGTTGCCCGCCTCGGACGGCGACCACGCGTACCCGTGGCGGGCCATCGCCTGCCGGAACCCGGCCACCCGCTCCTGGCCGGCCGGCCGGCACGTGCTCGGGGCCGGCCGGCACGTGCTCGGGGCCGGCGATCAGCCCGACGCGTCGGCAACCCCGGGCGAGCAGGCGCTCGACGGCGAGCGCCGCGCCCGCCTCGTCGGCCACGTCGACGTAGCGGGCCCTGGCGTGGTCTGGGTCCGCACGAGCGCACACGATCGCGCTGGATCGCGCTGGACGCGGAACAAGATCGTGCTCGATCAGGGAAAGTGTGGCCTCGTTACCGGTAGCAGGCCACACTTTCCGGGATCGAGCACGATCTTGCACGGCTGGTAGGTGACTGCTCATCGGCAGGACAGCGAGCGGTTTCGGTTGGTGGCGATCACGCCTGCCTGCCGCCGGAGACGTGGCCGAACTTCGACACACGACCTGGGTGTACTGCCCGGGGCGGCAGAACCGGGCGGATGGCGCTCACCACCGCGGGGCACGCGGCTCGTTTGAGCAGGCAGGGCCGGCGGCGGCCCGCCGGACGGCCGGCGCGGCCGGGCCGGTCGTCGCCGCGCACCCGCACGCATCGAACCGAACCGGAGGACCACGTGCAGAGCTACCCGAAGGCGATCGTTCCCGTCGGCCACGTCGAGCCGGTGCCGCGCCGGATCCGGGCGTACGTCGGCGGCGTCCCGCTGCTGGACACCATCGAGGCGCGGTACGTGTGGGAGGCGCCGCCCTACCCGCAGTACTACGTGCCCCTGGCCGACGTAGACCGGGAGCTGCTGGTCGACGAGGGACGCGTCGAGCGCACGCCGTGCGGGGCGGCCCGGGTGCACGGGATCCGGGCGGGTGACACGGTGCGGCCGTCGGCCGCGCGGGTCCTCGGCGAGGACGTGCCGGCGGCGCTGTCGGGCACGGTGCGGTTCGAGTGGACCGCGCTCGACGCGTGGTTCGAGGAGGACGAGGAGGTGTTCGTCCACCCCCGCAGCCCCTACAGCCGGGTGGACGCGTTGCGGTCCACCCGGCGGGTGCGGGTCGAGCTGGACGGGGTGCTGCTGGCCGAGTCGGCCGCCCCGGTGCTGGTCTTCGAGACCGGACTGCCGACCCGCTACTACCTGGGCCGCACCGACGTGGACCTCACCCGCCTCGTCCCGTCGGACACCCGGACCGCCTGCCCGTACAAGGGGCGCACCACCGACTACTGGTCGGTGCGGACCGACACCGCCGTGCACCCGGACCTGGCCTGGTCCTACGGGTTCCCGACCGGCGCGCTGGGTCCCGTCGCCGGGCTGATCGCCTTCTACAACGAGCACGTCGACCTCGTCGTGGACGGCCGGCGGCTGGACCGGCCGAGAACGGCGTTCTCCTGAGGCCACCACCCGGCCGCGCGGGGCCGGCGGGCCGCCGGAGGGGTCCCGGCTCAGCCGGCCAGCTCGGCGAGCGGGAACGCCCGGTGCCGGCGGGGCGGGACCAGGAAGTTCTGCCGGCGGGTGCAGGTCAGGAACCGTTCCAGGCCGTTGTCCTGCTCGGTCACCCGGTGCTTGCGCGCCAGGTCCACCGACGCCTGGCTGCGCCGCATCCGGGCGAAGAAGTCGGCGGTCGGCACGAACACGCTGAAGTGCAGCTTCGGCTGGCTGCTGCCGTCGGGCACGTCCAGGGCGTCGAAGCCGGGGCCGTCGACCCGCAGGTGCATCGGGGTGCCGTCGGGCGCCCGGGAGCTGCGCTGGAGGGTGGACAGGTGCCCCATCCGGCGTTCGCCCCGGGGCAGGCCGATCCCCCGGGCGGTGCGCTCGGCGTAGTCCGGGCCGCGGTTGTCGGCGGGCAGGAAGGACGGCCCGCCGCCGTCGGTGAGCTGGTCGGCGTTGCCGGGGTGCACCGGCGGGGCGTGGAACATGTACTGCACCCGCTTGGTGAAGTTGCCGTTGTCGCTGGGCGGGGTGTCCGCCGAGGCCATGTCGTAGAACTGGAGCATGTCGAGGATGACGTGCGACAGGTGCTGGATGCCGCCGTTGTCCAGGTAGTCGCCGGGGCGGGCGGTGGTCAGCCGGGCCGAGGGGTGGCCCGCGAAGGTGCAGATCGCCGGCGGGCCGGAGGCGTTGACCTGCTGATCGGAGAAGCCCATCCACATCGGCGAGTCGGGCTGGATGAACCGGGCGTACGGCAGCCGGTTCTGCTCGGCCACCGAGCGGGGCAGGCCGGCCTGGGTGAACATGTGCCGGCTGGAGGTGACGGTGAGCAGCCCGGCGAAGGCCGGCGGGGGCGTGGGAAGGCCGGCCAGCGTGCCGCTGCCGTCGAACCAGGCCAGCACGTCCTGGACGACCGTGGCCCGGTCGCTGCGGAAGGTGAACAGCAGGTCGTTCTGCTCGATGCGGACCGGCACGGTGAACCGCCGCTTGGCGACCCCCGGGTTGTCCGGGTGGATGTCGGTCGGCCCCGGTTCCGCCTCCTCCAGCACCGACCGGGACGGGTCGGCGAGCAGCCGGGGCAGGTGCGCGCCGGCCAGGCCGCCCGGCAGCCGCCGGAAGTACGGCAGGCCGTAGGAGACGAAGGTCATCAGGCCGGCCGCGCCGAACGGGTACCGGGATTCCAGGGCGGCGAGCACCCGGGCCAGCTCCCGCTGGTCGTCTCGACCCGGGGCGCGTGACAGCGCGGCGGTCAGGTAGACGGTGTGCACCGGGGGCATGACGAACGGCCCGCCGGTGGGCGAGGTCTGCTCCGGCGCGCTGTACCGGGCGACGTCGAACTGGATGTCGGGCAGCCCCTGCGCCGGATCGGGCGCGGCCGGGCGGTCCGGGGTGCGGGCGCCGGCCGAGCAGGCCGCCAACGCGGACGCGGCCATGGCCAGGGCGCCGCCGGCCAGCACCGTCCGGCGGTGCAGCCGGGGTTGGTCGCCCATGCCTCAGCTCGACCGGTCGAGCGCGGCGCGCAGCGCCTCGCCGAGTTCCTCGTCGCCCGGCGCGGTCAGCCGCACCGCCTGCCCGGTCAGCCCGACGAAGCCCTCCCGGGCGCCGCCGTTGCGGGTCGGGCTCACCAGCACCGTCGCGCCGTCCTGCTCGACGTCGACGTGCCGGGTGCCCTTGGCGTACGTGGCCCAGGAGCGCAGGCCGAGCGCGTCGAGGGCCGGCGCGAACGGCGAGGGCCCGCCCCGCAGGTCGGGGGTGGGCACGCCGGTACGCGAGGCGTCGAGCATCCGGCGCACCGCCGCGCCCAGCAGGGCGTCGGCCGGCTCGTCGAGGAGCTCGAAGGCCCCGTTGGCGATCCACATGCCGTCGCCGGTCAGCGAGGATGAGTGCGCGACGTGTCGACCTCTGCGCAGGTCGAGTGCGGCGAGTCTGGTCATCGATGTCCTCGGTGGGGAGGGGGACGCCCCAGGGTACCGTCGGGACGTCCCCGCCGGGGCCCGGCTATCTCATCGGGATGATCCGAACAGTCACCCCCTTCTGGGCGCCGTACTGGACTATCTGGTTCAGCGCGTTCTGCTGGGCGCTGGTGGCCGCGCCGCGTTGGACGGCGATCTCCAGCTCCCGGGCGGCGACCTGGCCCGGTCTGATGGTGACGCCGTCCCAGGTGACCGGGTTGCTCTTGGCGAAGCCGGCCGCCTTGTCGACGTAGCCCTGCAACCGGCTGGTGAGCTGGCCGGCGGTCTGGTACGACTTCGCGGTCAGGTCGACGCTCTTGATGCTGGTGGCGGTGCCGTTGGCGAACCGGTCGATGGTCGGGAAGCTGCGCGGCAGGTTGCCGCCGAGCTTCGCCTCGATGGCCAGGCCGCGCTCGAACTGGTTGAGCTTCCAGACCGAGCTGCCGGCCTTCAGGTACGCCCCGAGGCCGCCGCTGACCGCGCCCAGCGCGCCGCCGATCGCGAAGTCCTTCAGGGCGTCGCCCATGCTGTACTTGCGTCCGGTCAGCGCCGCGAGGCCCGCCCCGATGCCGACCGAGGAGGCGCCGCCGATCAGCGCCCCGATCAGGATCGGCACGCAGATCGGGCAGTCGCCGTTGGGGTCGGACAGGTTGACCGGATCGTTCAGCGCGTACGTGTACAGGTTGGCGCTGCCGCCGCCGAAGCCCGCCGGGTCCTGGCTCAGGAACCGGCCCGTCTCGGGGCTGTACCAGCGGGCCCGGTGGTAGTTCAGCCCGGTGGCGGCGTCGCGTTCCCGGCCGGTGAACTGCTGGGTGTTGCCGCTGGCGGCGCCGCTCGCGGTGACCGCGCCGAACGGGTCGTAGGCGTACCGGGTGGTCAGGGTGCCCGCGGAGTCGGCCAGGCCGAGCACGCTGCCGAGCGCGTCGGTGATCGGCACCCGGGGGCCGGCGGCGTCGGTGCGGACCAGCGTCTGATCGAGCCCGGCGGTGAGCCGGTCGGCGGCCGCCGCGCCGGTCTGCTCGCGGACCAGGTTCGGGCCGTCGTAGAGGAAGCCGGTGGTGGCCCCGCCGGCCGTGCGGCTGGCGAGCCGCCCGGCACCGTCGTAGCCGTACGCGGTGGTCAGGCCCGGCCCGGTGACCCCGGTCAGCTCGCCCCGGGCGTTCCAGGTGTAGCCGAGCACGCCGTCGCCGGTCAGGTTGCCCTCGTCGTCGTAGCTGAACGTCCGGTCGCCGCGGCTGGTCAGCCGGTTGGCGGCGTCGTAGCCGACCGAGGGGCCGGTGCTCGGGACGGTGACCTGGGCGAGGCTGCCGGTCAGGTCCCGCACCCGGCCCGCGCCGTCGTAGGAGTAGCCGAGGTGGCCGATCGGCACCCCGCCGGTGCTCTCGTAGAACATCCCGGTGAGCTGGGACGCGGCGTCGTAGGTGTACTTCGTGGTGACGCCGGCCTGCTCGACCCGGTCGGTGCGGCCGGCGGCGTCCCGGTGCCAGGTGGCGGTGGTGGCGCCCTGGGTGATCTGCGCGATCAGGCCGGTCTGGTCGTAGCCGTAGGAGATTGCCGGCTGGCCGGGCACGGTCATTCCGGAGCGCCGCCCGGCGGCGTCGTAGGTGTAGCCGACGGTGCCGGTGGGGCCGGCCACGCTGACCACCTGGTCGAGGTCGTTCCAGCCGACGGTGAGCAGCCCGCCGGCCGAGTCGTTGATGGTGGTGAGCCGGTCCAGGGTGTCGTAGCCGAACTGTTTGGTGCTCTCGTAACTCGGTCCGGCGGTCCTGCCGTACCCGATGAAGGTGGTGCGGCCGAGCACGTCGTAGCCGGTGACGGTGGTCTTGCCGCGCCGGTCGGTGGCGGAGACGACCCGGCCGAGCACGTCGTACGCCTGCTGGGCCTGCTTGCCGAGCGGGTCGGTGACGGTGATCGGACGGTCGGAGCTGTCGTAGGCGACGGTGGTGCTGTTGCCCCGGGCGTCGGTGACCTTCGTCAGGTTGCCGTTGCCGTCGTACTCGAAGGTGGTGGCCCGGCCGAGGCCGTCGGTGCTGGTGAGGACCTGGTTGTCCGGGTCGTAGCGGACGTGTTCCAGCACGCCCCTCGGGTCGGTGACCGCCACGGGACGACCGACGGCGTCGACGAAGCTGCGGGTGGTCCGGCCCACCGGGTCGGTCACCGCGACGAGGTCGCCCTGCTCGTAGGTGTAGCGGGTGGTGTTGCCGAGCGGGTCGGTGAACGAGGTGACCTGGCCGGCGGTGTTGTAGGCGTAGCGGCGGGTGCGGCCGGCGGCGTCGGTCGCCGCCGTGAGGTTGCCGGTGTCGTCGTACCCCATCCGGGTGGTCCGGCCCTGGTCGTCCGTGACCGAGGTGAGCTGCCGGTACGGGCCGCCGGAGGTGACCGTGGCGGACTGCGCGGCGGCGGTGCCGGCGAGCGCGGTGAGCGAGGTGAGCTGCCCGTTCGCGCCGTACCCCAGGGTGGTCCGCCGCCCGTACGGGTCGACCAGCGCGGTCGGCAGGTGGGTCGCCGGGTCCCGGGCGGTGGTGGAGGTACGCGCCTGGGCGGTGCCTGCGGCGGTGGTCTCGGCGACCACCCGGTGGTCGGCGTCGAAGCTGGTCTCCCGGACGGTGCCGTCCGGCTCGGTGACGGCCGTCTTCACGACCTTGCCGGCGGTGTCGGTGGTGTACTCGAAGCCGTAGGTGACCCCGCCGGGCATGCTCTGGGCCGACACCCGTCCGGCCGCGTCATAGGTGTTGGTCAGGTAGGTGACGCCCCGGGCGTCGGTGACCGTGGTCATCCGGTGCGCGGTGTCGTAGGTGTACGTGGTGGTCCGGCCGCCGGGCGAGGTGACCGTGGTCAGCCGGCCCGAGCCGTCGTAGCCGTACTGCACGGCCCGGCCCGCGTTGTCCTGCGCCCGGGTGACCCGGCCGCCGCTGTAGGTGAGCTTGATCCAGCGGCCGTTGGGCGAGGTGACCTGGGTGATGTCGCCGGACTGCCCGCCGGTGGACCGGGTCAGGGTGATCTGGTTGCCGTGCCGGTCCCGGATGGACTGCAACGGGGTGTTCTCGCCGAAGACGTAGACCATGCCGTCGGTGCGGACCAGGTCCCAGCCGTCGCCGTTCCAGGTCATCACGGCGTCCCGGAACGGGCCGGTCGTGTCGACGGCCTTGAACACCGCGTCGGTCCAGCCGGTCCCGGGGCTGGTCCGCACCATGTGCACCTTGCCGCTGTCCGGGAAGATCAGGTCGGCCTCGGTGTACTCCTGCTTCGAGAAGACGAAGATGCCGTAGGTGAAGTTCGCCCCGATGCCGAATTCCCGGTTCTGGGTGTCGTTCTGCCGGTAGGTGCGGGTGATCGAGATCGGCAGCACGTCGTTCACGGTCAGGTCGGTGTGCTCGTCGACGAAGAGGCCGCTGGCCAGGTCGACGGGGTCGCCGCCGGAGTCGCCGTCCTCACCGGGTCCGGTGCCGGCGGGGCGCTTGCCGCTGCCGTTGAACATCGCGCCGGTGAACTCCCAGACCCGCACGTCGGGGTCGGGCACGATCTGCCGGCCGTCGGGGGTGACGGTGCCGTGTCCGTAGATGTACCAGCCCGCCTCCGCGCCGGTCACCGCGCAGACGGCCGGGGTCTTCGCCGCCTTGGTGGGCTTCTTCGGGTACGACTTCACCGGCGCCCTGGTGCACGGCGCCCGCTCCGGGTCGTAGTCCCAGAAGTCCAGGCGGCTGCCCGGCGCCAGGCCCTGGGTGTTCGGGTAGATGATCTGCGCGCCCTTCGGCAGGATCACCGACCCGCCGGGCTGCACGGTGAAGTAGACCGGGGTGCGCACCCCGGCCGGAAGCGGGAACGGCGGCTGGTCCACCGGCAGCGCGGTGATGGACAGCTCGGTGACCCGCTTGCCGGCCCGGTCGCGGATCACGCTGCCCTTGGGCAGCCGCACCTCGAAGCCGGGGATCGCCGGGGTGGTGATGACCGTCTGCTTCGTCGTGGGCGACGGGAAACGGGTGCTGTTCGCGGTGTCGAGCCGGGTCATCCAGATCGGGTACGACAGCTCGACGGTCTCCCCCGCCCGCAGGTCCACCCCGGTCTCGAAGCGGCCGAAGGCGCGGCCGGGGCTGCCGGCCGTCGCGCCGTCGATGACCAGGACGTGGTGGCCGGCGGTGAGCCCGGTGAGCAGGAACCGGCCGGTGGCGTCGGTGCGGGTGCTGCGCCGGCCCACCTTGAGGGTGACGTCGGCGAGCGGCCGGCCGTTGAGCAGCAGGGCCTGCCCGGCGAGGGCGGTCGCCCCCCGCTCTGCGCGCAGGGCCGGCTGGAGGTTGCCGTACGCGCCGGTGCGGTGGCTCTCCCAGTCCTCGCCGGCCAGGTTGAACCGGTCCGGCGTCCAGGTCTCGGTCACGTCGCCGACCGGCCGGGACGGGATCTTCGCCGACGCCTTCCTGGCGGCGGCTGCGGCGGGCAGCCGCACCTCGCCGGTCAGGCCGCCGACGGTGCTCGACGCCGGGTCGACGAGGACGGTGTAGGTGCCGGCCACCGGCAGCGTGACCGAGGTGAAGGTGCAGCTGCCTCCGCAGTAGACGCTGCTGCCGAGGTTCGTCCCGTCCGGCTTACGGATGATCGCCGTGGCGTTGTACTGGCCGTAGGTGCCGGCGGTGACCGCCACGGTGACCACCTGGCCGGCGGTGCCGGGGAAGGTGAGCGTGGCGTTCTGGCCGGGCACGGTGGTGGTCAGGGTGGCCCCCGGGCCGCCCGGGGTGATGGCCGAGGTCGCGTCGGCCGGCACCTCGTGCACGCGCAGGGAGACCGAGCCGGTGTACGTGCCGTCGGGGTTCAGCAGGATCGTGTACGTCCCGGCCACCGGCAGCGCCGTGACGTCGAAGAAGCACGACGCACCGCAGTACGCGCTGCTGCCGAGATTCGTTCCGTCCGGCTTACGGATGATCGCCGTCGCGTTGTACGTGCCATAGGTGCCGGCGCTGCCCACCACCGAGATCCGCTGCCCGGCGGTACCGGTGAACGACAGCACCGCGTTCTGGCCGGGGACCGTGGTGGTCAGGGCGACCGCGCTGCCGCCCGGCGTCGCGCCGGCGGTGGCGTCGGCCGGCACGTCGTACAGGCGCAGGGAGACCGAGCCGGTGTACATGCCGTCGGGGTTCAGCAGGATCGTGTACGTCCCGGCCACCGGCAGCGCCGTGACGTCGAAGAAGCACGTCGCACCGCAGTACGCGCTGCTGCCGAGATTCGTCCCGTCCGGCTTACGGATGATCGCCGTCGCGTTGTACGTGCCATAGGTGCCGGCGCTGCCCACCACCGAGATCCGCTGCCCGGCGGTGCCGGTGAACGACAGCACCGCGTTCTGGCCCGGGGCGGTGGTGGCCACCGACACGGCCGGGCCGCCGACCGTGGCGCTGACCGCCGCGTCGGCCGGCACGTCGTACACCCGCAGGGTCACCGCGCCGGTGTAGGCCGCGTCGGGGTTCAGCAGGATCGTGTACGTCCCGGCCACCGGCAGCGCCGTGACGTCGAAGAAGCACGACGCACCGCAGTACGCGCTGCTGCCGAGGTTCGTCCCGTCCGGCTTACGGATGATCGCCGTCGCGTTGTACGTCCCGTACGTGCCGCCGGTCCCCTGCACCACGATCCGCTGACCCGCCGCGCCGGTGAACGACAGCACCGCGTTCTGGCCGGGGACCGTGGTGGTGAGGGTGGCGGCGGACCCGCCCGGGGTGGTGCCGGCGGTGGCGTCGGCCGGCACGTCGTACACCCGGACGGTGAGCGCGCCGGTGTAGGTGGACGCCGGGTCGAGCAGGAGGCTGTACGTGCCGGCGACCGGCAGCACCATCGCGTCGAACAAACAGGACGCCCCGCAGTACGCGCTGCTGGTCAGGTTCGTGCCGTCCGGCTTGCGCACGATCGCCGTCGCGTTGTACGTCCCGTACGTGCCGCCGGTGCCCTGGACCAGGATCCGCTGCCCGGCCGCCCCGGGGAACGTCACCACGCCGTTCTGCCCGGGGACGTTGGTGGTGACGGTGACCGGTGCGCCGCCCGGGGTGGTGCTGACGGTGGCGTCGACGGGCACGTCGAACACCTGCGCGGTCAGGCTGCCGACGGCCGCCCCGACCGGGTCGACCAGCAGGGTCCAGGTGCCGGCCGTGGCCAGCGACACCGAGCTGAACGAGCAGCTCGTCGCGCAGGACGAGGAGCTGGTGACGGCACTGCCGTTGGGCGCGCGCAGCGTCACGGTCACGTTGCCCCCGCCGAACGCGCCGGCGGAGAGGCTGACGGTGACGACCTGCCCGGCGGTGCCGGGGAACGACACCACCGCGTTCTGCCCGGGCACGGTGGTGGTCACCGACACCGCCGCCCCGCCCGGGGTGGTGGCCGCCGTGGCGTCGGCGGGCACGTCGTGCACCCGGGCGGTGAGCGCGCCGACGGCGGTGGTCTTCGGGTCGACCAGCAGGGTGTACGTGCCGTCCGCCGGCAGGACGGTGCTGTCCAGGAGGCACGCGGTGCCGCAGCCCGTGTTCGACGTGACCGTGGTGCCGTCGGGGCGGCGCAGCGTCACCGTCGCCTCGGAGGCGCCGAACGTGCCGCCGCTGAGCTGCACCGCGACCCGCTGCCCGGTGGTGCCAGGGAACGACACCACCGCGTTCTGCCCCGGCACGGTGGTGGTCACCGACACCGCCGCGCCGCC
>NZ_JBEOWQ010000087.1:0-10622 GCF_040296145.1 Micromonospora sp. NPDC002296
TTGTTTTCGAGGCTTCCGCCGAGGCGGGTGTGTTGGATCGGACGGTGTTTGCGCAGGCGGGGTTGTTCGCCGTCGAGGTGGCGTTGTGGGAGTTGCTGCGGTCGTGGGGCGTGCGGGTCGACTTCTTCGCGGGGCACTCGGTCGGTGAGGTGACGGCTGCGTACGCGGCGGGGATGTTGTCGCTGGCGGATGCGTGTGTTCTGGTGGCGGCGCGGGGTCGGTTGATGCAGGCCCTGCCGGCCGGTGGGGGAATGCTGGCGGTGGCCGCGTCCGAGGCCGAGGTGTTGGCCGCTCTGGAGGGGCTGGCCGACCGGGTGGGGATCGCCGCCGTCAACGGGCCCACGGCCGTCGTCGTGTCGGGAGCGGTCGAGGCGCTGGGCGAGGTGGAACGAACCTGGCGGGAGCGGGGTGTGCGTACTCGTCGGTTGGCGGTGAGTCATGCGTTCCACAGTCCGTTGATGGAGCCGATGCTTGAGGAGTTCGCCTCCGTGGTTGCGGGGTTGTCGTGGCGTGCCCCGACCGTGCCGGTGGTGTCGAACGTGTCGGGTGCGGTGGCGGACCCCCTGGAGATCGCTGATTCGGCGTACTGGGTGCGTCATGTGCGGCAGCCGGTGCGGTTCGCCGACGGGGTCACCGCCCTGCGTGACGCGGGGGTGGACACGTTTCTGGAGGTGGGGCCGGACGCGGTGCTGACGGCGATGGTCGCCGATGTCGCCGCCGGTGACGGGGTGCGTCGGGTGGCGACGCTGCGTCGGGACCGTTCCGAGGTGGAGTCGCTGTTGGCGGCGGTGGGCCAGTTGCACGCGGCCGGAGTCTCGGTCGACTGGTCGGCATACCTCGCGCAGGCGGGTGCCCGGCCGAAGGCCATCGACCTGCCCAGCTACGCCTTCGACCGTGCCTGGTACTGGGCCGAGCCGTCGACGTCGACCGACCTCGCCACCCGCGACGACGCTCTCGACGGGCGGTTCTGGGCGGCGGTCGAATCGGGCGACCCGGCCCTGCTCGGCGACGAGCTGGGCGCGGGAGCGGACGAGCCGTTCGGCGCGGTGCTGCCGAAGCTCGCCCGGTGGCGTCGGGACGCGAAGCGCCGGTCGACGGTCGACTCGTGGCGGTACCACGTCGTGTGGCGGTCGCACGCGGTCGACGGTCGTACCACCCTGACGGGCACGTGGCTGGTGCCGATGCGGCCCGGCCAGGAGGACCACCCGGCCGTCGCCGCGCTGGCGGCCCGGGGCGCCCGGGTCGTACCCGTGGTGATCGACGGTGTGGACCGGGACCGGATCGCGCGGCAGCTCGCCGGCGCGGTGCGGACCGGCGAAACCGTCGCCGGCCTGCTCTGCGTGATGTCCCTCGCCGGTGCCGGGGTGGCCGAGGCGCTGACCGTGGCCCAGGCGCTGACCGATGCCGGGGTCGCCGGCCGCCTGTGGTGGCTGACCAGCGGTGCGGTCTCGGTGGACGGCTCCGACGCCACGGCCCTCGACGCCACGGCCGGTGCCGTCTGGGGGCTGGGGCGGGTGGTGGCGTTGGAGGAGCCGGGTCGCTGGGGTGGCCTGGTGGATGTGCCGGGTACGGCGGACGGGCGGGTGTGGGACCGGCTGTGCGGGGTGTTGGCGGGCAGTGGTGAGGACCAGGTGGCGGTGCGGCCGTCGGGTGTGTTCGTGCGGCGGCTGGTGCGGGCCGGGGCCGGGGCCGGTGCTGGGGTGCGGTTGTCGGGGACGGTCCTGGTGACCGGCGGCACCGGTGCGCTGGGGCTGCGGGTGGCGCGGTGGGCGGTCGGCGTCGGTGCCGAGCACGTGGTGCTGGTGTCTCGGCGGGGCGACGGTGCGCCGGGGCTCGCGGGCGCGGTGGAGGAGCTGCGGGGGCTGGGCGCGCGGGTGTCGGTGGTGGGTTGTGACGTGGCCGACCGCGATGCGGTGGCCGGGTTGCTGGAGGGCCTGGCCGGGTGTGGTGACCCGGTGCGGGCGGTGGTGCACGCGGCGGGGGTCGCGCAGATGACCCCGTTGGGCGAGATCGGTGCGGGGGAACTGGGGGAGGTGCTGCGGGCGAAGGTGGACGGTGCCGTGGTGCTGGACGAGTTGCTGTCCGGTGCGGAGCTGGACGCGTTCGTGGTCTTCTCGTCGATCGCCGGGGTGTGGGGTTCGGCGGGTCAGGCGGCGTACGCCGCGGCCAACGCGTTCGCCGATGGCGTGGTGGCGTCCCGACGGGCGCGGGGGCTGGTGGGTACGTCGGTGGCGTGGGGTCCCTGGGGCGAGGCCGGCATGGCGGTCGGCGAGGCCGGGGAGCAGTTGAGCCGGCGCGGTCTGCCGGCGATGGCGCCGGAGTTGGCGGTGGCGGGGTTGGAGCGGGCGTTGGAGGCGGGTGACGTGTCGGTGGTGGTGGCGGATGTGCGGTGGGACAGGTTCGCGTCGTCGTTCACCGCGCTGCGGCCCAGCCCGCTGCTCACCGAGATCCCCGAGGCACAGGCGGCGCTCGCGGTGGCAGACCCGACCGTTGCCGGCCCCACCGACCAGGCGTCCGCACTGCGCGAGCGGCTCGTGGCGCTGCCGGCCACCGACGCCGAGGCCTTCCTGCTCGATCTCGTACGCTCCCAGGTCGCCTCGGTGCTCGGCCACGCCGGCGTGGAGTCCGTCCCGGCGGACCGGGCGTTCCAGCGCCTCGGGTTCGACTCGCTCACCGCGGTCGAGCTGCGCAACCGGCTGATCGCCGAGACCGGCCTGGCACTGCCCAGCACCCTCGTCTTCGACCACCCGACGCCGGCGGCCCTGGTCGCCCTTCTCCGCGACACCCTGATCGGGGCGTCGGCCGACTCGCCGGCCGCAATCCGCCCCGCCGCGCGGGACGACGACCCCATCGTCATCGTCGGCATGGGCTGCCGCCTCCCCGGTGGCGTCGGCACCCCCGACGAGCTGTGGCAACTGCTCGCCGACGGCCGCGACGGCATCGCCGAGTTCCCGCTCGACCGGGGCTGGGACAACGTCCTGGACAGCGGGATGTCCGACACGTCGTTCGCCCGCAGGGGTGGCTTCGTCTACGACGCGGGCGAGTTCGACGCCGAGTTCTTCGGCATCTCGCCGCGCGAGGCCCTCGCCATGGACCCGCAGCAGCGGCTGCTGCTGGAGACGTCCTGGGAGGCGATCGAGTCGGCGGGCATCGACCCGACCAGCCTCAGGGGCGGCACCGTCGGCGTCTTCGCCGGGGCCAGCTTCCAGGGGTACGCGAGCGGCTCCGTCGGCCGCGCCCAGGAGGTCGGCGGTCACCTGCTCACCGGCAACGCGACCAGCGTCCTGTCGGGTCGGGTGTCGTACTCGTTCGGGTTCGAGGGGCCGGCGGTGACGGTGGACACCGCGTGCTCGTCGTCGCTGGTCGCGTTGCACCTGGCGGCTCAGGCGCTGCGGTCCGGTGAGTGCGACCTCGCGCTGGCCGGCGGCGTCTGCGTGATGGCCTCACCGGCCACCTTCGCCGAGTTCTCGATCCAGGGCGGCCTCTCGGCCGACGGGCGGTGCCGGTCCTTCGCCGAGGCCGCCGACGGGACGGGCTGGTCCGAGGGCGTCGGCGTCATCCTCGTGCAGCGGTTGTCGGATGCGCGGCGGGAGGGTCGTCGGGTTCTGGCGGTGGTGCGGGGTTCGGCGGTAAACCAGGACGGTGCGTCGAACGGTCTCACCGCGCCGAACGGTCCGTCGCAGCAGCGGGTGATCCGGCAGGCCCTGGCGTCGGCGGGGTTGTCGTCGGGGGATGTGGATGTGGTGGAGGCGCACGGTACGGGTACGACGTTGGGTGATCCGATCGAGGCGCAGGCGTTGCTGGCCACGTACGGGCAGGGCCGGGGTGACACCGGTCCGTTGCTGCTCGGCTCGGTGAAGTCGAACATCGGTCACACCCAGGCGGCGGCCGGCGTCGCGGGGATCATCAAGATGGTCATGGCGATGCGGCACGGCGTGGTGCCGGCGTCTTTGCATGTCGACGAGCCGTCGTCGCACGTGGACTGGTCGTCGGGCGCGGTGACCCTGGTGACGGAGTCGCGGGGGTGGCCCGAGGTGGGCCGGCCGCGCCGGGCGGGGGTGTCGTCGTTCGGCATCTCGGGGACGAACGCGCACGTGATCCTGGAACAGCCGGAGCCGGAGCCGGTTTCGGGGGTGGGGTCTGTTCCGGGGTTGCCGGTGCCGTGGGTGGTGTCGGGTCGTTCGGAGCGGGCGTTGGTGGGTCAGGCGGCGCGGTTGGCGTCGTTCGTGCGGGGCCGGTCCGATCTGGTGGCGGTGGATGTGGCGTGGTCGTTGGTGTCGTCGCGGGCGGCGTTGGAGCACCGTGCGGTGGTGTGGGGTTCGGGTGTGGGCGAGCTGGTGGCGGGCCTGGACGCGGTGGCGGCCGGGGACGCGGTGTCGTCGGGTCGTCGGGCGGTGCTGTTCACGGGTCAGGGTTCGCAGCGGGTCGGGATGGGCCGGGAGCTGTACGACCGGTTCCCGGTGTACGCGGCGGCGCTGGACGAGGTGTGCGGGCACCTGGACGGGCTGTTGCCGCAGCCCCTCATGTCGGTGGTGTTCGCCGAGCCGGGGTCCGCCGAGGCGGGTCTGTTGGATCGGACGGTGTTCGCGCAGGCGGGGTTGTTCGCCGTCGAGGTGGCGTTGTGGGAGTTGCTGCGGTCCTGGGGGGTACGGGCCGACTTCTTCGCGGGGCACTCGTTGGGCGAGGTGACTGCTGCGTACGCGGCGGGGGTGCTGTCGCTGGCGGACGCGTGTGTGCTGGTGGCGGCGCGGGGCCGGCTGATGCAGGCCCTGCCGGCCGGCGGGGTGATGGCGGCGGTCGCGGCGTCCGAGGCCGACGTGCGTCTGATCATCGAGGTGACCGGCGCGGCGGTGGACGTGGCGGCGGTGAACGGTCCGGCGGCGGTGGTCCTCTCCGGTGCGGCTGACGAGGTCGAACTCGTGGTGGACACCTGCCGGGCCCGGGGCTGGCGGACCAAGCCCCTGTCCGTGTCGCACGCGTTCCACTCCGGGTTGATGGAGCCGATGCTCGACGGGTTCCGTTCGGTGGTGGCGGGGTTGGACTGGCGGGTGCCGTCAGTGGCGGTGGTGTCGAACGTGTCGGGTGCGGTGGCGGATCCGTTGGAGGTGGCGGACCCGGAGTACTGGGTGCGGCATGTGCGGCGACCGGTGCGGTTCGCCGACGGGGTGACGGCGCTGCGGGCGGCCGGGGTGGACACGTTCCTGGAGGTGGGCCCGGACGCGGTGCTGACGGCGATGGTGGCCGATGTCGCCGAGGGTGAGGTGTGTCGGGTGGCGACGTTGCGGCGGGATCGCCCGGAGGTGGAGTGTCTGCTGGCGGCCGTGGGTCAGCTGCACGTGGCCGGCATGTCGGTGGACTGGTCGGCGTACCTGGCGCAGGCGGGCGTCCGGCCGAGGGTGGTGGACCTGCCCACCTACGCCTTCGACCGCCGGCGCTACTGGCTGGAGGACCCGGCGCCGGCACCCGCCTCCGCCACCGCGAGCGGGCCGGCGGACGAGCGGTTCTGGGCGGCGGTCGAGTCCGGTGACCTCGGCGTGCTGGGCGAGGAACTGGCGTCCGGTGTGGACGGATCCTCGGCGGCGCTGCTGCCGAAGCTCGCCCGGTGGCGTCGGGACGCGCAGCGGCGCTCGACCGTCGACTCGTGGCGGTACCGCGTCGAGTGGCGCACGGCTGCCGTGCCGGCCACCGGCACGCTCACCGGAACCTGGCTGGTGCTGACCGCGCCGGGGCAGGAGGACCACCCGGCCCTCGCCGCCCTGGCGGCCCGGGGGGCCCGGGTCGTCCCCGTCCTGGTCGACGGCGCGGACCGGGAGGCGGTGGCGGGGCGGCTGAGCGATGCGGCCGGGCCCGACAACAGGGCCGCCGGCGTGCTGTCCCTGCTGTCGCTGGCCGCCCCGGCGGGAACGGATGATCTTCCGGCCGTCGCCGCCCTGTCGACGGCGCTGACGGCGGTCCAGGCGCTGACCGACTCCGGGATCGAGGGTCGGCTGTGGTGGCTGACCAGCGGCGCGGTGTCGGTGGGCGGGTCGGACGTGCTCGACGACGTCGAGGGCGCGGCGCTGTGGGGCCTCGGCCGGGTCGCAGGGCTGGAGCTGCCGGGGTCGTGGGGCGGCCTGGTGGATGTGCCGGGCGCGGCGGAGGGATGGGTGTGGGATCGGCTGTCCGGGGTCCTGGCGGGTGGCGTGGAGGACCAGGTGGCGGTGCGGTCGTCGGGCGTGTTCGGCCGGCGGTTGGTGCGGGCGGCCGTGGGTTCGGCTCCGAGCGGCGGCGTGCGGTTGTCGGGGACGGTGCTGGTGACCGGCGGCACGGGCGCGCTGGGTCTGCGGGTGGCGCGGTGGGCGGTGGGTGTGGGAGCGGAGCACGTGGTGCTGCTGTCGCGTAGCGGCGAGGGCGGGCTGGGTTCGGAAGGCGCGGGCGTCGTGGCGGGGTTGCGGGGGTCGGGCGCGCGGGTGTCGGTGATGGCCTGCGACGTGGCCGACCGCGATGCGGTGGCCGGGTTGCTGGCGGATCTGGCGGGGTCCGGCGACCGGGTGCGGGCGGTGGTGCACGCGGCGGGGGTGGCGCAGATGGCGCCGTTGGGCGAGGTGGGTTTGGCGGACCTGGGGGAGGTGCTGCGGGCGAAGGTCGGCGGTGCGGTGGTGCTGGACGAGTTGCTGTCCGGTGCGGAGCTGGACGCGTTCGTGGTCTTCTCGTCGATCGCCGGGGTGTGGGGTTCGGCCGGTCAGGTGGGGTACGCGGCGGGGAACGCGTTCGTGGAGGGGCTGATGGTGTCCCGGCGGGCGCGGGGGCTGGTGGGTACGTCGGTGGCGTGGGGTCCGTGGGGCGAGGCGGGAATGGCGGTGGGCGCGGTCGGGGACGAACTGTCCCGGCGCGGCCTGGTGGCGATGGCGCCGGAGCTGGCGGTGGTGGGGTTGGAGCGGGCGTTGGAGGTGGGTGACGTGTCGGTGGTGGTGGCGGATGTGCGGTGGGACAGGTTCGCGTCGTCGTTCACCGCGCTGCGGCCGAGCCCGCTGCTCACCGAGATCCCCGAGGCGCAGCCCGCCCCGCAGGAGACGCCGTCCGCCGACGCCGACGGCGCCCCCTCGGCCCTGCGGGGGCGGCTGGCCGCCGCCTCGGCGTCCGAGCGCGACCGCATCCTGCTCGACCTGGTACGCGGCACCGCCGCGACGGTGCTCGGACACGCCACGCCCGCCGCGATCAGGCCGGCTCGCGGCTTCCTCGAGCTGGGCTTCGACTCCCTCACCGCGGTCGAGCTGCGCAACCGACTGACCGCCGAGACCGGTCTCGGCCTGCCCGCGACCCTGATCTTCGACCACCCCACCCCCGGCGCCCTCGCCGAGCACCTGCGTGCCGGGCTGGCGCCGGAGCAGCCGGCGCTGCCGATCGCCGCCGAGGTCGAACGACTCGACCAACTCCTCGGCGAGGCACCGGCCGAGCAGGTCGACGAGGCGGTCATCGGCCGCCTGGAGAGCATGCTGGCCAGGTGGCGGGCCCGCCGGCCCGCCTCCGCAGCCGTCCCCGCACCGGCGGCGGAGACCGCCGAGCAACTCGACACGGCCAGCCGGGAGGAGCTGTTCGACATCATCCAGCGCGAGTTCGGCAAGTCCTGAGAGCAGGACCACGGACCAGAACCGCCCCGGGACGGCGGCGCGGGCGGACCGGCACGCCGGGCCGGCCCGGCGTCGCCCCGTGTCAGCCCTAGGGGTCCGACCTGCCGTCTAGGGGTGTGCCTGGCCGGGTCGGGCTTCGTAGGGTCGGAGCCCGTCAGGCCGTCTCGTCCTGCCTTGCCGGCGGCCGATCGGCACGAGTGGTGGGTGCGCGCGGTACCCGGGATGGACGGAGGTCCGGGTGGCCGGATCGGGCCTGCCTCAGTTGCTCGCCATCAGTGACCTGCACGTGGTCTACAAGGAGAACCGGGCCGTCGTCGAGGGGCTGCGGCCGGAGGCCGACGACGACTGGCTGATCGTCGCCGGCGACGTCGGCGAGTTCGTCAGCGACATCGAGTGGGCGTTGGACCTGCTCAGCCGCCGCTTCACCAAGGTGATCTGGGCGCCGGGCAACCACGAGCTGTGGACGCCCCGCGACGACCCGAACCAGCTCCGGGGCGAGGCCCGCTACCGGCACCTGGTGGAGCTGTGCCGGGGCCTCGGCGTCGTCACCCCGGAGGATCCCTACCCGATCTGGGACCCACAGGGCGATCCGGTGCTCGTCGCCCCGCTCTTCCTGCTGTACGACTACACCTTCCGGCCGCCCGGGACGTACACCAAGGAGCAGGCCCTCGAACGGGCCCACGAGGTCGGTGTGGTCTGCACCGACGAGATCCTGCTGCACCCCGACCCGTACCCGACGCGCGACGCGTGGTGCCGGGCCCGGCTGACCCACACCGAGCGGCGGCTCACCGAGGAGCGGAACGGGCTGCCCACCATTCTGGTCAACCACTTTCCCCTCGTCCGGGAACCCACCCGGATTCTGCGGTATCCGGAGTTCGCGCAATGGTGCGGCACCGAGGCCACGGCCGACTGGCACGTGCGCTTCGACGCCCGCGTGGCGGTGTACGGACACCTGCACATCCCGCGGACCACCTGGTACGACGGGGTCCGCTTCGAGGAGGTCTCGGTGGGCTATCCACGGGAGTGGCGGCGCCGCGCCACGCCGCCCGGACGGCTCCGCCAGATTCTGCCGCAGACCGTCCAGCACCGCGTCTGACCGGCCCCGTTCGTGTCGATCGTCGCGCTGCGACGACCGCCGCGACGGCCCGTCAGGACCGCCCGATCAGGGGTCCGTTAGGGGTTGGGGGCGAGGTCGGCGCTCAGTACCGTCCACTCACGGTGGCGGGCATGGGTCGGCAGGGTGGTCGGCGCGGTGTCGCGGCGGGCGCATGAACAGGTACCGGAAACAGAAACTGAAATTGAAATAGGAATTGCGTCCATGCGCCGAATGGTCATGTCTCCACCGAAATGTGCGCGGAGTCGGGCCGCCGGTGGTGGTGTGGTCAGCGAATCGGCAGATTCTGATCGATAGCAAGCTCTGGGCGGGTGGGTCATGGCGGACGAAGACAAGCTCCTCGAACACCTGAAGTGGGTGACCTCCGAGCTCCGCCTGGCGCGTCGGCGCCTGAGCGAGCTGGAGAACGAGGATTCCGAGCCGATCGCGATCGTCGGCATGGCCTGCCGGTTCCCCGGCGGGGTCGCCTCGCCCGAGGACCTGTGGGACCTGGTCGCCGGGGGCGTGGACGCCACCGGCACGTTCCCCGAGGACCGGGGCTGGGACCTGGACCGGCTGTACGACCCGGACCCGGACCATCAGGGCACCACCTACAGCAACCGGGGCGGCTTCCTGGCCGACGCCGGGCTGTTCGACCCGTCCCTGTTCGGGATCTCGCCGCGCGAGGCGCTGGCCATGGACCCGCAGCAGCGGCTCCTGCTGGAGGTGACCTGGGAGGTCTTCGAGCGGGCCGGCCTCGACACCGCGTCGCTGCGGGGCAGCCGCACCGGCGTCTTCGTCGGCACGGCCGGCCAGGACTACACCAGCGTCCTGCGGCAACTGCCCGAGGGCACCGAGGGGTACGTCCTCACCGGCACCGCGGCGAGCGTCATGTCGGGCCGGCTGGCGTACTCCTTCGGGCTGGAGGGGCCGGCCGTCACGATCGACACCGCCTGCTCGTCCTCGCTCGTCGCCCTGCACCTGGCCGGCCAGGCGCTGCGCGACGGCGAGTGCTCCCTCGCGGTGGCCGGCGGCGTGACCGTGCTGGCCACCCCCGGCGCCTTCGTCGAGTTCTCCCGGCAGCGCGGGCTCGCCTCCGACGGCCGGTGCAAGGCGTTCTCGGCCGACGCCGACGGCACCGGCTGGTCCGAGGGCGTCGCCATGCTGCTCGTCGAGAAGCTCTCCGACGCCCGCCGCAACGGTCACCCCGTCCTCGCGGTGATCCGCGGCAGCGCCGTCAACCAGGACGGCGCCAGCAGTGGGCTGACCGCCCCGAACGGCCCCGCCCAGCAGCGGGTCATCCGGCAGGCGCTGGAGAACGCCCGGCTGGCGCCGGCCGACATCGACGTCGTGGAGGCGCACGGCACCGGCACCCGGCTCGGCGACCCGATCGAGGCGCAGGCGTTGCTGGCCACGTACGGCCAGGGCCGGACGGCCGACCGTCCGCTGTGGCTGGGGTCCCTGAAGTCGAACATCGGCCACCCCCAGGCCGCCGCCGGCGCCGGCGGCGTCATCAAGATGGTGATGGCGATGCGGCACGGTGTGCTGCCGCCCACCCTGCACGCGGCGCAGCCGTCCCCGCACATCGACTGGTCGACGGGGGCGGTGTCCCTGCTCGACGCGGCCCGCCCGTGGGCCGGCGGCGAGCACGTCCGGCGGGCGGCCGTCTCGTCCTTCGGCATGAGCGGCACCAACGCCCACCTCGTCCTGGAGCAGGCCCCGGCCCCCGAGACGCCGGAGGACGCCCCCGCGCCGTCCCGCCGGCTCCCGGTCGCGCCGGTGCTGCTCTCCGCCGCGAACCCCGCCGCGCTCGCCGGTCAGGCCGGCCGCTGGGCCAGGTGGCTGGCCGCCGACGGGGACCTGCGTCCCCTGGACGTCGGCTGGTCGTCGGCGGTGTCGCGGTCGGCGCTGGACAGCCG
>NZ_JBEOWQ010000088.1:0-10590 GCF_040296145.1 Micromonospora sp. NPDC002296
GGCCCGCCGGTCGGCACCGCGCCGGCGCGGGCCGAAGGCGACGTTGTCCCGGGCGCTCAGGTGCGGGAAGAGCAGGTAGTCCTGGAAGACGACGCCGACCGGGCGGCGCTCCGGCGGGGTCCACGCCCGGCGGTCGGGACGGTCGAGGTCGGCCCCGCCGAGGGTGAGGTGACCGGCGGTCAACGGGTGCAGGCCGGCCAGGGCGCGCAGCGCGGTGGTCTTGCCGGCACCGTTGGGGCCGAGCAGCGCCACCACCTCCCCGGCGCGCACCCGCAGGGCGACGTCGAGGCGGAAGCCGCCCCGGTCGGCGACGAGGTGGGCGTCCAGCAGCGGCGGCGGGACGGGGTCGGCAGGTGGCGCGGCGGCGGTCACGGGCCGGCCGTCCACTTGTCGCGCAGCCCGGCGAGGATGGCCACGGAGACGGTGAGCAGGACGAGGCTGAGCACGATCGCGGCCTCCAGGTCGGTCTCCAGGGCCAGGTAAACGGCCAGGGGCATGGTCTGGGTGCGGCCCGGGAAGTTGCCGGCGAAGGTGATGGTGGCACCGAACTCGCCGAGGGCGCGGGCCCAGCACAGCACCGCCCCGGCGGCCACGCCGGGGGCGACCAGCGGCAGGGTGACGTGCGTGAAGGTGGTCCACCGGCCGGCCCCGAGGGTGGCGGCGGCCTCCTCGTACCGGACGTCGGCGCCGCGCAGCGCGCCCTCGACGGCGATGACCAGGAACGGCATGGCCACGAACGCCTCGGCGAGGACCACCCCGGCGGTGGTGAACGGCAGGGTGATCCCGAAGGTGGCGTCGAGCCAGCCGCCGAGCAGGCCCCGCCGCCCGAAGACCAGCAGCAGGGCGACGCCGCCGACCACCGGCGGCAGCACCAGCGGCACGGTGACCAGCGCCCGGACCAGCCGCCGGCCAGGGAACTCCAGCCGGGCCAGCAGCCACGCCAGGGGTACGCCGAGGACGACGCAGACCAGCGTGGCGACCGTGGCGGTGAGCAGGGACAGCCGCAGCGCGGTGAGCACCCCCGGCGCGGCCAGCCGCTGCGGCAGGGTGGCCCACGGAGCGCGGGCGAGCAGCCCGACGAGGGGCAGCACGAGGAAGATCAGCCCGAGCCCGGCCGGGACGAACAGGGCGACGGGCATCCGCCGCCCGGGGACGCGGCGACGCGGTGTCGCCGGGCGGGCTCGTACCATGGGGTCAGGCCCGTGGGGGCTGGAACCCGGCGGCGGTCAGCGCGGCGCGGCCCCGCTCGGACCGCACGTACGCGACGAACTCCCGGGCCGCGGCCGGATTGCCGGCCTGCCGGAGCACGACGATCGGGTAGTCGTTGACGGCCCCGGCGGACTCGGGGAACTCCACGGCGTCCACCTCGGACGCGGCGGCGACGTCGGTGCGGTAGACCAGCGCGGCGTCGACCTCGCCGAGGCGCAGCTTCGACAACGCGCCCCTGACGTCCTGTTCGAGGGTGACCGGGGTGAGCGGCACGCCGGCGGCGTCGAGGGCGGTGCGGGCCGCCGCGCCGCAGGGCACCTGCGGGGCGCACAGCGCGACCTTCGTCCCGGGCCGGGTCAGGTCGGCCAGCCCGGCCACCGACCGCGGGTTGCCGTCCGGCACGGCGATGACGAGCTGGTTACGGGCGAAGGTGACCGGGGGGCCGTCGGCGTTGCCGGCGTCGGTGACCGTACGCATGGTGGCCGGGGACGCGGCGGCGAACACGTCCGCGGGCGCGCCCTGGTTGACCTGGGTGGCCAGGGCGGAGCTGCCGGCGAAGCTGAAGGTGACCGTCGTGCCCGGGTGGGCGGCCTCGAACTCGGCGCCCAGCCGGGTGAACGACTCGGTCAGCGACGCCGCCGCGAAGACGGTGACCGGGCCACGCACCCCGTCGCCGCCCACGGACGGGTCGGACCCGCCGGCGCAGCCGGTGACAGCGAGGACCAGGGCGACCGCCCCGGCCAGGGCGGCGCGGGTCCGACGGGTCCCCGGGTTCCCGCGTGCGGTCACGGGCCGGACCTTCCTCGCGAGGGGTGCGGGGCCGGCCGTTCCACCACGACCGTGGTCGACTTGATCACCGCGACGGCGACCGAGCCGACCTGGAGGCCCAGGTCGTCGACCGCCTCGCGGCTCATCAGCGACACGATCCGGAAAGGCCCGGCCTGGATGTCGACCTGGGCCATCACGGCGTCCTTGACCACGGCGGTGACGATGCCGCGCAGCCGGTTGCGGGCCGACGACAGCTCGGCGTGCTCCTCGGGCGCGGCGGCCGCGGCGCGGACGAACCCGGCCAGGTCCACGCCGTCGAGCACCCGGTGGCCGTGCTCGTCGCGGGTGGCGGCGAGGCGGCCGGCGTCGACCCAGCGCCGCACCGTGTCGGTGCTGACGCCGAGCAGTTCGGCCGCCTCGCCGATCCGGAACATCGCCACGAGGGCACCCTACCGTGCCGCCGATGCGGGCCGAAAGCCCACCAGAACCCTGCATCTGCGGCATCCGGTCCGGGGCAGTGTTCGCAGATGCGTTGCGACGTCGAGGCCGGGCCGCCGGGTCGGCGTCCCGGGCGGACGGGAATCGCCGGCCGTGCGAAACCCGGCGACCCCGGGGAGACTGGCGGCATGAGATGGGTCCGTCGAACCGTGCCCGCCGTCGCCGCCGCCGTCGCGGCGCTGGCCGCCCGTGACGTCCTGCAGCGTGACCACGCGCTGCTGCGCAACTTCCCGGTGATCGGTCGGGCCCGGTACCTGCTGGAGTCGATCGGGCCGGAGTTGCGGCAGTACATCGTGGCCGGCAACAACGAGGAGCGGCCGTTCACGCGCGACCAGCGGCGCTGGGTGTACGCCTCGGCGAAGCAGGAGAACAACTACTTCGGGTTCGGCACCGACAACGACATCGAGTACACCGCCGGGTACCCGATCATCAAGCACCGCACGTTCGGCCGGGCGGTGCCGCCGTCGTCGCCGACGGCCGGGCACGACGTACGGCTGCCGTGCGCCAAGGTGCTCGGGGCTGCCCGGGGACGGGCGCGGGCCTTCCGGCCGGAGTCGGTGGTCAACGTCTCCGGGATGAGCTTCGGATCGCTGTCCGGCAACGCCGTGGCGGCGCTCAACCGGGGGGCGGCCCTGGCCGGGTGCCTGCAGAACACCGGCGAGGGGGGCCTGTCCCCGTACCACCGGCGGGGTGGGGAGTTGGTGTTCCAGCTCGGCACCGCGTACTTCGGCTGCCGCGACGAGCACGGCCGGTTCGACCTCGCCCGGCTCAGGGACCTGGTCGCCGGCGCGCCGGTACGGGCGCTGGAGGTCAAGCTCAGCCAGGGCGCCAAACCGACCCTGGGCGGGCTGTTGCCGGCGGCGAAGGTGTCGGCGGAGATCGCCGCGACCCGGGGCATCCCGCAGGGCCGGGACTGCGTCAGCCCGTCCCGGCACGCCGAGTTCTCCGACTGCGACAGCCTGCTGGACTGGGTGGAACTGCTGGCCGCCGAGACCGGCCTGCCGGTGGGGATCAAGTCCGCCGTCGGCGACCTCGGTTTCTGGGAGGAGCTGACCACCCTGATGCGCGACACCGGCCGCGGGGTCGACTTCGTCACCGTCGACGGCGGCGAGGGCGGCACCGGTGCCGCCCCGCTGATCTTCACCGACTCGGTGTCGCTGCCGTTCCAGCAGGGCTTCTCCCGGGTGTACAAGGTCTTCGCCGAGCAGGGGCTGCACGATCAGGTCGTCTTCGTCGGCGCCGGCAAGCTGGGCCTGCCGGACAACGCGGTGGTGGCGTTCGCGCTCGGCTGCGACATGGTCAACGTCGGCCGGGAGGCGATGCTGGCAATCGGCTGCATCCAGGCGCAGAAGTGCCACACCGACACCTGCCCGACCGGGGTCGCCACCCAGAACCCGTGGCTGGCCCGGGGCCTGGACCCGGCGTCGAAGTCGGTGCGGGCGGCGAACTACCTGCGGACGCTGCGGCGGGACCTGGTCAAGGTCGCGGAGGCGTGCGGGGTGGAGCACCCCGGGCTGATCGACGCCGACGCGGTGGAGATCCTCGGCGGCCGGACCTCCTCCACGCCGCTGCGGGAGGTCTACGGCTACCGCCCGGACTGGGGCCTGCCGTCGGCCGCCGACCGGGAGGAGATCGTCCGCCTGATGACCCCCGAGGCACCGAGGGGCGGCACCGCGACGCCCTCCCCCACCGCCATACCCTGACGGCGGCGACGCGTCGGGCGTCGTACGCCCGGGCACCGGGACAGTGACCGTTCGCGGCACCGCCCCGGTCCGGACACAGGCGCCCGGGGGCCCTCCCACCGGCGGCGGTGGGAGAGCCCCGCGACGCGAGGCGTCACAGGTAGAGGGTGTTGGGCTCCAGCCCGCACAGCACCCGGCCGTACAGTTCGGTGTTGACATCCGGGACGACGAGGCCGTGCAGCGCGGCAGAGGTGACATCCCGCACGATGCGCTGGATCGGCACGTCGCTGTAGATGGAGGTGCCGCCGCTGGCCATCTGGAAGATGTCGGCGACCTCCTTCGCCAGGCGGGCCGCCTCGCCCTGGTCGGCGCGCGCCCGGACCCGCTCCTCGACGGTCCACGCCTCGCCGCTGAACGCCTTGTGGTCGACGACCTCGGCGATGCGCCGGGCGTGGAACAACGCCTGATCGATCTTGTGGGCGGCGGAGCCGACCCGCAGGTGGGTCAGCGGGGCCTCGGCCTGGCTCGGGTACTCGGTGTAGATGATCTTCCGGTCGGGCAGCCGCTCGAAGAAGCTGTCCCACGCCGCCTTGGCCAGGCCGGCGAGCATGCCGGCGCCGGAGACGGCGGCAACCAGGGTGGCCGGGGTGGAGTAGATGGGGATGTTCCGGTTGGTCTCGGACAGGGTGTCCGGACCGAGCGCGGCCCCCAGCGGGATAACCCGCTCGGCGGGGAGAAAGACGTCCGTGGCCACCGTGGTGATGCTGCCGGAGCCGCGCAGCCCGGTGGTGTGCCAGTCGTCGACCAACTCCATGTCCGACATCGGAACCATGGTCATGACCGGCTCCGGCTCGGCGCCGTCGCGCAGGATGACGGCCGCGGCCTCCATCCAGTGCGCGTGGTGCGCGCCGCTGACGAACGGCCACCGGCCGTTGAGGATGTAGCCGCCCTCGACCGGGACCATGGTGCCCTTGGGGGCGTTGGTGCCGCAGACCCGCACGTCCGGGGTCGAGAACACCTCGTCCTGCACCGCGTCCGGGAACATGCAGACCAGGTACGTGGGGATCCAGTTCACCATCGCCACCCAGGCCACGGAGCCGTCGATGCGGCCCAGCGCCGCGCCGACCTCGACCAGGGTGGCGCCGTCGCACTCGTAGCCGCCGTACCGCTTGGGCACCCGCATCCGGAAGATGCCCGCCTCGGCCATCGCCTCGACCGTCGCCTCGTGCAGCCGCCGGTTCTCCTCCGACCACGCGACGTGCTCCCGGAGCACCGGCTCGGCCTTGGCGACCCGGCGGAGGATCTCCTCACGCGTGGGGGTCTCAGTGATCGTCACTATTTCCTCCTTGAAGGCTCTCCGGTCCGTGGACCTTGTCCCCCACACGGTCGCACCGGCCGCCGCGCGGACACTTCTTCCGTATTGCGGGGGTGCCCCGGAGCCGGGTCCGGGGGACGCCACGGCCCTCGGCTCAGGACGGCATCCGCATGGTCCGCAGGAAGACGGGCAGCAACCAGGGCCGCCGCCCGCCGACGGACAGCCTGCGGGCGAGCACCGCGCGCACCCGGTGCACCCGCCCGAACAGCATCAGGGTGAAGGTGGCCGGGTCGAAGGAGAGCCGGACGTCCGGGCGCGGGTCCGGGGGTCCCACCGACACCCGCCCGTCGACCAGGGCCAGGGTCACCTCCGGGCCGAAGCGGTGCCGGAAGTTCACCGAGATCCGTCCCGGGCGCGCCGGGGCGTTGCCGTCCAGCAACCGGCCGTAGCTGCGCCGGGTCAGGTCGACCAGGAACAGGTCGACGAAGAGCGCGGCGTCGGCGGGGTCGATGACCCAGCGCCTCCCGAGCGCCCCAGCGATGTCCCAGGAGTGGATGTTCAGCTCGTTGAGCAGGTGGGCCAGCAGCCCGGTGACCGGCAGCCGCGCCCCGCCCAGCCAGGACACCTCGTGCTCCGGCCCGGTCTCCCCGACCACCCGCAGCACCTCCTCGACGTCGGCGCGCAGCCGGTCGGCCAGGACCGGCAGGCGCCGCTCGGTGAAATGCCGCAGCACCTCGGCGTTCATCACCGAGATGGTGTCGACCGTGGTGCGGCGGCGCAGGTCGAGCAGGCCGGGCACCGGCAGGTCGGGCGGGGTCTCCCGGACGAGGGACAGGCCCATCGCGGCGACGCCGCACAGGTGTGCCATGGTGTCGGCCACCGTCCAGTGCGCGGTGGCGGCCCGGTCGGGCGGTGCGTCCTCGACGAGGTCGAGCAGCCGCCCCAGGACGACGGGCACGGAGGTTCGGACGCGGCGCCACTGGTGCGGGGTGACCGACATACGTCCACGATGGACGTAGCGGGTGGGTGAACGCTTGTTCGAGGTTGCCGTTCTACCGCCACGGCTGCCGTCGGGCCCGGCGCGAATTCGGCAATATCGAAGAAGCCAGTGGGCGGGACCGTCCCCACAATCCATCCATGACTGTCACCGGAAGCGCAGGCGCGGTCCACGTCGCCGCGCACACCCACCCGCGGGCGCGCGGGCGGATCATCCTGGGCGGTGTCGCGGCGGGGGTCCTGCTCGCGGTGCTGTGGTCGTACGAGTTCGTCGACCACGTGATCGGTGACAACGTCGCCAACGCCCTGCTGGGCCACGACGCGAAGGCCACCGCCATCGGCGGCACCGTCGCGGGCCTGGTGTTCGCGTTCGTCTCCGGCCTGGCCGGCACGTTCACGGCGTGCAACATCGCCATGGCCGCCGCGGTCGGCCCGATGAGCCAGGCCGGCGGCGCCGGGGCCACCCGGGCCGGGCTGCGCGGGCTGCTGCGGCCGGTCGGCTGGCTCACCGTCGGGATGGTGGCGGTCTCCGCGGTGTACGGCTTCGTCGGCGTGCTGCTCGGCGACCGGCTGCCGCAACTGTCCACCGACACCGTCGGCGGGCTGCCGGTACGCCTGATCCAGGCGATGGTCGTCTTCGGCGTGATCGGGCTCGCCTTCGTCTACCTCGGGCTGGCCGCGCTCGGGACGCTGCCCGACCCGTTCGCGCACCGCCCGGTCGCCCGGGTCGTGGTGCTCGGCGCGCTGGTCGGCGGTTTCCTCATCGGCCGGCCGTACCCGCTGTTCAACAAGCTGTTCCACTGGGCGGTGGACACCGGGAACCCGCTCTACGGCGCGGGCGCGTTCGTGCTCCAGTCGCTGGGCAACATCGCCATCGTCGCCGCGCTGTTCGCGCTGATCATCGTGGCCACCCGGGGCCGGTTCATCCAGTGGCTGGCCGCCAGCCCCACCCGCACCGCCGCGGTGACCGGGGCGCTGCTGATCGCGCTGGGCGTGTTCATGGTCGTCTACTGGGACGTACGGCTGCCCGCGATGTTCGACTACGGCTGGTTCCCCACCATGCCGTACAACGCGCGGTAGCGCCCCGCCGGGCCGGCGGACGCGTCCCCGCGCCCGCCGGTGTCCGCGCCGGTCAGGCCGAGCCGACGTACCCGCCGGTCTTGATCCGCTGCGCGGTCTCCTCGTAGGCGACCGGGTCCTCCGGCAGCCGGGTGCCGAGCCCGTCGACGTAGCGGTTGAACATGCAGAACGAGGCGGCGATCAGCACCGCGTCGTGGATCTCCAGATCGGTGGCGCCCTCGGCGCGGGCCGCGTCGACCAGCTCCGCGCTCACCTTCCGACCGCTCTCCTGCACCGCCGCCGCGATCCGCAACAGGCCGCGCAGCTTCGCCGACACCTCGGCCGCGTCCAGGTCCGCCCGGACCTGTTGCACCAGCGGCATACCGCCGTCGAGCTGGGCGGCGGCGAACGCGGAGTGCGACGAGCAGCAGAAGGTGCAGTCGTTGAGCCCGGAGACGTACGCCGCGATCAGCTCCCGCTCCCCGGCCGTGAGGGTCGGGTGCGGCGCGTGCAGCAGCGCCTCGGCCAGCGCGTTGAGCGCGACGGCGGTCTCCGGCCGGTAGCGCATGAGCCCGGTGATCCCCGGGTGTTCCGCCTCGTCCAGGCCCAGATCGATGTGTGCCACATGCTCTCCTTGGCGTGACAGGCCGCGGCCGGCGGCAACGCGGTCCTGCTGCGCATGGTGCCGCCCCGGCGGCCCGTCCGCTTCTTCCTGCGTGCCCCGTTCGGGCCGGCGGCGCGGACCGCGATCTCTCCCAGCGTGCCGTCCCCAGGGCCGGCACCTGGGCCGACACGGAGCGCCACGAGCAGGGCACGGACGCGTATTGCCGCTGCGTACGGGGCGCTGCCACGATCGGCCACATGGTCGACACAATGGACATACGGCAGGGGGCCCTGGCACAGGCCGGGGCCCTGGTGGACCGACTTCGCGAACTCGTGCACCAGGAATCCCCACCCGGGGAGGTACGTCAGCTGCACGCCTGCGCCGACCTGCTGGAGAGCTGGATCAACCCGGTGCTGGGCCGCCCCGCCGTGCGGGTGATGCGCGACGGTCTGCCGCACCTGCTCTGGCCGGCCGACGACCAGCGGGTGCTGCTGCTCGGGCACTACGACACGGTGTGGCCGGAGGGGACGGTACGGGACTGGCCCTTCGCGCTCACCGACGGCATCGCCACCGGCCCCGGGGTGTGCGACATGAAGGCCGGCATCGTCCAGATGGTCACCGCCCTGTCGCTGCTGCCCGACACCTCCCGGGTGGGGGTGCTGCTGACCTGCGACGAGGAGAGCGGATCGCCGACGTCCCGGCCGCTGATCGAGCAGCAGGCCCGGCGCTCCCGGGCGGTGCTGGTGGGCGAGCCGTCCACGGAGACGGGCGCGGTCAAGGTCGCCCGCAAGGGCGGCTCGAAGTACGAGATCACCGTACGTGGGCGGGCCGCGCACGCGGGCGTGGAGCCGCACCGGGGGGTGAACGCGGCGGTGGAGCTGGCCCACCAGGTCCTGGCCGTGCGGGCGTTCGCCGCCGAGGGCACCAGCGTCACGCCGACGGTGCTCAGCGCGGGCACCATCAGCAACCAGGTGCCCGAGTCGGCGACGTTCTGCGTCGACGTGCGCGCCTGGACCCGGGAGGAGCTCGACCGGGTGGACCGGTTGATCCACGCGATGACCCCCTGGCTGACCGACGCCGCGCTGGTGGTGGGCGGCGGGATCAACCGGTACCCGCTGCAGGAGGCGGTGGCGACGCCGCTGCTGGAGATCGCCCGGCGGGCGGGCCGGGAGCTGGGCCTGCCGCCGGTGGAGGCCGCGCACGCCGCCGGGGCGTCCGACGCGAACTTCACCGGGTCGCTGGGCGTGGCCACCCTGGACGGCCTGGGCGGGGTGGGCGGCGGGTCACACGCCCGCTCCGAGTGGGTGGACGTCACCCAGATGCCCGACCGCGCCGCCCTGCTCGCCGCGACGGTCGCCGGAGTGCTAGCGCAGCCGCGCCGGGGCCGCGTCGCCGCGGACCGGGGCGTCCCCGCGCGCCTCTGAACCCACGGCGGGCCGGAGATCGCCGTCGCCTCCACCAAGGCGCGCGCCGCTGCTCCCCAAGCGCCGGCTCGCCCTCCATAATGGTGCGTCGAGACGGCGCGCCGCCCGGTCCCCGCGCCGCTGCCCACCACCGGCGGTCCACGTTCGTGGCCGCCGGCTCAGCGAGCGGGAGGACGACCGCCCCATGACCCTTACCACGCGTCAGACCACGCCGCCGCCACGCTTCGGGGTGGAGGAGGAGTTCCTGGTCGTCGACGCCGTCACCCGGGCCCCGGCGCCCCGGGCCGCCGAGGTCGTCGGGGCGGCGTCCGCGCTGCTCGGGGAGCGGGTCTCCGGAGAGATCACCACCCTGCAACTGGAGACCCGCACCGAGCCCTGCGAGACGCTCGGCGAGCTGGCCGCCCAGCTCGCCGAGGCCCGCAAGGTCGTCGCGGACTGCGCGCGGACGGCCGGGCTGCGGGTGGTGGCCACCGGCACCGCCCCCGTCGCCGGGGTGGTGCCGCCGCCGATGACCGTCGGCCCGCGCCAGAGCAGGGGCAACGAGACGTACCGGGGCCTGCACGACGAGCTGGCGCTGTGCGCGCTGCACGTGCACGTGGAGATGCCGAGCCGGCAGCGGGCGGTGCTGGTCGGCAACCACCTGCGGCCGTACCTGCCGCTGCTGCTCACCCTCACCGCGAACTCGCCGTACTGGGACGACCGCGACTCCGGGTACGCGAGCTGGCGGACCACCGTCTGGGGGCGGTGGCCGGTGGCCGGCCCGCCGCCGGTGTTCGACTCGGCGGAGCACTACGACGAGGTGGTGCAGCGGCTGACGGACGTCGGTGCCCTCGTCGACCGGGCCACCATCTTCTGGGACGTACGCCCCTCGGAGCGGCACCCGACCCTGGAGGTCCGGGTCGCCGACTCCGCCGTCACCGCCGAGGACTCGGCGCGGTACGCGGCGCTGGTGCGGGCGCTGGTGGTGCACCTGTCGGCGGCCGTGGAGGCCGGCGAGCCGGCCCCGGCCGTGGCCGCCGAGCTGCTGCGGGCAGC
>NZ_JBEOWQ010000089.1:0-10002 GCF_040296145.1 Micromonospora sp. NPDC002296
CGGCGGCGTGGACGTGGTCGAGGCGCACGGCACCGGCACCCGGCTCGGCGACCCGATCGAGGCGCAGGCACTGCTGGCCACGTACGGGCAGGACCGGGGCGACTCGGGCCCGCTGCTGCTCGGCTCGGTGAAGTCGAACCTCGGGCACACCCAGGCCGCCGCCGGCGTCGCCGGGGTGATCAAGATGGTGCTGGCGATGCGGCACGGCGTCGTCCCGCCCACCCTGCACGTGGACGCCCCGACCCCCGAGGTGGACTGGGACGCCGGCGCCGTCGAGCTGGTCACCGAGGTCACGCCGTGGCCGGCGGTGGACCGGCCGCGCCGTTCCGCGGTGTCGTCGTTCGGGGTGTCCGGCACCAACGCGCACATCATCGTCGAGCAGGCCCCCGCCGTCGAGGCCGCGCCGGCCGCCGTCGCGCCGACCGTCGAACGGCCGGTCGTGCCGGTGCCGGTGTCGGCCCGGGACGCCGCCGCGCTCGCCGCGCAGGCCGGCCGGTGGGCCGCCTGGCTGGACGCCGACCCCGACCTGAGCCCGCTCGACGTGGCCTTCTCGTCGGTCACCTCGCGCTCCGCCCTGGACAGCCGCGCCGTGGTGCCGGCGACCGGCCGCGACGACCTGATCGCCGGGCTGCGGGCGCTGGCGGCGGGGGATCCGTCGGGCACGGTGGTCGCCGGCCAGGCGGCCGACCGGGGGACGCTCGCGGTGCTGTTCTCCGGCCAGGGCGCGCAACGCGCCGGCATGGGACGGGAGTTGTACGGGTACTTCCCAGGGTTCGCCACCGTGCTGGACGAGGTGTGCGCCGCGCTGGACCCGTTGCTGCCACAGCCGCTGAAGCCGGTGCTGTTCGCCGAGGACGGTACCGCCGAGGCGGGCCTGCTGGACCAGACCGTGTTCACCCAGGCCGGCCTGTTCGCCGTCGAGGTGGCCCTGTTCCGCCTGATCGAGTCGTTCGGGGTCGCGCCGGACCTGGTCGGCGGCCACTCGATCGGCGAGATCACCGCCGCCCACGTGGCCGGCGTGCTGTCCCTGACCGACGCGTGCGCCCTGGTGGCGGCGCGGGGCCGGCTGATGCAGGCGCTGCCGGCCGGCGGCGGGATGCTGGCCGTGGCCGCGCCGGAGGCGGACGTGGCGGCAAGCCTGGACGGGCTGACCGACCGGGTCGGCATCGCCGCCGTGAACGGCCCGTCGGCCGTCGTGGTGTCCGGCGCGGTCGACGCCCTCGACGAGCTGGAGCAGGCGTGGCGGGACCGGGGCGCCCGGACCCGCCGGTTGACCGTCAGCCACGCGTTCCACAGCCCGCTGATGGAGCCGATGCTCGCCGAGTTCCGGGCCGTCCTGGGCACCCTGAGCTTCGCCGCGCCGACGCTGCCGGTGGTGTCGAACCTGACCGGCGCGTTCGCCGACGTCGAGGAGATCCGCACCCCCGAGTACTGGGTGCGGCACGTCCGCGAGGCCGTCCGGTTCGCCGACGGGGTCACGGCCCTGCGGGCGGCCGGCGCGGGCACGTTCCTGGAGATCGGCCCGCAGAGCGTGCTGACCGCGATGGCCGCCGACGTCCTGCCCGGCGACGACGCCGTGCTCACCGTCGCCGCCCAGCGCAGGGACCGGCCCGAGACCCACGCCCTGCTCGCCGCGCTCGCCGAGCTGCACGTGCACGGCGCCCCCGTCACCTGGCAGCCGTGGTTCGCCGAGACCGGCGCGCGGCGGGTCGACCTGCCGACGTACGCGTTCCAGCACCAGCGGTACTGGCCCGAGGCCGGTGCCGGGTGGACCGGTGACATCACCGCCGTCGGCCTGCGCCCCGCCCAGCACCCCCTGCTCGGTGCCGCCGTCGGCGTCGCGCACGCCGAGGGCGTCCTGTTCACCGGGCGGCTGGCCCGGCGCACCCACCCGTGGATCTCCGACCACGTCGTCTTCGACACCGTGCTGCTGCCCGGCACCGGCTTCGTCGAGCTGGCCCTCCAGGCCGGCGCGCACGTCGGCGCCGATCACGTCCGCGAGCTGACCCTGGAGTCGCCGCTGATCCTGCCGGAGACCGGCGGCGTCGACATCCAGCTCTGGATCGGCCCGGCCGACGAGACCGGCTGCCGGACCGTCTCCCTGCACTCCGCCGCCGACGGCGAACCCGCCGCGGGCACCGGCGAGCGACCCTGGACCCGCAACGCCAGCGGCGTCCTGGCCGGCGGACCGGCGACCCCGGGCGGCCCGCAGGGCTGGTCCGACCTGACCACCTGGCCGCCCCCCGGCGCCACCGAGGTCGGCACCGACGACCTGTACCTGAACCTCGCCGCCCAGGGCTACGACTACGGCCCGTCCTTCATCGCGCTGCGCTCCGCCTGGCGGCGCGGCGAGGACCTCTTCGCCGAGCTGGCCCTGCCCGAGACCCCGGCCGCCGAGGCCGGCGGGTACGGCCTGCACCCGGCCCTGCTCGACGCGGCCCTGCACACGCTCGGCCTCACCACGCCCGCCGGCGAGCCGTCCGGCGCGGACATGCCCCCCGGGTACGGCCGGCTGCCGTTCTCCTGGAACGACGTCGCCCTGCACGCGGCCGGCGCGGCGGCGGCCCGGGTCCGCGTCTCGCACACCGGCACCGACAGCGTCTCCCTGCTGCTCGCCGACGTCACCGGCGCCCCGATCATCTCCGTCGGCTCCCTCGTGCTGCGGCCCGTCTCCGCCGACCAGCTCCGGGTCGCCGGGGGCGGCGGCACCGAGTCGCTGTTCCGGATCGAGTGGGCCCCGCTCGCCCTGCCCGCCGGCCCGTCCACCGCCGGCTGGGCGGTCGTCGGTGACGCCGCCGGCCTCGCCGACGCCGTCGCCGCCACCGGTACGGCCGTCGCGGCGTACCCCGACCTGACCGCCCTGGCCGCCGCGCTCGACGAGGGCGCGGACGCGCCCGGCGTGCTGGTCGTGCCGTTCCTCGACCCGCCCGCGTCGACCGACGTGCCCCGGGCCGTCGCCGAGGTCACCCACCGGGCCCTCGCCGTGCTCCAACGGTTCCTCGCCGACGACCGGTACGCCGACTCCCGGCTGGTCGTGCTCACCCGGGGCGCCGTCGCCACCGACGCCGACGCCGACCTGACCGACCTGGCCGGCGCCGCCGTCATCGGCCTGCTCCGCTCCGCCCAGTCGGAGAACCCCGACCGGTTCGTGCTGGTCGACGTCGACGACGCGACCGGCTCGGCCGCCGCCCTGGTCGCGGCCGTGGGCACCGACGAGCCGCAGGTCGTGATCCGCTCCGGCGTAACCGCCGGGGCCCGGCTCACCCGCGTGCCGGCCCTCGCGGAGCCGCCCGCCGCCCCGTTCGACGGCGACGGGACCGTGCTGATCACGGGCGCCACCGGCACCCTCGGCCAGCTCATGAGCCGGCACCTGGTGACCGTGCACGGCGTCCGGCACCTGATCCTCACCAGCCGGCGCGGCCCGGCCGCCGAAGGCGTCGCCGAGCTCCGCGCCGAGCTGGCGGCGCTGGGCGCGACCGTCACCGTCGCCGCCTGCGACGTCGCCGACCGGGACGCGGTCGCGGCGCTGCTCGCCGGCATCCCGGCGGAGCACCCGCTCACCGCCGTCATCCATGCCGCCGGGGTACGCGACGACGGCGTCATCTCCTCGCTCACCCCCGAGCGGATGGACGGCGTGCTGCGGCCCAAGGTCGACGCCGCCTGGAACCTGCACGAGCTGACCGCCGGCCTCGACCTGAAGGCGTTCGTCTCGTACTCGTCCCTCGCGGCCACCGCCGGCGGCCCCGGCCAGGGCAACTACGCCGCCGCCAACGCGTTCCTCGACGGGCTGGCCCACCACCGCAAGTCGCACGGTCTCGCCGCCCTCACCCTCGCCTGGGGCCTGTGGGCCGACCGCAGCGGCATGACCACCGAGCTGGACGACGTCCACCTCAACCGGATCTCCCGCTCCGGCGTCGCCGCCATGGAGGCCGAGGAGGGCCTGGCCCTCTTCGACGTCGCCTGCCGCGCCCCCGACGCCGCGCTCGTCCCGGCCCGCCTCGACCTCGCCGCGATGAAGGCGCAGTTCGCCGGCGGCGCCATTCCGCCGCTGTACCGGGCGCTGATCCGCACCCCCACCCGCGCCGCCGCCGCGGCCGGCACCGGGGCGTCCCTGGTCCAGCAGCTCGCCGCCCTCGGCGACGCCGACCGGCTCGCCGCGCTCGTCGAGATCGTCCGGGGCCAGGCCGCCGCCGTGCTCGGCTACCCCGACCCGGCCGCGATCGAGCCACGCCGGGCGTTCAGCGAGTTCGGCTTCGACTCGCTCACCGCCGTGGAGATGCGCAACCGGCTCAACAACGCGTTCGGCATGCGACTGCCGGCCACCCTCGTCTTCGACTACCCGAGCCCGCACGACCTGGCCGTCCACCTCGGCACGGAGATCGCCGGCACCCCCGTGCCGGTCCGGCCCACGACCGCCACCGTGGCCGTCGGCGACGACGAGCCCCTCGCCATCATCGGCATGGCCTGCCGGCTGCCCGGCGGCGTGTGGTCGCCCGACGACCTGTGGCGGCTCGTCGCCGACGGCGTCGACGCGATCACCGACCTGCCCACCGACCGGGGCTGGGACCTCGACACCCTGTACAGCCCCGACCCGGACGCCAGCGGCACCTTCTACGCCCGGGGCGGCGGCTTCCTGGGCGGCGTCGACCGGTTCGACCCCGGCTTCTTCGGCATCAGCCCCCGCGAGGCGCTGGCCATGGACCCGCAGCAGCGGCTGCTGCTGGAGACCACCTGGGAGTCCTTCGAGTCCGCCGGGATCGACCCGGCCACCGTGCGGGGCAGCAGCACCGGCGTGTTCGTCGGCACCAGCGGCCAGGACTACGGCTCGCTGCTGGCGTACTCGCCGGAGGCCGCCGAGGGCTACATGCTGACCGGGATGACCAGCAGCGTCATCTCCGGCCGGGTGGCGTACACGTTCGGCCTGGAGGGGCCGGCCGTATCCCTGGACACCGCCTGCTCGTCGTCCCTGGTGGCCCTGCACTGGGCCGGCCAGGCGCTGCGCCGCGGCGAGTGCGACATGGCCCTCGCCGGTGGCGTGATGGTGATGGCCACCCCGACGGCGTTCGTCGAGTTCTCCCGACAGCGCGGCCTCGCCACCGACGGCCGGTGCAAGTCGTTCGCCGCGTCGGCGGACGGGACCGGCTGGTCCGAGGGCGTCGGCATGCTCCTCGTGCAGCGCCTCTCCGACGCCCGCCGGCAGGGCCGCCAGGTCCTCGCCGTGGTCCGGTCCTCCGCCGTCAACTCCGACGGCGCGTCGAACGGGCTCACCGCCCCCAACGGCCCCTCGCAGCAGCGGGTGATCCGGCAGGCCCTCGCCTCGGCGCGACTGTCCACGGCGGACGTGGACGTGGTCGAGGCGCACGGCACCGGCACGACGCTCGGCGACCCGATCGAGGCGCAGGCGCTGCTGGCCACGTACGGGCAGGACCGGCCCGCCGACCGGCCGCTGCTGCTCGGCTCGATCAAGTCCAACATCGGCCACGCCCAGGCCGCCGCCGGCGTCGCCGGTGTGATCAAGATGGTGCTGGCGATGCGGCACGGGCTGCTGCCGTCGACCCTGCACGTCGCCGAGCCGTCCCCGCACATCGACTGGGACGCCGGGGCGGTGGAACTGCTCACCGAGACCCGCCGCTGGCCGGCCCTGGACCGGCCCCGCCGCGCCGCCGTGTCGTCCTTCGGAATCAGCGGAACCAACGCGCACACCATCATCGAGCAGGCCCCGGCGGCCCCCGCGACCGCCCCGGCGGTGGTCGGGGAGGTTCCCGGCGGCCTCGTACCCTGCGTCCTGTCGGCGCGCGGCGACGCCGCCCTGCGCGGGCAGGCCCGACGGCTGCACGGCCTGGCGGCCGACCGGTCGGACCTGACCGTCGCCGGGATCGGGCGTGCGCTGGCCACCGGCCGGTCCGTGTTCGAACACCGCGCCGTCCTGCTGGCAGCCGACCGGGGCGGCCTGCTGTCCGCCCTGGACGCGTTCGCCGACGGGCAGCCCTCGCCCGCCGTCGTCCTGGGCACCGCCCGGGGCGGGCGCACCGCCGTCGTCTTCTCCGGCCAGGGCGCGCAGCGCGCCGGCATGGGCCGGGAGCTGTACGCCGCGTACCCCGTCTTCGCCGCCGCGCTGGACGAGGCGTGCGCCCACCTCGACCCGCACCTGCCCCGCCCGCTGCGGGACGTGCTGTTCGCCACGGAGGGCTCTGCCGACGCCGAACTGCTGGACCAGACCGCCTTCACCCAGGCCGGCCTGTTCGCCGTCGAGGTGGCCCTGTTCCGCCTCGCCGAGTCGTACGGGATCGTGCCGGACTTCGTCGCCGGCCACTCGATCGGCGAGGTGACCGCCGCGTACGTGGCCGGGGTGCTCTCCCTCGACGACGCGTGCGCCCTGGTGGGCGCGCGGGGCCGGCTGATGCAGGCCCTGCCGTCCGGCGGCGGGATGCTCGCCGTCGCCGCCGACGAGGCGGCGGTCACCGAGTCGCTGGCCGGCCTGACCGACCGCGTCGGGATCGCGGCGGTCAACGGGCCGACGGCGGTGGTGGTCTCCGGGGCGCTCGACGCGCTGGACGCCCTGGAGCGGACCTGGTCCGCCCGGGGGACGCGGACCCGCCGGCTGCGGGTCAGCCACGCCTTCCACAGCCCCCTGGTGGAACCGGTGCTGGCCGAGTTCCGGGCGGCCCTCGACGGGCTGACCTTCCGCCCGCCGCTGCTGCCGGTGGTCTCCAACCTCACCGGCGAGATCGCCGACGCCGAGGAGATCGGCACCCCCGACTACTGGGTGCGGCACGTCCGGGAGGCCGTCCGCTTCGCCGACGGCGTCGCCTGCCTGCGGCAGCGCAACGTCGGCATCTTCCTCGAAATCGGTCCGGACGCGGTCCTCTCCGGCATGGTCCGCGCCTGCCTGCCGGACGACGACCCGTCCTCGGTCGCGGTCGTCGCGGCGCTGCGTCCCGGCCGGCCGGAACCCGTCTCGCTGCTGCACGCGCTGGCGGAACTGCACGTCCACGGCGTGCCCGTGACCTGGTCCGCCCTGCTGCCGGCCGCGAACCCCGTCGACCTGCCGACGTACGCGTTCCAGCGGCAGCGGTACTGGCCCAACGTGGGCCGGCTGCGCGCCGGCGACGTGGCCGGCGCGGGCCTCGGCGCGGCCGGGCACGGGCTGCTCGGCGCCGCTGTCGACCTGGCCGGCGACGGCGAGGTCGTGCTGACCGGCCGGCTGGCGCTCGCCACCCGGCCGTGGCTCGCCGACCACGCGGTGTCGGGCGCGGTGCTGCTGCCGGGCACCGCGCTGGTGGAACTCGCGGTGCGGGCCGGCGACGAGGTGGGCGCGTCCCGGGTACGGGAGCTGACCATCGCCGCGCCGCTGGTGCTCCCGCCCTCCGGCGGCGTGCGCATCCAGGTCCGGGTGTCGGCGCCGGGATACGCGCCGCAGCGCACCGTAACCATCCACTCCCGACCCGACGACGCCCCCGACGCGGGCTGGACCCGGCACGCCGACGGGGTGCTGGAACCGGCGTCCGCCGACGAGCCGGGCGTGGGCCCGTGGCCGCCCGTGGGCGCCGACGAGGTCGACCTGACCGGCTGGTACGACGCGTTCGCCGAGCGCGGCCTGGCGTACGGGCCGGCGTTCCAGGGGCTGCGCCGGGTCTGGACGGGCGGCGGCGAGGTCTTCGCCGAGGTGGCCCTGCCCGACGACGCGGCCGGCGACGCCGCGCGGTTCGGCGTGCACCCGGCGCTGCTGGACGCCGCCCTGCATCCCGTCGCCCTGCTGTTCGAGGAGTCCGCCGCGCCCCGGGTGCCGTTCGCGTTCGAGGGCGTGCAGGTGCACGCCTCGGGCGCGCGGGTGCTGCGGGTGCGGCTGACCCGCGAGGGCACCGGCGTGCGGCTGGTCGCCGGTGACGAGGCCGGCACGCCGGTGGTGTCCGTGGACTCGCTGACCCTGCGGGAGCTGACCGGCCGGGCCGCCCCGGACGCGGCAGCCCGGTCGCTGTTCGAGGTCGCCTGGCGGGCCGCCGAGGTCGTCCCGGCCGACGTGCCGGCTTGGGCGACCCTCGGCGGGCCGCAGGACGTCGCCACCGGGCGCGCCCACCGGACCGTCGCCGACCTGCTCGCCGCGCTCGACGGCGGCGCCGAGCCGCCCGCCCTGCTGCTGCTCCCGGCCACCGCCCCGCAGGACGGCGCGGTGCCCGACGCGGTCGGCGCCCTCGCCTCGACGGTGCTGGCGGAGCTGCGGTCCTGGCTTGCCGCCGACGCTTTGGCGGACTCAAAGCTGGTGGTGGTGACCCGGGGCGCGGTGGCTGCCCGGGACGGCGACGCCGTGGCCGATCTGGCGGGTGCGGCGGTGTGGGGCCTGCTGCGGTCGGCGCAGTCGGAGCATCCCGGCCGGATCGTGCTGGCCGACGTCGACGGCGACGTCGACGCGGGCCTGGTGGCCGTCCTGGCGCGGGTCGCCGAGGACGCCGCGGGCGCTCAGGTGGCCCTCCGCGGGGGCCGGGTGTTCGTGCCGCGGCTGGTACGCGCGTCGGGGCCGTCGTCGCACGCCCCGCTCGTGGCGGACGCCGGCGCCGTCCTGGTGACCGGCGGCACCGGCGCGCTGGGCGCCCTCGTCGCGGAGCACCTCGTCCGGGCACACGGGCTCCGGGCGCTGGTGCTGGCGTCCCGGCGGGGCCCGGCGGCCGCCGGCGCCGACGAGCTGATCGAACGGCTGGCCGGGCTGGGCGCGTCCGCCCGGGTGGTGGCGTGCGACGTCACCGACCGGGCGCAGGTGGCCGGGCTGGTCGCGGATGTCACCTCGACGGGCCGGCTGGCGGGCGTCGTCCACCTGGCCGGGGTGCTCGACGACGGCCTCGTCGAGGGGTTGACGGCCGACCAACTCGCGGGCGTCCTGGCACCGAAGGTGTCGGCGGGCTGGCACCTGCACGAGGCGACGGCCGACCTGGACCTGGACCTGTTCGTGCTGTTCTCCTCGATCGCGGGGGTGCTCGGCTCGCCGGGCCAGGCGGCGTACGCGGCGGGCAACGCGTTCCTGGACGCCCTGGCGGCGTACCGCGGGCAGGCCGGTCTGCCGGCGGTCAGCCTCGCGTGGGGGATGTGGGACACGGCCGGGATGGCGGCGTCCCTCGGCGGCGTCGACCGGGCCCGGTCGGGGCGGGCCGGCCTGACCGCGATGAGCGCCGACACCGGCCTGGCGCTGTTCGACGCGGCGCTGGCCGTGGACCGGCCGGCCCTGGTGCCGGCGGTGATCGACGTGCCCGCGCTGCGGGCCGCAGCCGCCGGCGGCGTGGTGCCGCCGATGCTGCGGGCGCTGGTCGGCACGACCACGACGCGTCGCCAGGCGGGACAGGGCGGCGACAGTCTGGCCGGCCGGCTCGCCCGGCTCACCGAGGACGAGGGTCGGGCGCAGGTCGCCCTGCTCGTCCGGGGCCTGGCCGCGCAGGTGCTGGGGCACGACGGCGTGGAGGCGGTGCCGGCGGACCGGGCGTTCCGGGACCTCGGGTTCGACTCGCTGAGCGCGGTCGAGCTGCGCAACCGGGTCAACGCCGCGACGGGGCTGCGCCTCGGCTCGACCCTGGTCTTCGACTACCCCACCCCGCAGGCGCTGGCCGAGCACGTGCACGCCGACCTGCTGGGTACCGGGGTCGTCGAGGTCGGGCCGGATCTGCCGGCGACGGTCGCCGGCACCGACGAGCCGATCGCGATCGTGGGCATGGCGTGCCGGTACCCGGGCGGGGTGGAGACGCCCGAGCAGCTCTGGGCGTTGCTGGCCGGGGGAGGGGAGGGGATCGGGGAGTTCCCGGCGGATCGGGGTTGGGACCTGGAGTCGTTGTTCGACCCGGACCCGGACCGGCCGGGCACCTCGTACACCCGGCACGGTGGATTCCTGTACGGGGCTGCGGAGTTCGATCCCGGCTTCTTCGGCATCTCGCCGCGTGAGGCGTTGGCGATGGATCCGCAGCAGCGGTTGCTGTTGGAGGCGTCGTGGGAGTCGTTGGAGTCGGCGGGGGTGGACCCGGT
>NZ_JBEOWQ010000090.1:0-9682 GCF_040296145.1 Micromonospora sp. NPDC002296
GGCCGGGCGGTCGCCGGGAGCCGCACCGACCTCGGTCCGGCGCGGGCCGTGCGCGGCCTGCGGGGCCCGCCCTCGTGGGCCCGGGCCGGCCAGCGGTCGCGGGCACCCGGCGACCGCCTGCGCCGCCGCGTCGGCGACGACGAGGGCGGGGCGGGCCAGGGCCAGCCGCGCGGTGAGCACCTCCGGGCCGGCGCTGGGGTCGAGCACCGCCGCCCGCAGCCCGAGCCGGTGCGCGGCGAGCAGGATCGACAGCGCCCGGGCGCCGGGACGGACCGCCACGCCGAGGGTGTCCCCGGCGGTCAGTCCGTGGTGGTGCAGGGCCGCGGCGTACCCGTCGGCGAGGTCGGCCAGCTCGCCACGGGTGGCGCGAGTGCGGGGCCGGCCGGACCGGGCCGCGGTGAGCACCGCCGGCCGGTCCGGGTGGCGGCGCAGCGCGGCGGCCAGTTCGTCGAGCATCGGAAACTCGCTCTCCTGGTGCGGGGTGTCGGGTCAGCGGGGGTCCGGGGACAGCCGGCCGCTGCCCCGGTCCAGGTACCAGGCGGCGGTGCGGCGCAGGCCGTACGCCCGCAGCCGGCGGGTCGAGTTCTCCACCACCATGGTCCGGTCGTGGGCGATGTCGCCGGTGTGGCGGCGTACCCGGTTGAGGAACTCCCGGTCGGTCGGAGACGGGCGGCGCGGCATGCCGCCGGCACCGAGGTAGGCGGCCGGGGTGATCGCCATGTTGTTGCCGGCGTGCATCCGGTACGGGGCCAGGTAGCCGGGCCCCCGGTGGGCGGGCCGGAGCCGGCCGAAGGCGGCGGCGACGGCGACCAGGCCGCGGAACACGGCGCGGCCGAACGGGCCGTGCTCGTCGCGCCGGGCCTCGATCCGGCCGCAGGCCATCGCCGCGCCGCCGGTGAGCGTGCGGCGGGCCGCCGCCACCCAGCCGGGCCGGGGCAGGCAGTCGGCGTCGGTACGGGCCAGCAGCGTCGCCCCGTGCGCGATGGCGTGCCGGAAGCCGGTGTCCACGGCGGCGCCGACGCCCCGCTGCCGTTCCTCGACCAGCAGGGTCGGCACCGGCGACCGGGCGGCGAAGCGGCGGACCGCCTCGGCGGTGCCGTCGGTGGAGGCGTTGTCCACCACCAGCAGGGTGAAGTCGAGGTCGGTCTGCCGGGACAGCGCGTCCAGGGTGGTCCCGATCCGGGCGGCCTCGTTGTAGGCGGGCACGACCACCCACAGCGCGGTCACGACTTCTCCCAGACCATGGTCATCACGCTGACGCCGCCGCCGAGGCCGATGAACAGCACCCGGTCGCCGGGACGCAGCCCGGCGTCGACGCGGGCGAGCTGCACGCCGAGCGTGGCGCTGGCCAGGTTGCCCAGCTCGGCCACGGTGATCTCCAGCTTGTCCCGGGGTACGCCGGTCACCTCGACGAACCGGTCCAGGTAGGGCAGGGTGACCTGGTGGACCAGCACCCGGGCGTAGTCGGCCCAGTCCAGCCCGGTGCGGTGCCGGACCCGGTGCAGGATGTCCGTGCCGATCTTCTCGAACACGTCGCGCAGCGCCCGCCCGTCGCCGGTGAAGTAGGTGTGCTCGTCGCCCCGGGGATGCCGGGAGCCGCCGCCGGGGATGCCGCCCACCGTCCAGTGCTCGGACCAGGTCTCGGTGTCGACATCGACGATCCCGCCCCGGGCGACCGGTTCCACCAGCACGGCGGCCCCGGCGTCGCCGAACGTGTAACCGGCGAAGGCGCTGCGGGCCTGGTCGAGATCGGTGAGCTGCCAGCGCATCGCCCGGGTCGGTGTCTCGCCGGTCACCACCAGGGCGCGCCGGGCGCGGCCGGCGAGGACGGCCGACCGGGCCAGGTCGATGCCGTTGAGGAAGCTGTTGCAGGCGTTGGTGACGTCGAGGGCGTGCGCCCGGCCGCCCAGCTCCGCCTGCACGATGTGTGCGGTGGCCGGCTCGACGACGTCCCGGGTGGCGGAGGCGAACAGCAGCAGGTCCACCTCCTCCGGTTCGCGGCCGGCGGCGGCGAGCGCCTGCCGGGCGGCGCGGACCGCCAGGGTCGAGGCGTACTCCCCGTCGCCGGCCATCCGACGGGAGGAGATGCCGGTGATCCGCGACAGCAGCCCGTCCGGCAGGTGCAGGCCGCTGGCCTCGGCGATGCGGCGGTGCAGTTCGGCGGTGGGCACGACATGGTCGGGCAGGCTGGCGCCGACGGCGGTGATGCCCACTCGTTCCCGGGCGGAAGGCGACGCTGACGTGGGGGCGATCATGCGTTGAGCTTGCCCAACGCCGCCGGCGGGCGGATGAGTAGGGGTGCTCATGTTCGCCGGGTGGCGACCCGGACACGCGACCGCCACCGCCCGGGCCCGGCCGCGCGGTGGCGGTGGACGGGCCCGGGCGGGCGTCCGGCGGGGGCCGTTCCGCGACCGGGTCGCGGGGTCGGCGGCCTACCGGTAGAGGGTGATCGCGACCTCGGCGCCGTACTCGATCGGCTGGGTGAGCGGCAGCGTGAGGGACTCCCCCCACCACGGCGGCGGAGGCGGCGGCCGGCGCCACCACCAGTACAGCCACCACCAGAGGTCGTTGCCGCACCAGGCCGAGTAGAGGTAGTCGTCGACGGCCACGATCGCCAGCGGGCCGCCCGGCTTGGCGGCACCGGCCGCCGTCGTCACCGACTGCTGCCACCCGCCGGCCATGTTGGTCACCACCCGGACCGCGCCGTCGGAGCCGGCGAAGAACACGTTCGACGGGCCGCCGGTGAACTGCGCCGCCGCGAGGCGGGCGCCGGCCGGGGCCGCGCCGGCACCGGTGATCGCCACCGGCTGCCAGGGTTCGGGGCGCGGGCCGAAGGCGAAGCCCACCTGCCAGATCCGGCCGTCCAGCCCGGCGACGTACGCCTGCACCCCCGTCGTGGCGGCCACGGCGACCCCGCCGCCGGGCGGCGCCATGCCGGCCGGACCGGCCGGGATCGTCGCCCAGGTGCCGGCGGAGGTACGCCAGACCGAGGTCAGCGCGCCGTCTGCGCCGACGAAGACCACCCCCGGCATGGCGGACTGCCAAGTCGCGGCGACGACCGCCCCGGGCGGCGCGAGGCCGGGCGCGGACACCCGCTGGGGGCCGCCGCCGGGCCGCACCTGCCGGTAGTAGGAGGTGCTGTAGATCGCCCCGTCGGTACCGGCGAAGAAGACGTGCACGTAACCGGCCGAGTCGGTCACCGAGCTCACCTGGGCGCCGGGCGGGGCGAGGCCGGCCGCCCCGTCCCGGTACACGCTGATGTTGGAGGTGGCCGAGCTGGTGACGGCGGCGACGAGCCCGCCCTGGGTGCCGATGACGAACGCGGCGACGTTGCCGTCCGGCTGCCGGGCGGCGGCGACGCCCGCCCCCGGCGGGGCGACCGGCGTGCTGCCGAACGGGGTGATGCCGGCCGTCGACGCCCGGTAGAGGCGCCCGTCCTGGCCGACGGTGAAGCTCACGACCTGCGATGCCGCGGCCTGCGCGGCCCGCGCGGGTGGCGCCCCGGTCGAGGTGACGGTCAGAGCCAGTGCGGCTGCGACCGCCACCGCGACGCGGGGGCGCCGGAAGCGGGTGGATATCACGATGTCCTCTCCGTTCGCCGGGTACCGGGAGGACAGGTTCTCGGCCCGGACGAGGTCATCGCGGGAAACCGGCTGAACGGGTAGCCATCTGTGCGAACACCCATCCGGCGGAGCTCCGCAGCCCGCCGTCCGGCGCCCCGAGTCGCCTTCCCCGGCCACCCGCCCGCCCGCGCTACGGGCCGCTGACCAGGGGAAACCCGCGCCTGCGTCGGGCCGCCCGGCGTCCGGCGTCCGGGAATCCGCCGGACGGCCCGCGCTTGCGTCATCGTTCAGGCTGGGGCACCGGTCGCTGCGCCGGGTCAGCCGGGTCAGCCCGGGTCGGGCAGGATCCCGGCGGCCGGTGCGGTCAGGGGGTGCTCCGGGCGTCGGGGGCCAGCCTGGCCCGGACCTGGTCGGCGTCCGGGTGACCGAGTCGGTCGAGGATGTCGACCGCCCGACGCCAGGCGGTGCGGGCGGCCCCGGGAGCCCCGGCGGCGTGGCGGGTGTCGCCGAGGTGCGTCAGCGTGGTGGCCTCGAAGTAGCGCTCGCCGGCCTCCCGCCAGAGCGCGAGCGCTCGTTCGTAGCAGTCGACGGCCTCCGCGGCCTCGCCGAGGTGGTGGTGCGCGTAGCCGAGGCTGTCCCAGGCGTGGGCCTCCCAGTACCGGTTGCCGGCGCGCTGCTGCTGGGCGAGGGCCCGGCGGCAGTAGTCGAGCGCGCGCCGGTGGTCCCCGAGCTGGATGTGGTACCAGCCGATGTTGTTGAGCGCGTTGCCCTGGCCGTAGGCGTGACCCGCGGTCTCGAACAGGTCGAAGGCGCGCTGCGCGTGCCCGAGGGCCTGCCGGTGGTTGCCCTGCCGTTCGGCCAGGATGCCGAGGTTGAGCTGGGTCCGGGCGCTGCCGACGTGGTCGCCGAGCGCACCGTGCAGGTCGACGGCCTGTTCCAGGTGCGCACGGGCCTCGTCGTGGGCACCCAGCCGCAGGCACGCCACGGCGCGGTTGCGGTGTGCCCGGGCCTGGCCGTTGCGGTCGCCCGCCTGCGCGGCGGCGCGCAGCGCCAACTGTTGAGCGGTCGACTGGTCCTGCCAGGCCCCCACCCGGTCGAGGTAGGTGTTGACGCTCCAGGCGAGTTGCCAGGCGTGGGCCCCGAAGCCGTTGCCTGCGGCGAGGGCGACGGCGGCGAGCAGCACCCGGTGCTCGGCGGTGAGCCAGGCCCACGCCTCGTCGCGGTCGCGCAGGTCCGACAGCGCCGCACCGGGGTCCGCCGCCGGCAGGTCGATGTGGTCGCGGTGCCGGTAGAGCAGCAGGTCCGCGGCGTGGGCGGTATGCAGGTAGTGGTCGAGCAGCCGGCCCAGCGCGGCCCGGCGCACGGGCTCCGGGTCGGTGGTCCGGGTCAGCTCGGCGGCGTACACGGCGAGGAGGTCGTGCAGGGCGTACCGGCCGGGGGTGGGCTCGGCGAGCAGGTTCGCCCGGGTCAAGGTCGCCAGCGGTTCCCGAACCCGCGCGACGGTGGTGGCCGCGAGGCCGGCGGCGGCGACGACGGAGAGGTCCGGGCCGGGATGCAGTCCGAGCAGCCGGAACAGCGCCGCCGCGGCCGGCTCCAGGCTCCGGTACGACCAGGACAGCACCGACCGCACGTCGGCGGCGGCCTCCCCGCCGGAGAACCCGTCGAGGCTGCCCCGGTTGTCGTCCAGCTCGTCGGCGAGCCGGGCGAGCGGGAACTCCGGTTGGGTGGCGGCCCGCGCGGCGACGACGGCCAGGGCCAGCGGCAGCCCCGCCGACGCCCCGACGATCCGGTCCGCCGCGTCCGGCTCGTCGGCCACCCGGGCCGCGCCGAGGCGTCGGGACAGCAACTCGCGGGCCTCGGCGGCGGACAGCAGGTCCAGGGCGAGCGGGTGGGCGCCCTGGACGGCGACGAGGCCCGGCATCCGGTGCCGGCTGGTCACCAGCACCAGGCAGCCCGGCGAGCCGGGCAACAGCGGTCGCACCTGGTCGGCGTCGCGCGCGTTGTCCAGCAGCACGAGCATCCGCCGGCCGGCCAGCAGGCTGCGGAAGAGCCCGGCCTGGGCGGCGAGCCCGGTCGGGATCCGCTCCGGCGGCACCGCGAGCGCCTCCAGGAAACCGCCCAGCGCCTCCGCCGGGCTCGTCGTCCTCCCGTCGGGGTCGAACCCGCGCAGGTTGACGTAGAGCTGCCCGTCCGGGAACCGGTCGGCCACCTGGTGTGCCCAGTGCACGGCGAGGGCGGTCTTGCCGACCCCCGCCGTCCCGCCGATCGCGGAGATCAGCACCGGGCCCGGGGCAGCGGCCGGGTCGGCCAGCAGCGCGGTCAGCGCGGCGAGCTGGGGCGCCCGCCCCACGAAGTGCGGCACCGCCGCGGGCAGCTGCCGGGGCACCATCCACTGCCCGGGCGTCCGCCGGTCCCGGCCGACCGGCTCGGGCGGTGGCACGGCCCGGGCCCGCCGGCCGAGTTGGGCCCGGGCCGCGCCGCCGAGCCGGTCGCCGGCCCGTGCGGCGTCCACCGCCCGCAACAGACGCCAGTGCGCGTCCTCCCACCGGGCGAGTTCCGTCAGCTCCGCCGGCAGCCGGGCGCCGACCTGCTCGGCGTGGGCGCGGCAGGCGTCGACGTACGCGACGACGAAGTCCCACTCGGGCAGGGACTTGGCGTTGAGCTTGTCGCTGAGGGTGGACCGGGCGAGTGGCCGCCCGAGCCCGGCGGCGACCGCGACCAGCGTGTTCAACGACGGTCCCCCGGCGAGCGTCCGGAGCCGCGTGAGCTCGCCGACGAACACCACGAGCGCGTCCCGACCGGTCTCCCCCACGTCCCACCTTCCCGACGCACGGACGAGCTTCGATGAGCTGTGGTCAGGGTAGCCACCCGGGGCCGGGGCTGTCCCGACCGCCGGGGTATGGACGACCGCCGCCGCCGACGTCCCGGCCGACCGCCCGCCGACAGGCTCCGGTAACCACAGTGGACGGATGGTCGGGGACGCCGCGATTGCGTGCGGGCAGGCCGGCAGCACGTTGGACGGCCGCCGCCGACGGCGGTCGCGTCGGGGCGTCCGTGACTGCCGGACAACGGACAGCGAGGCCGCCCCTGAGCCGCTACCGTGGACGGTGCTCCTGCGGTTTGGTGCTCCCCCGAGTTCCTGACGAGCCGGGTGGGCGGTGCGACTGATGCGGCCGGCCGTGACGGCCAACCGGTTGCTGGTCGCCGGTCGGGCCGTCGCGAGGGCCCTCGGCTTCGCCGCCGCCCCCGCCACGACGAAGGAGAACCGGCATGAAACCCCAGCTTCTGGTGGTGACCCCCGGCGGACAGTGGTTCCGGGAGTACCTGCTGAACAGCATCAGCCAGGACTACCGGGTGCACCTGTTCTGCGACCGGGAACCGGCCTGGGAACGGGAGTACCTGCACGGCTGGACGTTGCTGAACACCCTCGACGTGGACGCCATGACCGCCGCCGCCCGCACCGTGTCGACCGAGAACCGCATCGACGGGGTGATCTGCTGGGACGAGACCCGGATCCTGGGCGCCTCGCGGGTGGCCGAGGCGCTCGGGCTGCCCGGCGGCGCCCCAGAGGTGGTGGCCCGCTGCCGGGACAAGCACCGCACCCGGCTGGCGCTGGCCGCCCGGAACGTGCCGCAGCCACGCTCACTGCCGGTCGCCGACGTCGACGCGGCGCTGGCCGCCGGCCGGTCGACGGGCTACCCGGCCGTGCTGAAGCCCCGCGCGCTGGGCGGCAGCATCGGGGTCACGGTGGTGCGCTCGCCGGCGGAGGTGGCCGCCGGGTTCGCGACCGCGGACACCGGCCACGCCGCGCTGCCCGAGGTCCCGGCCGACGACTGGGGGATCCTGTGGGAGGAGTACGCCGACGGGCCGGAGATCAGCGTCGACGCGGCGGTGTTCCGGGGCGAGGTGCGGCCGATCTGCGTGGGCCACAAGCAGCTCGGCTTCGCGCCGTACTGCGAGGAGGTCGGCCACCTCGTCGACGGCGCCGACCCGTTGCTGACCGATCCGGAGCTGCTCGCCGTGCTGCGGGACACCCACGCCGCGCTGGGCTTCACCGACGGCATGACGCACACCGAGCTGCGGCTGACCGCCGCCGGCCCACGGGTGATCGAGGTCAACGCGCGCGTCGGCGGGGACCTGATCCCGTACCTCGGGCTGCTCGTCGGTGGGACCGACCCGGGGCTGGCGGCGGCGGCGATCGCCTGCGGCCGGCAGCCGCGCACGGTGCCGCCGGAGGCCCGGGTCGCGGCGATCCGCTTCTTCTACCCGGCGCACGACGACACGGCCGTCGGGTCGGTGCACGTCGACGGCGGCCTGCCGTCCGCGGTCGACCGGTTCGTCGTGCTGGCCGAGCCGGGCGCCACACTGTCGCCGCCGCCGAAGGGCACGATGGTGGGCCGGGTCGCCTACGCCACGGTCGTGGCCGACGACCGTGAGGAGTGCCTGGCAGCGCTGGACGCGGTGCAGGAGCGCCTGCGCATCCTGCCGCCGGACGCCGCCTGACCCATCCCGTCCCCGCCCGGTCAGCTCGCGGTCGGCGCCGATTCGGCGGCGGGGCCACCGACGAGCGGGGCGCCGGGCTGGTCGCCCGGACCGGGGAGGGGCGGTGTCCCGCTCCTTCCCGGTCCGGCGGGCCGACTCAGGACAGGAACTTGTCCAGCGCCGCCTCGATGCTGCCGCTGTCCGGCGCGGCGTACGACTTCATGGTGGCCTTGTTGTACGAGATGAAGCTCGGGCAACGGTTGGCCGGGGCGCTCACGGTGCCGCCGTCGCCGATCTTCTCGCCGGTCTTCGCCGCGTAGAACGTCAGCGTGTAGCGCGAGGAGATGTAGGAGACGGTGACGGTCTTGCCCGCACTGTCCTTGTAGTTGCACTCCTTGGGCGCGCCCTCGCTGCCGTCCACGACCTTCAGGCAACCGACCACGGACACCGTCTGGAAGTCGGCCGACTTGGCGTAGTACGGCTTGCTCGAACTCACCGACTTCGACGACCAGGACGACGGCCGGTCAGGGGAGTTCGAGAAGGCGTACGCCTTGGCGCCGGACGGGCCGTTGTACGGTGCCGCGTTCAGGATCTGGCCGCCGTCACAGACCGCGGACAGCTCGCTGGAGTAGCGGGCGGTCACCGCATTGTTGTTGTTGTTGTTCGGCTGCTCCTGCGACTCGGACGGCCGCGGCTCCGCCGAGTTGTCCGTGCCCGGCTGCGGGTCGGTTGTGGGGTTCGCGGGCGCGGACGCGATCGGCTTGGGGTCCTCGTCGTCGTTGACGAGCAAGAACCCGATGCCGGTGCCACACAACGCGAGCAGGACGACCACGGCGGCGCCCACGGACAGCCCGATGACCAGCCCTCGGTTCGACTTCTGCGGCGGCGGCACGGGGGTGGCGTACTGCGGCGGCGGCTGGCCGTAGGCAGGGTATCCGCCCGGCTGAGCCGGTGGGGCCGGCGGCCCGCTCCACGGAGTCACGTTCGGGTCCGGCTGCCCTCCGTACGGAGGTTGACTGTGGGTCATCTGAAGCCCTTATCGCTGTCGACGGGTGCCCATGCACGATGAACATGAACAGGGTAGTGAGCCGCACAAGCCCGGGCACCTGCCGGCTCCCGCGATGGGCCACCACCGGCCCGAACGGGCCGCAGTCCGTCACTCTGCGTAGACAGGGTCGAGCAGTTCCGTGGCCGCCGCCAGTGCCGCCGGAGGGGCACCGGAAGCCCGGTGATGCCCGCTGGCAAAGGGGAATCCGCGCCGTGGGACCAGTCGCCTCGGGCCCCGGTGGGCCGATTGCAGGCTGTGACGAAAGTTACTGGGCCCGGATGACCCGGCCGACGCCCTCACCGCGCCCGTACCCGCCGCCGCGCACCGCGTCGGGACGCCGCCCGGCACCGGGCCGGTCCCGCCGTCCGGCCCGAAGCGGCGGGGTCGCTCCGGGGTCCGCCGGCAGGCCGACGGGCGGGGACGGGCCCGGGCAGCAGGAACAGGACCAGGGCGAGCAGGGCGACGGCCACGACACCGTCCAGCCAGTAGTGGTTGCCCGTGCCGACGACGACCAGCACCGTGGCGATCGGGTGCGCCAGCCACAGCCAGCGCCACCGCCCGGCGGTGGCCGCGACGAGCGCGACGGCCA
>NZ_JBEOWQ010000091.1:0-9637 GCF_040296145.1 Micromonospora sp. NPDC002296
GCCAGGCCGGTGGCCCGGGCCCGCTCCAGGGTCGCCCCGCAGGCCGCCGCGGCGGCCTGCACCCAGTCGTGCGGCTCCTCCACCTGGGCGAGGGTGCCGTGGAAATCGAACAGCACCGCCTCCACGGGCCGGCGGGACGCCTGGGCGCTGGCGGCGGCGTCGATGCCGCGCGGCGGGGTCGGGCTGGGCGGTTCGGCATGGTCCGGCACGCCGTGCACCCTACCGACCGCCCCGGACGCCGGTGTCGGACGGCCTTGACAGGTGGTCCCGCGACGCACGCATTAATCTTGACGACATGTCGAGTCCCGCCGAGCGGTACGCCGCGGCCCGCCGCCGGGCCGCGCAGGCCTCACAGTTTCCGGCGCTGGACGAGTTCGCCCCTGACCTGGGGTTCGATCTCGACGACTTCCAACGGGAGGCGTGTCAGGCCTTGGAACGGGGCAGCGGGGTGTTGGTCTGCGCCCCCACCGGCGCCGGCAAGACGGTGGTCGGCGAGTTCGCCGTACACCTGGCCCTGCGCGGCGACCCCGCCCAGCCGCTGGGCGCCGACGCGGCGCCCACCCGGCGCAAGTGCTTCTACACCACCCCGATCAAGGCGCTGTCCAACCAGAAGTACCACGACCTGGTGAACCGCTACGGTGCCGAGCAGGTCGGCCTGCTCACCGGCGACAACGCCATCAACGGGGACGCCCCGGTGGTGGTGATGACCACCGAGGTGCTGCGCAACATGCTCTACGCCGGCTCGGCCACCCTCGATGGCCTGGCCTACGTGGTCATGGACGAGGTGCACTACCTCGCCGACCGGTTCCGCGGCGGCGTGTGGGAGGAGGTGATCATCCACCTGCCCGCCTCGGTGACCCTGGTCTCGCTGTCCGCGACCGTCTCCAACGCCGAGGAGTTCGCCGACTGGCTGGTCACCGTGCGCGGCGAGACGACGGTGGTGGTCAGCGAGCACCGGCCGGTGCCGCTGTGGCAGCACATGCTGGTCGGCAAGCGGATGTTCGACCTGTTCCACGACGCCGACGCCGCCCGCAAGCACGATGTGCACCCGGAGCTGCTGCGCTACACCCGCGACACGATGCGCCGGTTGGAACTCGGCGAGGGGCGCAGCGCAGGCCCCGGCGCCGGTCGGCGCGGCCCCCGCTGGCGCGGCCCGCTGCGCCCCGACATCGTCGACCGGCTCGACCGGGAGGGGCTGCTCCCGGCGATCCTGTTCATCTTCAGCCGCGCCGGCTGCGCCGCCGCCGTGCAGCAGTGCCTCGCCGCCGGCCTGCGGCTGACCTCACCGGACGAACGCACCGAGATCCGCCGGGTCGTCGAGAGCCGGGTCACCGCCATTCCCGGCGAGGACCTGACGGTCCTGGGCTACTGGGAGTGGCTCGACGGTTTGGAGCGCGGGCTGGCCTCCCACCACGCCGGCATGCTCCCGGTGTTCAAGGAGATCGTCGAGGAGCTGTTCGTCCGGGGCCTGGTCAAGGCGGTCTTCGCCACCGAGACGCTCGCCCTGGGCATCAACATGCCGGCCCGCTGCGTCGTGCTGGAGCGCCTGGTCAAGTACAACGGCGAGGCGCACGTCGACCTCACCCCGGGGGAGTACACCCAGCTCACCGGCCGGGCCGGCCGCCGGGGCATCGACGTGGAGGGGCACGCGGTCGTCGTCTGGTCCCCGGAGACCGACCCCCGGCACGTCGCCGGCCTGGCCTCCACCCGCACCTACCCGCTGCGCTCCAGCTTCCGCCCGTCCTACAACATGTCCGTCAACCTGGTCGGCACCGTCGGCGCGGAGCCGGCCCGGGTGCTGCTGGAGTCCTCGTTCGCCCAGTTCCAGGCGGACCGGTCGGTGGTCGGCCTGGCCCGCCAGGTGCAGCGCAACACCGAGACCATCGACGCGTACGGCGTGGAGGCCGGCTGCCACCACGGCGACTTCGACGAGTACTTCGCCCTGCGGGTGGCCATCGCCGACCGGGAACGCGCCGTCGCCCGGCAGGGCCAGCACCAGCGCAAGGCCGCGGCGGTGGAGTCGCTGGAGCGGCTGCGCGTCGGCGACGTGATCCGGGTGCCGGCCGGCCGGCGCGCCGGCCTCGCGGTCGTGCTCGATCCGGCCACCGGCGGGTTCGGCGAGCCCCGCCCGCTGGTGCTCACCCAGGACCGCTGGGCCGGCCGGGTCGGCCCCGGCGACTTCACCACCCCGGCCGAGGTGCTTGCCCGCATCCGGGTGCCCAAGCACTTCAACCACCGTTCCCCGGGGGCCCGCCGGGACCTCGCCGCCGAGGTCAGCGGCACCGGGCTGGACCGGCACGCCGGCCGCCGCGGCGGCCGGTCCCGGCAGGGCGCCGGTGAGGACCACGCGATCAGCCAGCTCCGCTCCGAGCTGCGCCGGCACCCGTGCCACGACTGCCCCGACCGGGAGGAGCACGCCCGCTGGGCGGAGCGCCGCCACCGGCTGGAGCGCGACACCGAGGAACTGCGCCAGCGGGTCGCCGGTCGCACCGGCTCGTTGGCCCGCACGTTCGACCGGATCGTCGCGCTGCTCACCGCGCGCGGCTATCTGTCCGCCGACGGCGCGGTCACCGACGCGGGTCGGATGCTCGGCCGGATCTGGACCGAGGCCGACCTGCTGGTCGCCGAGTGTCTGCGCCGGGGCGTCTGGGACGGCCTGTCGCCGTCGGAGCTGGCCGCCGCGGTCTCGGTGGTGGTCTTCGAGGCCCGCCGGGACGTCGACGAGCGGGCGTCGCTGCCCCGTGGGCCGGTCGCCGAGGCCGTCGAGGAGACGCTGAAGCTGTGGGGGGAGATCGAGGCCGACGAGGCCGCCCGGGGTCTCACGGTCACCCGCGAGCCGGACCTCGGCTTCGCCTGGCCGATCTACCGCTGGGCGCGGGGCGAGGCGCTGGCGAAGGTGCTGGCCAGTGGCCACGAGATCGACGGCGAGATGCCGGCCGGGGACTTCGTCCGCTGGGCCCGGCAGGTGGTCGACCTGCTCGGCCAGCTCGCCGACTCAGGCGGGGCGTCCACCGAGCTGCGGGCCACCGCCCGGCAGGCCATCGCCGCGGTGAACCGGGGCGTCCTGGCCTACCACGCCACCGCCTGATCATCACCGGTGCGGCCGGCGGGGCCCATGGCCCGGCCGGCCGTCGGTGGGGTCAGCCCTGGGCGGCCAGGGCGTCGACGAGCCGGCGGCAGGATCCGGCGAGGTTCCACCGCTCGGCCAGCTCCAGCAGCCGGTCCGGGGCCACCGGCGACGGCGGCAGCGCGGTCGGCAGCTCCGGTAGCGGCACGTCCAGCGCGACCCGCACCACCTTGGGCGCGACGGCCAGGTAGTCCCGGGCGGCGTCGAGTTTCGCCCGCAGGCCGGGGGCGAATCCGGAGCCGGGGTCGTCGAGGGCGGCGACGATGCCGTCGAGGTCGCCGTACCGGTCGATCAGCCGGGCCGCGGTCTTCTCCCCGACGCCCGGCACCCCGGGCAGTCCGTCGCTCGGGTCGCCGCGCAGGGCCGCGAAGTCGGCGTACCGGTCGGCGGGCACCCCGTAGCGGGCCCGCACCGCCGCGTCGTCGCAGTCGTCCAGCTTCGCCACGCCACGCCCCACGTAGAGCAGCCGCACCCCGCGCTCGTCGTCGACGAGTTGGAACAGGTCCCGGTCGCCGGAGACCACCTCCACCGGGGCCGGCTGGGTGACCGACAGGGTGCCCAGCACGTCGTCGGCCTCGTACCCGGCGGCGCCGACGGTGGTGATGCCGATCGCCGCCAGCACGTCGAGGATCACCGGCACCTGCGGGGTGAGGGTGTCCGGCACCACCTCGCCGCCCTCAGGCGCCAGCCGGTGCGCCTTGTACGACGGCAGCAGCGCCACCCGCCAGTCCGGCCGCCAGTCGTGGTCCATCGCGCAGACCATCCGGTCGGGACGGCGGGTGCGGATCAGCGTGGCGAGCATGTCGAGGAAGCCGCGTACCGCGTTGACCGGGGTGCCGTCCTCGGCCTTCGCCACGGACTCGGGGACGCCGAAGTAGGCCCGGAAGTAGAGGCTGGGGGCGTCGATCAGCATGATCGGGGGTCGGTGTGCCACGCCGGACAGCCTGGCACAACCGTCCGACGATTCGGGTACGGCGCGGCGGTCAGCGCGGCTCGTCGTGCCGGTACAGGGTCTCCCGGCGGGCCAGCCGCTGCACCGCGTAGCTCGCCACCAGCAGGACGATCGCGACGACCGCCTCCAGCCACGCCACCGCGCCGTTGGCGACTGTCAGGCCGATGGCCAGCAGCGCCAGCCCGGCCACCGCGAGGATGCCGGCCCAGAGCAGCCCGCGTCGCCGCCGCGCCCCGCGTTTCCGCCCGTCGTCCGCCACCCGCGCCGCCCGCCTTCCGCCCGTCGCCGCCCGCCGCAGTGGTGCCGGCGCAGCTTCAGGCTAGCCAGGCGGCGACCCGGTCCGGGCGGCTTCGCCCGGAGCCCACCGCCACCACCGGTCGAACCAGTCGCGGACGCCCTCGACGTCGCCCGCGCCGAGGGTGACCATCAGCGCGACCTGGTGTCCTTTGATGGCCAGAGCAGCAACACGCGTGGTGCCCACAGGTCTGCTCCGTCTCGTGGGGGCGTCGGGCGTCATCGGGGTGCGTCGAGGCGGCGCTCCAGCGTCTCGACGCGGGCGACGAGCGGCTGGAGCTGCTGGTGCACCGCGGCGACCAGCGCTTGCGTCGGGTCGGTCCCGCCGCCGGCGGCGGGGGCCTGGGCGCGCAGGTACATGTAGCCGGCGAGGGCCGCCGTCACGGCCCGGCGCACCAGCCGGGGCTCGGCGCCCAGCGTCCGCAGCACCTGCCCGGCGGTGCCGTCGGGCTCGGCGGCCAGGCCCACCAGCAGGTGCTCGCAGCCGACGTAGTTGTGCCCCATCGCGATCGCCTCGGTCGCGGTGATCTCTAGCGCCGAGGCGGCGGTGCGACTGAAGTGGATCGAGGACGGGGCGTCGGTTGCCTCCGCCGCGTTGGCCGGGCGCCGGTCCAGGTCGTGCTGGACCAGGGCGGGATCGATCTCCATTGCCTGGAGCACGTGCAGCGCCAGGTTTTCGCCCTCGGCGAGCATGCCGGCCAGCAGATCGCCGGTGCCCACCGACGCCGCGTCGGCCACCCGGGCCCGGGCGATGGCCAGCTTGACGACGGTGCGGGCGCGGGCGGTGAACCTCGGCAGTCGCTCGGCCAGGTCGTCGGCCTCCAGGCCCGCGAGCGCGACCTGCCGGATGGCGGTGACCTGGCGGACCGCCTGTTCCAGGGCGCGCTGACAGATCGCGGACACCGGGACGCCGCTGTCGCGCACCGCGCCGGCCAGGTCGTCGGGCAGGTAGACATTGATCTTCGGCATTGCCGCCTCCGCTGGGGTTATCAAGGGGTTATGTAGTAGGTATACCCCCGCCGGGGGTATCTTCACAAGCGTTTGTCTCCCCACGATTCACACCCTTGTGGCAAGCGGGTGCCCGGCTCTGTGGCCCGCCGCCGCGCCGGTGCGGGCGCGGCCGTCCCGGCCCGGCCGCCGACCGAACCGGGTGTCCGGCGGTTGCCAAACGACCGTTAAGCTGAGCGCGTGGGAATCGACGAGCTGTACCCCGCCGGGCGGCTGGCCGCCGCGCGCGACGCCACCGCCGCCGCCGGCCTCGACGCGCTGCTGCTCACCCCCGGCTCGGACCTGCGCTACCTCACCGGCTACGACGCCCACGCCGGGGAGCGGCTGACCTGCCTGGTGCTGCCCGCCCAGGGCGAGCCGACGCTGATCGTGCCCACCCTGGAACGCCCCGCCGCCGAGGCGTCCCCCGCCCCGGCCACCGGCGTGCGGATCGTCGACCATCCCGACGGCGCCGACCCGTACCCCCTGGTGGCCGCCGCCCTCGACGGGCCGGTCGCGGCCGTCGGCCTGGCCGACCGGATGTGGGCCGAGCAGGTCCTCGCCCTGCGCGCCCTGCTGCCCGGCACGGCGCAGCGCCTCGCCGGTGAGGTGCTGCGCGAGCTGCGCGTCCGCAAGTCCCCGGCGGAGGTCGCCGCCCTGGCCGAGGCCGGCGCCGCCATCGACGCCGTACACCTGCGGATGGGGGAGTGGCTGCGCCCCGGCCGCACCGAGGCCGAGGTCGGCACCGACATCGCCGCCGCGATCCGCGCCGCCGGCCACGTCACCGTCGACTTCGTCATCGTCGCCGCCGGCCCCAACGGCGCCAGCCCGCACCACGGCACCTCCGACCGGCCGATCGGCGCCGGCGAGCCCGTGGTGGTCGACATCGGCGGCACCATGCCGTCGGGCTACCGCTCCGACTGCACCCGCACGTACGTCGCCGGTGGCCCGCCCCCGGCGGAGTTCGCCGACTACTACTCGGTGCTGCACGCCGCCCAGGCCGCGGCCGTGGCCGCCGTCCGTCCCGGCGTCACCGCCGAGGCCGTCGACGCCGCCGCCCGCGACCTGATCACCGCGGCCGGGTACGGCCCGGCGTTCCTGCACCGCACCGGCCACGGCATCGGCCTGGACGGCCACGAGGACCCGTACGTGGTCGCCGGCAACCCCCGGCCGCTGGAACCCGGCATGGCGTTCTCCGTCGAGCCGGGCATCTATGTCGCGGGCCGACACGGCGCCCGCATCGAGGACATCGTCGTCTGTACGACGGACGGCGTGGCCCGGCTCAACACCACCCCCACGGAGCTCATCGCGCTATGACTGTCGACCGGATCCTGCCCACCGACGAGGCCCACGACCTGCTCGACCTGGCCACCGAACTCGCCGACCGGGAACTCGCGCCCCGGGCCGCCGGATTCGAGCAGCGCGCCGAGTTCCCCCGCGAGGTGCTGCGCACCCTCGGCCGCGCGGGCCTGCTCGGTCTGCCGTACCCCGAGGAGCACGGCGGTGCCGCCCAGCCGTACGAGGTCTACCTCCAGGTGCTGGAGATCCTCGCCAGCCGGTGGCTCGCCGCAGCCGAGGCGGTCAGCGTGCACACCCTGTCCTGCTACCCGGTCGCCCAGTTCGGCACCGACGCCCAGCGCAAGCTGCTGCCCGACATGATCGGCGGCGAACTGCTCGGCGCGTACTGCCTGTCGGAGCCCCAGGGCGGCTCGGACGCGGCGGCGCTGCTCACCCGCGCCACCCGCGACGGCGACGCGTACGTGGTGACCGGCACCAAAGCGTGGATCACCCACGCCCGGGTCGCGGACTTCTACAACATCTTCTGCCGCACCGGCGGGCCCGGCCCGAAGGGCATCTCCTGCCTGCTCGCCGACCGCGACACCCCCGGCATCGTCCCCCAGGCCCCCGAACGGACCATGGGCCTGCACTCGTCCCCGGTGGCCCAGATCGCCTTCGACGATGCCCGGGTCCCCGCCGACCGGCTGATCGGCGGGGAGGGGGCCGGCTTCACCATCGCCATGTCCGCCCTGGACTCCGGCCGGCTCGGCATCGCCGCGTGCGCCGTGGGCCTGGCCCAGGCGGCCCTCGACTACGCGGTCGGCTACGCCCGCGAGCGGCAGCAGTTCGGCCGGGCGATCGTCGACTTCCAGGGCCTCGGGTTCATGCTGGCCGACGCGGCCACCCAGATCTCCGCCGCCCGCGCCCTCACGCTGCACGCGGCCCGGCTGCGCGACGCCGGCCGGCCGTACTCGATCGAGGCGGCGAAGGCGAAGCTGTTCGCCAGCGACATGGCGATGCGGGTGACCACCGACGCGGTCCAGGTGCTCGGCGGCGCCGGTTACGTGGTCGACCACCCGGTCGAGCGGTACCTGCGGGAGGCCAAGGTGCTCCAGATCGTGGAGGGCACCAACCAGATCCAGCGGCTGGTCATCTCCCGCGATCTGGCCAAGGGCTAGCCTGGCCCAATGGTCTTCGAGCGGATCACCGTCGACCCAGACGTCATGGGCGGCGCGCCCTGCGTGCGTCAGTCCCGGGTGCCGGTCGCCACGGTCCTGGCCATGATGGCCGACGGGATGAGTGCCACGGACATCCTCACCGACCTGCCGTTCCTGGACGAGGAGGACATGGCCGAGGTGCTGCACTACGCGGCGGACGCGGTGCGCGACCGGGCGGCACGCTGAGCGTGCCCCCGGCCGGCCCCTCGTCGCGGGTCAGCGCGATTACGGGTAGGTTGCACGCCGTGGAGGAGATCGACCGGGCCATCGTCGCGGCGCTGACCGCCGACGGGCGGCTGTCGTACACGGTTCTGGCGGAGAAGGTCGGCCTGTCGGTGTCCGCGGTCCACCAGCGGGTCCGCCGGCTGGAGCAGCGCGGGGTGATCAAGGGGTACGCCGCCCGGGTGTCCTTCGAGGCGCTGGACCTGCCGCTGACGGCCTTCGTGGCGATCCGACCGTTCGACCCGTCGCAGCCGGACGACGCCCCGGAGCGGCTGGCCCACCTGCCGGAGATCGACTCCTGCTACTCGGTGGCGGGGGAGGACTTCTACCTGCTGCTGGTACGGGTGGCCAGCCCGGCGGACCTGGAGCGGGTGCTCCAGGAGATCCGTACGGCCGCGAACGTCACCACCCGCACCACCGTCGTCCTGTCCACCCCGTACGAGAACCGGCCGCCGAAGATCAGTGGCGACCCGCCGCCGCGTCGGCCCCGGGCGGCGGGGGAGTCGACTGGTTCCACCGCTGGATGACCCGCCGTCCGTGCTCGTGGCCGAGCACGCTCACCGTGGCCGTGTCCAGCCGTAGCCGCCCGCCGGCGGCCGGCGGCAGCCCGATCCACCGGGCGCCGAGCACCCGCAGGCTGTGTCCGTGGCCGACCAGGGCGACGTCGCCGTGCTCGAGCAGGGGGGCGGTCCGGTCGAGCACCCGGTCGAGCCGCCGGCCGACCTCGGCCGGGGACTCACCGCCGGGGAAGCCGTCGGTCCAGATGTTCCAGGCCGGGCGGTCGCTCTGGATGTCGGCGGTGGTCCGCCCCTCGTACTCGCCGTAGTGCCACTCGGCCATGTCGGGGTCGGTGTCGTCGACGGTCAGCCCGGCCAGCTGCGCGGTGCGCAGCGCCCGGGTGCGCGGGCTGGACAGCACCCGCGTGAACAGCCGGCCGGCGAGGAGCGCTCGGAGCGCGCGGGCCTGTCGCTCGCCGTCGGCCGTGAGGTCCAGGTCGGTGTACGAGGTGTGCCGGCCGTTGGCGCTCCACTCGGTCTCGCCGTGGCGGATGAGCATGATCTCTCCCATCCGCCCAGTCAACCAGGCCCGACCGCCGCCTCCCCACTTCACCTAGCCTCCTAGGATGCACTACGGGGTGCGCCCCCGCACCGGGCGAGGTTTCCGGCCCGCGCCGACCGGGCATGCCTGACGACAGGAGGCCGCACGGCCCCGGAACCGCCGGAGCAGAGGGAGTCCGAGATGAGCTTCACCGACAAGGCGAAGAACAAGGCCCAGGAGCTGACCGGCGCCGCCAAGGAGCGGATCGGCGAGGCCACCGACAACGAGCGGATGCGGGCCGAGGGCGCCACCGAACAGAGCGACGCGCGGGCCCGGCAGGCGGGCGAACACGTCAAGGACGCCGGCCGGGACGTACGGGACGCGTTCACGAAGTGACCTGACCACAGCGGCGGGGGGGGGGGGGGGGCGCGGGGGGGGCCCCCCGGGGGGGGGGGGGTGCGCCCGCGGGTGTGGGCGGGCGGGGGGGGGGGCCCCCCCCCCCCCCCCGCCCGCCCGGCGGGG
>NZ_JBEOWQ010000092.1:0-8665 GCF_040296145.1 Micromonospora sp. NPDC002296
GCACCGGGCGGTGCTGCTCGGCGTCGGCGCGACCGGCCCCGCCGGCCTGCCCCGGTACGGCCTCGGCGAACTGGCCGCGGCGGTGGCCGACGGCCGGCTCGACCCGGACCTGGTGCTGCTGCCCGCGTACCGGGACGACGCGCCCGCCCCGGTCCCGGCCGCCACCCGGGCCCTGCTGGCCGACGTGCTGGCCACCGTGCAGGGCTGGCTCGCCGACGACCGCCTCGCCGACCGGCGGCTGGTCGTGCTGACCCGCGGCGCCGTCCCCGCCGGCGAACCCGGCCGGGTGACCGACCTCGCCGGCTCGGCGGTGTGGGGCCTGCTCCGCTCGGCGCAGGCCGAACACCCCGACCGCTTCGTCCTCGTCGACGTCGACGTCGACCTCCCGGTCGAGGCGCTGGCCCGCGCCGTGGCCACCGGCGAACCCCAGCTCGCCGCACGGGGCGACCGGGTGCTGGTGCCCCGGCTCGCGCCCGCCGAGCTCGACCCGGCGCTGGGCGCCGAACTCCACCCCGACGGGACGGTCCTGGTCACCGGCGCGACCGGCGCCCTCGGCGGCCTGCTGGCCCGCCACCTCGTCGCCACCCACAAGGCGCGCCACCTGCTGCTGGTCGGCCGGCGGGGCGCCGCCGCGCCCGGCGCGGCGGAGCTGCTCGCCGACCTGGCCGGGATGGGCGCGCAGGCCCGGCTGGTGGCCGGCGACGTGGCCGACCGGGACACCCTCGCCGCGCTGCTCGCCGCCGTGCCCGCCGAGCACCCGCTCACCGGCGTGGTGCACGCCGCCGGGGTGCTCGACGACGCGGTGGTGTCCGCGCTGACCGCCGACCGGATGGCGACCGTGCTGTCCGCGAAGGCCGACGCCGCCTGGCACCTGCACGAGCTGACCCGGCACCTGGACCTGCCGCTGTTCGTGCTGTTCTCCTCGGTCGCCGGCACCCTCGGCGGCCCGGGGCAGGGCAACTACGCCGCCGCGAACGCGTTCCTCGACGGCCTCGCCCACCACCGCCGGGCCGCAGGTCTCGCCGCGACCTCCCTGGCCTGGGGGCTCTGGGCCGAGGCCAGCGGGATGACCGGGAACCTCGACGCCGCCCAGCGACAGCGGCTCAGCCGCAACGGCCTCAACCCCCTCGGCACCGGCCAGGCGCTCGCCCTGTTCGACGCCGGCCTGCGCGGCGGCCGACCCCACCTGGTGCCCGCGCTGCTCGACGTCGCCGCCCTGCGTCGCCAGTCCGACACCGGCAACCTGCCCGCGCCGCTGCGGGGGCTGGTCCGCGCCCCCCGCCGGGCGGCCGGCGCGATCGGCTCCGGCGGCACCGGGCCGTCCTTCACCGAGCGGCTCGCCGGCACGCCCGACGCCGACCGCGGGCGGCTCGTCGAGGACCTGGTCAAGGGGCAGGTCATCGAGGTGCTCGGCTACCCGTCGTCGACCGTTATCCCGTCCGGGCAGACGTTCACCGGCCTCGGCTTCGACTCGCTCACCGCCGTCGAGCTGCGCAACCGGCTCACCGCCGCCACCGGCGTCCGGCTGCCCGCCAGCCTGATCTTCGACTGCCCCACCCCGGCGGCCCTGGCGGACTTCCTGCTCGCCGACGTCGCGCCGGCCGGCCCGGCGTCGACGCTGCTGGCCGAACTGGACCGGCTGGAGGCCGCGTTCGCCGCCACCGGACCAGACGACCTGGAACGGCTCGCCGCCGACGAGGAGACCCGCGCCGCCGTCGCGACCCGCCTCAAGGCCCTGGCCACCCGCTGGAGCGACGTCACCGGGGGACCCGGCGACGTCACCCAGGCCATCGACGACGCCTCGGACGACGAACTGTTCGACCTCATCGACCAGAAGTTCGGGCGCTCCTGACCACGAATCCGCCGCTTGCCCATTAGCGACAGGTGATCTACCGATGGCGAACGAAGCCAAGCTCCGCGAGTACCTCAAGCGCGTCACCGCTGACCTGCACGAGACCAGCGAGCGCCTGAGGGCCGCCGACGAGCAGAACCACGAGCCCATCGCGATCGTGGGGATGGCCTGTCGCTACCCGGGCGGGGTGCACAGCCCCGAGGCGCTGTGGCGGCTGGTCGAGGCCGGCGGGGACGCGGTGACGCCGTTTCCCGCCGACCGGGGCTGGGACGTGGAGAACCTCTACGACCCCGACCCGGAGGCGCACGGCAAGTCGTACACCCGCGAGGGCGGTTTCCTGCTCGACGCGGGCGAGTTCGACGCCGGCTTCTTCGGCATCTCGCCCCGCGAGGCCCTGGCGATGGACCCGCAGCAGCGGCTGCTGCTGGAGGTCGCCTGGGAGGCCGTCGAGCGGGCCGGCATCGCCGCCGAGTCCCTGAAGGGCAGCCGGACCGGCGTCTTCACCGGCGTCATGTACCACGACTACGTCTCCCGCCTCAACGGCGTGCCCGACGAGGTCGAGGCGTTCGTCGGCACCGGCAACCACGGCAGCGTCGTGTCCGGCCGGATCGCCTACACCTTCGGCTTCGAGGGCCCGGCCGTCACCGTCGACACCGCCTGCTCGTCCTCATTGGTCGCCCTGCACCTCGCCGCGCAGGCGCTGCGCTCCGGCGAGTGCACCCTCGCCCTGGCCGGCGGCGTCACCGTGATGTCCAGCCCGGACACGTTCGTCGGCTTCAGCCGACAGCGGGGCCTGTCCCCGGACGGCCGGTGCAAGTCCTTCGCCGCCACCGCCGACGGCACCGGCTGGAGCGAGGGCGCCGGCCTGCTCCTGCTCGAACGGCTCTCCGAGGCCCGGCGCAACGGCCACCCCGTGCTCGCCGTGGTCCGTGGCACCGCCGTCAACCAGGACGGGGCCAGCAACGGACTCACCGCCCCGCACGGCCCCTCCCAGCAGCGGGTGATCCGCCAGGCCCTCGCGAACGCCCGGCTCACCCCCGCCGACGTGGACGCCGTCGAGGCGCACGGCACCGGCACCCGGCTCGGCGACCCGATCGAGGCGCAGGCGGTCATCGCCACGTACGGCCGCGAGCGGCCCGCCGACCGGCCCCTGTGGCTCGGCTCGATCAAGTCCAACCTCGGGCACACCCAGGCAGCCGCCGGGGTCGCGGGCGTGATCAAGATGGTCATGGCGATGCGGCACGGCGTCCTGCCCCGCAGCCTGCACCTCGACGAGCCGTCCCCGCACGTCGACTGGACGGCCGGCGCGGTCAGCCTGCTCCGCGAGGCCCAACCCTGGCCGAACGCAGCCCGCCCGGCGCGGGCCGGCGTCTCCTCCTTCGGGGTGAGCGGCACCAACGCCCACGTCATCGTCGAGGCCGCCCCCGTGGCGGAGCCCTCGGCCGGCCCCGTCACCGGCCCCGACCCGTTGCCCTGGGTCCTGTCCGCCCGCAGCGCCGCCGCGCTGACCGCCCAGGCGCGGCGGCTGCGGTCCTGGCTCGCCGAGCACCCCGACGTCCCGCCGGCCACGCTGGGCCGGGCCCTCGCCTCCGGCCGGTCCGCCCTCGAACACCGGGCCGTGCTCCTCGGCGCCGACCCCGACGACCTCCTAGCCGGGCTGTCCGCGCTGGCCGACACCGTCCCCGCCGCCACCGTGCGGCGCGGCGTCGCCGGCCCCACCCGCCTCGCCGTGCTCTGCACCGGCCAGGGCGCCCAGCGCGTCGGCATGGGCCGCCGGCTGCACGCCGCGTTCCCCGCCTACGCCGCCGCCTTCGACGCCGCCCGCACCGAACTGGACCGGCACCTCGACCGGCCCCTCGACGCCGTCCTCGACGGCCCCGCCGAACTGCTCGACCGCACCGGCTATGCGCAGGCGGCCCTCTTCGCCGTCGAGGTGGCCGCCTACCGGCTCGTCGAGTCCTGGGGCGTCGTCCCGGACTTCCTCACCGGCCACTCCGTCGGCGAGGTCACCGCCGCGCACCTGGCCGGCGTGCTGTCCCTGCCCGACGCCGCCCGGCTGGTCGCCGCCCGGGGCGCCCTCATGCAGGCGCTGCCCTCCGGCGGCGCCATGGTGTCCGTCCGGGCCGGCGAGGCGGAGGTGCGCGCCCACCTGGTTGCCGCGCCCGACGCGGCCGGGGCGGAACTGGCCGCCGTGAACGGCCCCGATTCCGTCGTCGTCTCCGGCGCCGAGGACGCGGTGCTCGCCGTCGCCGGGCACTTCGCCGCCCTGGGCCGGTCCACCCGGCGGCTGCGGGTCAGCCACGCGTTCCACTCCGCCCGGATGGACCCGATGCGCGACGCGTTCGCCGCCGTGCTCGGGCAGCTCACCTTCGCCGCGCCCCGGATCCCGGTGGTCTCCACCGTCACCGGCACGGTGCTCACCCCGGAGGAGATCTGCTCCCCGGCGTACTGGCTGCGCAACGTGCGCGACACCGTCCGGTTCGACGCCGCCGTGGCCACCCTGCGCGAGCACGGCGTCGGCGCGTTCGTGGAGGTCGGCCCCGGGGGCGTGCTGTCCGCGCTGGCCCAGGAGATCACCGGCGACGACCAGGCCGCGTACGCGCCGGTGCTGCGCGCCGACCAGGACGAGGCCGCCACCGCCCTCGCCGCCGCCGCGACTCTGTGGACCCGTGGCGTGCCGGTGCGGTGGACCGCCCTGTTCGCCGGCCCGGCCGCGCCGGTGGACCTGCCCACGTACGCGTTCCAGCGCGACCGCTACTGGCTGCTGCCGCTGCCGCAGCCCGCCGACGTGACCGCCGCCGGGCTGACCCCCACCGGTCACCCGCTGCTCGGCGCGGTGTTCCGCTCGGCCGACGGCGACGAGGTCACCCTCACCGGCCGGCTGTCCGTCGAGACGAACCCCTGGCTGGCCGAGCACGCGGTGCGCGGCACCGTGCTGTTCCCCGGCACCGGCCTCGTCGAGCTGGCGCTGCGCGCCGGCGCTGAGGTCGGCGCCGACGTGCTCACCGAGCTGACCCTCCAGGCCCCGCTCACCCTTCCCGACACCGGCGGCGTCGACGTGCAGGTCGCCGTCGAACGCTCCGGCGACTCCGGCGACGCGTGGCAGGTCACCGTGCACGGCCGCCGGTCCGGCACCGACGACCTGTGGGTCCGGCACGCCACCGGCCTGCTCGCCCCGGCCGACGGCCCGGGGGCCGCCGACGGACTGCGCACCCCGGTCGACGGTGCGCGGACCGGCCAGGGACCGGCCGACTGGCCGCCGGCCGGCGCGACACCCCTGGACGTGGCCGAGCCGGCCGTGCGGGCCGCCGAGGCCGGCTTCGCCTACGGCCCGGCGTTCCAGGGGCTGCGCGCCGCCTGGCAGGCCGGCGCCGACGTGTACGCCGAGGTGGCGCTCCCCGAGCCGGCCGCCGACGAGGCCGACGCGTACGGCCTGCACCCCGCCCTGCTCGACGCCGCCGTGCAGGCCGTCGGGCTGGGAATCGTCGAGGCCGGCGAGGCCCGACTGCCGTTCTCCTGGTCCGACGTCACGGTGTACGCCCACGGCGCGGACACCCTGCGGGTCCGGCTCACCCCGACCGCCCCGGACACCGTCACCATGCTGGTCGCGGACGCCGCCGGCGCACCCGTCGCGCGGGTCGGCTCGCTGGCCCTGCGGCCCCTGCCGGCCGGCGACCTGACCCCCGCCGGGTCGCCGTGGCGCAACTCCCTGTTCCGCCTCGACTGGCCCCGGCACCCGCAGACCGGCGGTACCGCCGACGGCCTCGCCTGGGCGGTGCTCGGCGACCGCCCCGCGCCGCTGCCGGCCGGCACCGCCGCCACCCGCCACCCCGACCTGGGCGCGCTCCTCGACGCCGGGGTGCCGGACGTCGTCCTACTCCCGGTGGCCGGCCCCGCCGACGCCGACGCGGCCGGGACGCACGAACTGCTCGCCGACACCCTCGCCGTCCTTCAGGGCTGGCTGGCCGGGGACCGGCACACCGACGGCTCCCGGCTGGTGGTCCTGACCAGCGGGGCCGTCGCCGTGGACCACGACGGGGACATCACCGACCCGGCCGCCGCCGCCGTGTGGGGCCTGGTGCGCTCCGCGCAGGCCGAACACCCCGGCCGGTTCCTGCTCGTCGACGTCGACGTCGACGAGCGGTCCGCGTCCGCCCTCGCCGGCCTGCTCTCCGGCGACGAGCCGCAGGCGGCGGTGCGTGCCGGGGAGGTCCGGGTGCCCCGCCTCGTGGCCGCCGACCCGGAACCGGCGGTGCCCGCACCGGCGCTCGACCCGGCCGGCACCGTCCTCGTCACCGGCGGCACCGGCGCGCTGGGCGCGCTGCTCGCCCGCCACCTGGTCACCCGGTACGGGGTCCGGCACCTGCTGCTCACCGGCCGGCGCGGCGCCGACGCCACCGGCGTCGCGGACCTGCTCGCCGACCTGGCCGAGCTGGGCGCGACGGCCCGGGTCGAGGCGTGCGACGCGGCTGACCGACCCGCCCTCGCCGCGCTCCTGGACGGGATCGACCCCGCCCACCCGCTGACCGGGGTGGTGCACACCGCCGGGGTGCTGGCCGACCGCACCCTCACCTCGCTCACCCCCGACACCCTGGCGCAGGTGCTGCGGCCGAAGGTGGACGCCGTCCGGCACCTGCACGAGCTGACCGTCGGTCGCGACCTCGCCCTGTTCGTCACGTACTCCTCGGCCGCCGGGGTGACCGGCAGCCCCGGGCAGGCCAACTACGCCGCCGCCAACGCCTTCCTCGACGCCCTCGCCCACCGCCGGCGGGCCGCCGGCCTGCCCGCAATCTCCCTGGCCTGGGGGCCGTGGGCCGAGTCGGGTGGCGGCATGACCGCCGCCCTCGGCCGCGCCGAGACCGACCGGCTCGCCCGCTCCGGCGCCCGCCCCATCGCCCCGGCCGACGGCCTCGCCCTCTTCGACGCCGCCCTGCGCACCGGCCTGCCGGTCGCGGTCCCCGTGGCGTTGAACGGCCCGGCGCTGCGCTCCCAGGCCGAGGCCGGCACCCTGCCCGTGGTGCTCCGCGGCCTGGTCCGCGCGCCCCGGCGGCGGGCCGCCCGGTCCGGCTCCGCCGAGCCCGGCACCCTGGCCGGGCGGCTGGCCGGGCTGGACCGCGCCGAGCGCGCCGCCGCCCTGCTGCGGCTCGTCCTGGACCAGGTCGCGGCGGTCCTCGGGTACGCCGACGCCGCCGCCGTCGAGGCCGGCCGCCCGTTCACCGAACTGGGGTTCGACTCGCTGACCGCCGTCGAGCTGCGCAACCGGCTCGGCGCGGAGACCGGACTGCGGCTCCCCGCGACCCTCGTGTTCGACCACCCCACCCCGCTCCGGCTCGCCGACCACCTGGACGCCGAGACCGGGGGCGGCACCGACCCGCTGCCGGTGCTGCGCGCCGCCGCCGCGCCCGACGACCCGATCGCGATCATCGGCCTGAGCTGCCGGTTCCCCGGCGGCGTGCGCTCACCGGAACAGCTGTGGGACCTGCTCACCGCCGGCGGGGACGGCATCACCGACTTCCCGACCGACCGTGGCTGGGACCTCGGCGAGCTCTACGACCCGTCCGGCGCCCGCCGGGGCAGCAGCTACGCCCGGGAGGGCGGGTTCCTGGTCGACGCCGGTGACTTCGACGCCGACCTGTTCAAGATCTCCCCGCACGAGGCGCTCGCCATGGACCCGCAGCAGCGGCTGCTGCTGGAGACGTCCTGGGAGGCGATCGAGGACGCCAGGATCGACCCGCTCGCCCTGCGCGGTCGCCCGGTCGGGGTGTTCGCCGGCATGATGTACCACCACCACGCCTCCAGCCTGGTCGACGTCCCCGAGGCCCTCGACGGCCACCTCGGCGTCGGTACGGCCAGCAGCGTGCTGTCGGGTCGGGTGTCGTACTCGTTCGGGTTCGAGGGCCCGGCGGTGACGGTGGACACCGCGTGCTCGTCGTCGCTGGTCGCGCTGCACCTGGCGGTGCAGGCGCTGCGGTCCGGCGAGTGCGACCTGGCCCTGGCCGGCGGCGTGACCGTGATGGCCACCCCCGACACCTTCATCGACTTCTCCCGCCAGCGCGGCATGGCCCCCGACGGGCGGTGCAAGTCCTTCGCCGAGGCGGCCGATGGGACGGGCTGGTCCGAGGGCGTCGGTGTGCTGCTCGTGCAGCGGTTGTCGGATGCGCGGCGGGATGGTCGTCGGGTGCTGGCGGTGGTGCGGGGTTCGGCGGTGAATCAGGACGGTGCGTCGAACGGTCTCACCGCGCCGAATGGTCCGTCGCAGCAGCGGGTGATCCGGCAGGCCCTGGCGTCGGCGGGGTTGTCGCCGGGGGATGTGGATGTGGTGGAGGCGCACGGTACGGGTACGACGTTGGGTGATCCGATCGAGGCGCAGGCTCTGTTGGCGACGTACGGGCAGGGTCGGGATGTGCCGTTGTTGTTGGGGTCGGTGAAGTCGAACATCGGTCACACCCAGGCGGCGGCGGGCGTTGCGGGGATCATCAAGATGGTCCTCGCCATGCGGCACGGGGTGGTGCCGGCGACCCTGCACGTCGACGAGCCGTCGTCGCACGTGGACTGGGAGTCGGGCGCGGTGGAGCTGACGACGGAACCGCGCGGGTGGCCGGGCGCGGACCGGCCGCGCCGTGCGGCCGTGTCGTCGTTCGGCATCTCCGGCACCAACGCGCACGTCGTCCTGGAGCAGGGCGACGACGAGCCGGCTCCCGCGACCGCCGGGGACGCGCCAGTCGGTGTGCCGGTGCCGTGGGTGGTGTCGGGTCGCTCCGGGCGGGCCCTGCTGGGCCAGGCGGCGCGACTGGCGTCGTTCGCGCGCGGCCG
>NZ_JBEOWQ010000093.1:0-8581 GCF_040296145.1 Micromonospora sp. NPDC002296
GGCCCGGCACCGGCCGGTGCCGGGCCACCTCGCTGTCAGGGGTGCCGAGCTGCGCCAGGGCGCTCAGAGGGCCTCCTTGCGGAACGTCCGCACGCCCCAGTACAGACAGAGCCCGGAGAGGGCGACGATGACGAGCCCGCCGCTCCACACCACTGTGTCGCCCATCCGGCCCTCCACGATCGCCCGGACCGCGTCCACCGCGTAGCTGAGCGGGTTGACCCGGGAGAGCGCGTACAGCCAGTCCGGCCCCTGGTCCATCGGCAGCAGCGCGCCGGACAGCAGCAGCACCGGCATCACCGTGCCGCCGAGCAGCGGCCCGAAGACGTACTCGTGCTTGACCTTCAAGGCCAGGGTGTGCGACGTCGCGGCGATCGAGACCCCGGCGAGGGCCCCGATGAACAGCACCAGAGCGATCTGGCCGGGGCCGGCGCGGAACCCGAAGAGCGTCGACACCGCCAGCAGGATCACGCACTGGATCAGCAGGACGCCGACGTCGCGCAGCACCCGGCCGAGCAGCAGCGCGATGCGGCTGATCGGGGTCACCTGCAAACGTTCGAGGACCCCGGACCGGATCTCGGGCATCAGGACGTAGCCGGCGTAGGCGGTGCCGAAGAGGGCCATCTGGATCACCAGGCCCGGCACGAACCACTGCCACGAGTCCTCGTCCGACCCGAACCCGCCCAGCAGCGGCCCGAACAGCAGCAGGAACAGCATCGGTTGGGCGGTGCCGAGGACGATCACCAGCGGCTGCCGGACCAGGGGCCGCACCGAACGCATGAACATCAGGCGGGTGTCCCGCAGGAACCGGTTCCCACTCCGCTCGGTCACGTCGCGTCCCGCCCTTCTCTCATCGCCCATCGGCCGACTCCCGCAGCGTCCGTCCGGTGAGGGCCAGGAACACGTCGTCCAGCGTTGGCCGCCGGACCTCCACCGAGTGGGGGATCAACCCGGCGTGGTCCAGCTCGCGGAGCAGCACCGGCATCACCCGGTTGCCGCCCGGGATCACGAACCGCACGAAGTCCTCGCCGATCGTCGGCTCGTCGGCTCCGTCCAACCGGCCGACCACCTTGGCGACCGCCGTCGGGTTGTCCGTGCCCAGCACGATCAGGTCGCCGGAAACGCGCTGCTTCAGCTCGTCCGGAGTGCCCTCCGCCACGATCCGGCCGTTGTCGATGACCAGGACCCGGTCGCAGAGCGCGTCGGCCTCGTCCAGGTAGTGCGTGGTCAGGAAGACCGTGGTGCCGTGTTCCGTGCGGAGGCTGCGGATGTGGTCCCACAGGTTGTTCCGGCTCTGCGGGTCCAGGCCCGTCGACGGTTCGTCGAGGAAGAGCAGTTCCGGCTCGTGCAGCAGACCGAGCGCGATGTCCACCCGGCGGCGCTGGCCGCCCGACAGGGTGGAGGTGAGCCGGCTGGCGACCCCGGTGAGGTCGAGCCGTTCGAGCAGCGTCTGGGTGCGGGCCCGGGACTCGCCGGCGGACAGCCCGTAGAGCTGGCCCTGGGTGACGAGTTCGTCGATGACGAGCTGGTCGTCGCTGGCGCCGCTGCCCTGGGCGACGTAGCCGATGTGCCGCCGCACGTTGACCGGGTCCGTGAGCAGGTCGTATCCCGCTACGGTGGCCTCACCCCCGGTCGGGCGGAGCAGCGTGGTGAGCATCCGCAGGGTGGTGGTCTTGCCCGCGCCGTTCGGCCCGAGGAAGGCGACGATCTCGCCGCGGTCGACGTCGAGGTTGACTCCCCGCACCGCCTCCACCGTCTGGCGCTTCGAGGTGAACTGCCGTTTCAGGTCGCGCGCCTTGATCATCGAGCACCTCGCAGGGCGACGGGGCAGCGGGCGACCGCCGTCCTGGGGAACCGGCCGGGGCGATGACCGGCCCGGCCGGGTTGGGCCGCCGGGGGGCACGCCGGCCGGGGTGGGCGGTGCGTCCGTGCGCGTCGGCGCGGACGGTGGTGCAGGGTGGACGGGCCGCCGGGCCGGAGGGCGACGTCGATGTCGCCCCCTGCACCGGGAGCGGGAACGGAATGGGGATTCTGGGCCGTCGTCCGGCCCGGCTGGCGCGGAGGCGGGGCCCCGCCGAGTGGCGATCCCGAGCCTCGGGGCGGCAGGAGGCCGAGCCTCCTGAGGAAGAAGCACTTCGATCGGCGTGCCAGCCGCCCAGCCTTCAGTACGTGGGTGAACAACGTGGTCATCAAAGACCTTTCGAACCGACGCCTCCATGCCTGACGCTGTCCGCCACCGGCACGCGACGCTGTGCGACAGCGAACCACGAACCTCGTCCGGTCGCAAGCCTGGACGGGGCGACGGCCTGACGGAGCGGAGCCACCGATTCGACGCGACCGGGTGGCGGAGCCGTAACCATTTCCTCCGGTGTCGACATCCCTTCCGGGGTAAATTCCCGAAATTGCTGCCAGGTGACCCGGAAAGGTCGTGTGGTGGCCGGTCGTGCTGGTTTCCGTGATGTGCCCGCGAGTGCTTCTTGATGCATCTCGAAAATTGCTTGAAGGCTGGTCAAGCGGCGCTGGAACCGCGTTCTCCTGCCCCGGGTCAACTGATACCTCTTGGGGGGCTCTGATGTCAGGCCCCATGGCAAACGGGAGTAGGAAATGGTGTCTTCGCCCTCTCCGACAGATCGACTGTCGACCCCATCCGCCTTACCGGCGCGGCTTCCCTCGCTGACCGGAGGCCGGGTGATCCTGTTCGTCCTGGCCTTCTCCACCCACGCCCTGGGGGCCGGTCAGTTCTTCAAGAACCCCTCGATCAACGGCGTCGGCACGGCGGTGCCCTCCGCCATCTCGACGCTGTCCCTGTTCTTCGTGCTGAGCGGCTTCGTGCTCACCTGGCAGGAGCCCTGGAAGAGCACCCTGGGCTCGTTCGCCCGCAAGCGGTTGGCCAAGATCTTTCCCAGCCACATCGCGATCTGGGCCTTCACCCTCGCCATGATCGCGGTGGTGGGCCCGATGACGCTGATCGGGCAGACCCCGCTCGGGCCGGCGCTGGCGAACCTCTTCCTGGTCCAGGCCTGGATCCCCGACCCGACGTACGTGTTCAGCGTCTACGGCATCAACTGGTCGGTCTCGGCGGACATCGTCTTCTACATCTCCCTGCCGCTGCTGATCCACCCGATCCTGCGCATCCCCACCCGGCACCTGTGGTACTGGCTGGTCGGCCTCATGGCCGTCATCGCCGTCCTCCCGGGGGTGGTCATGGCGGCGGTGGACGCGCCGGTGTGGTGGATGTGGGCGCCGCTGTCGTTCCCCGAGGCCTACCTCTCCTTCTTCTTCCCGCTGTCCCGCCTCCCCGAGTTCCTGCTGGGCGTCATCCTCGCCCGCATGCTGCAGACCGGCTCCTGGCCCCGGTTCCGCCTGTGGTGGGCGGTCGCGGGTACCGCCGCGTTGTGGCTCGTGATGACCTGGCTGCCGCCGATCTACAAGAGCAGTGGATTCATGGCCATCGCGGTCTGCTTCTTCGTTCCGATTGTCGCGATGCGGGACATCGAGGGGCGCTCCCGGTGGCTCAACCGTAAGCCGATGGTCGTTCTCGGCGACGCCACCTACGCCGCCTACCTGACCCAGTGGCCGCTGCTCGCCATCGCCCGCGATGCGATCGGGCCGACCGTCAGATTCGACACCTGGGCGGGCGTGCTCCTGGTGCTCGGCCTGCTGGTGCTGAACATGTTGATCGGCCTGGTGCTCTACCGGTTCGTGGAGCGTCCCGTCCTGCGCCGGTTCGGCCGGACGCGAAGCGAAAGGGAACGCGCCCGGCTGCGGGAGGCCGCGGTGTCGGAGCGGGCGCAGACGGTCGGCTGACCCGACGGGGAAACCGGCGACAAGTCGTTGGCGGGTCCGATTCCGCGGTCACGGGGAATGCGGACCCGCCATTACCGGTCGGCTCTCTTGAGCGGGAGTCGAGAGCTTCTTGCGAGCCTCGGCGTGCTGTCCGGTGCCGGTGTGGTGGCGATTCAACGGGAGGGCGAGAATGACAACCGGAAAACAGTTTCCCGCCGGGCCGGCGGCGGTCCCGCCGGCGGCGGCCACCGGCACGCGGGGCGTCCGCGCGGGCCGGCGTGTCGCCGGGCGGGCGTCCGGAGGCGGGAGCGGTCCGTGCGCCGCGTAGGGCAGGTGCCCTGGCCGACGGAGGTGGCCGAGGAGTACCTGCGCAGGGGCCACTGGCGTCGGGAACTGCTGGGCGCCCTGCCCGGCCGGTGGGCGCGGCGATGGGGCGACCGGGTGGCGGTGGTGGGCGGCGATCGGTCCCTCACGTACGCCGAGCTGGCCCTGGCCGCCGACGCCGTCGCCCGGCAACTGCTCGCGCTCGGTCTGCGCGACGGCGACAACGTCGTGCTGCAGCTGCCCAACCGGTGGGAGTTCGTCCCGGTCGTGCTGGGCTGTGCCCGGATCGGCGTGGCGCCGGTGATGGCCCTGCCCGCGTACCGGGACCACGAGCTGTCCCACCTCGCCGACGCAGCGGGGGCGGCTGCGGTGGTCGTCCCCGACGCGCACCGGGGCTTCGACCACGAGGCGCTCGCACACCGGGTGGCGGCCGGACCGGGCGGGCCCTGCCCGGTGCTGGTCGTCGGCGAGCCGGCCCGGCGGGACTCGGTGCGGCTGCGGGTGGAGCCGACGCCGCCCCCCGCGGACGACCCGCTGCGCGCGGTGCCCGCGCCCGAACCCGAGGACGTGGTCTTCCTGCTGCTCTCCGGCGGGACGACCGGTGGGCTGCCCAAGCTGATCGCCCGGACGCACAACGACTACGAGTACAACGTCCGGCGGATGAGCGAGCTGAGCGGCCTCACCGAGGACAGCGTCTGCCTCGTGGTGCTGCCGGCCGGGCACAACTTCGCGCTCGGCTGCCCCGGTCTGCTCGGCACCCTCGGCGTCGGCGGCACGGTGGTGATGCTGCCGTCCCCGGAGCCGGAGGCCGCGCTCGCGGCGATCGCGCGGCACCGGGTGACCACGGTGGCGCTGGTACCCGCGGTCGCCCAGCGCTGGCTGGACCGGTTCGACCCGGCCCGGGACGACGTGGACAGCCTGAAGGTCGTACAGGTCGGCGGTGCGCGCTGCCCGGCCGATGTGGCGAGCCGGCTGGGCCGGACCTTCGGGTGCACCGTGCAGCAGGTGTACGGCATGGCCGAGGGCCTGCTGAACTGCACCCGGCTGGACGACCCGTCCGACGTGGTCGTCGACACCCAGGGCCGGCCGATCAGCCCCGACGACGAGATCCTGCTGGTCGACGCCGACGGTGTCCCCGCCGAGCACGGCGAGCTGCTCACCCGGGGGCCCTACACCCCGCGCGGGTACTTCCGCGGCGGCGCGCACAACGCGGGCAGCTTCACGCCCGACGGCTGGTACCGCACCGGGGACGTGGTACGCCGGCACCCCAGCGGCAACCTGGTCGTCGAGGGCCGGACCCGGGACCTGATCAACCGGGCCGGGGAGAAGATCTCCGCGGCCGAGGTGGAGGACCTGGCGCAGCTCCTGCCGCACGTGCGGGCCGCCGCCGCCATCGCGGTGCCGGACCCGGACACCGGCGAGCGGGTCTGCCTGTGCGTGGTGCTCCGCCCCGGTGCCGCCCTCGCGCTGTCCGAGGTGCGCGAGGTCTTCCGGGCCAAGGGGGTGGCCGCGTTCAAGATCCCCGAACGCCTGGAGGTCCTCGACGAGCTTCCGCTGACCCCGGTCGGCAAGCCGGACAAGAAGCGGCTCCGGCAGCTGTTCGGTGAGCCGGTGGACCGGTGAGCGAGGGACCGCCGCCGACGTGTGCCCGCCCGCGACGGCGACCGCCGAACCGGCCGCCCTCGCGGGCCCGGCAGTTCCGATCGTCCAACTCCAGCGAGGGGTGACAAGTGCCCGAGAACGTGCGGTACGAGAGTTTCGAGGCGGAGGCGTCGGCCAGCCCACTGCTGTCGGCGGCCGGGCTCGTCCGGTCCGGTGTCTTCGACCGGTACATGGTCTACGAGAAGCACGGCGGGTTCACCGTGGCCGGCGGGATCGAGGCCGAACTGATCGCCGACCGTGACGGCGTCCGGTTCGTTCGCGACGGGGTCGAGCGGGCCGTCCCCTGGAACGACAGGGGACTGACGCTGGTCGCGGAGCTGCTGGCCGGGCTCCCGATGGCGGACTGGCGGGTGTACGGCTGGGCGGCGTTCGAGCTGTCGTACCTGCTGGCGGGGGACGCCGCGGCGGCGGGGGACGGCCGGCTGCTGCACCTGGTGGTGCCCACCGTCGAGGTGACCTTCGGCGCCGACCGGGTCACCGGCCGCGGGCTCGCCGGCGACCTGCGCGACCGGGTCGTCGACCTGCTGCGCTCCGGCACGGCGGTGGCCGAGGAGGGGTACGCGCGCAACGTCCGGCCGATGGACGTCGCCGGCTCCGGGCCGGACGCCGGTCGCTACCAGGAGGCGGTCGCCGGCGCGGTCTGGGACATCCAGCGGGGACGCCTCCAGAAGGTGATCCTGTCCCGGGTCCTCCCGGTGGAGTTCGAGATCGACCTGCTCGCCACCTGGGTCGCCGGGCGGCGGGGCAACAACCCGGCGCGGTCGTTCCTGTTCGACCTCGGCGGCCTGCGCGGCGGCGGGTTCAGCCCGGAGATCGTCCTAGAGGTCCGCCCGGACGGCGTGGTGAGCACCCAGCCGCTGGCCGGCACCCGGGCCGCCACCGGGGCCGCCGACGTTGACGACCGGCACCGGGCGGAACTGCTCAGCGACGCCAAGGAGATCTTCGAGCACGCCACGTCCGTGAAGGCGGCCGTCGACGAACTGTCCCGGTTCTGCGTGCCCGACTCGGTGGGCGTGTACGGCTTCATGACGGTCAAGCACCGGGGCAGCGTCCAGCACCTCGGCTCGATGGTCACCGGCAGCCTGGCAGCGGGGTGGACCGGGTGGGACGCCATGGCCGTCCTGTTCCCCGCCATCACCGCGTCCGGCATCCCCAAGCGTCCGGCGTACGAGGCGATCCGGCGGTACGAGCCGGAGCCGCGCGGGCTGTACGCCGGCGCGGTGCTCACCGCCGGCGCCGACGGCTCCCTGGACGCCGCCCTCGTCCTGCGCAGCGTCTACCAGCAGGACGGCCGAACCTGGCTGCGGGCCGGCGCGGGCATCGTGGAGCAGTCCCGCCCCGGTCGGGAGTACGAGGAGACCTGCGAGAAGCTGCGCAGCGTCGCGGACCACCTGGTGCCCGGCCCGGTGGCGCAGCTGGCGGGCTCGGGCGTGGCCGCAGGCAGCCGGACGATCCGATGAGGCAGGACGGGGCGCGACGATGATCGTGGAGATGAGTCCCTCGGCGACCGAGGCGGATCTCAGGCGGGTCGTGCGGCGGGCCGGGGTGGGCGGGCCGGAGCCGGTGGTCGTCCGGTGGCCGGGGCGACCGCCGGTGCTGGTGGTGCCGGCACCGGCCGTCCTGGTGGGGGAGGTGGACGACCTGCCCGGGGTGCACCGGGTGATCGTCTCGACCGTCCCGTACCACCTGGCCGGGCGGGATTTCCGCGCCGAGTCGACGGTCGTGGACGTCGGTGGCCACCTCATCGGCGCCGGCCAGCTCACCGTGATCGCCGGCCCGTGTGCGGTGGAGAGCCGGCAGCAGCTCGCGGCGGTGGCCACCGGCGTCGCCGCCACCGGGGCGGGGATGCTGCGTGGCGGCGCCTTCAAGCCGCGCACGTCGCCCTACTCGTTCCAGGGGCTGGGCGTGGAGGGCCTACGGCTGTTGGCCGAGCAGCGCCGGATCACCGGCCTGCCGGTCGTCACGGAGGCGCTGCGCCCGGAGGACGTGGACGTGGTGGCCGAGTACGCGGACATGGTGCAGATCGGCACCCGGAGCATGCAGAACTTCCCGCTGCTCCAGGCGGTCGGCCGGTGCGGTCGGCCGGTACTGCTCAAGCGCGGCATGTCCGCCACCGTGGAGGAGTGGCTGCTGGCCGCCGAGTACGTGCTGGCCGCCGGCAATCCGCAGGTCGTGCTCTGCGAGCGGGGGATCCGGACGTTCGAGACGACGAGCCGGTTCACCCTCGACCTGAGCGTCGTGCCGGTGCTGAAACGGCGTACCCACCTGCCCGTGATCGTCGACCCGAGCCACGCGGCCGGCCACGCCTACGTGGTCGCGCCGATGGCGATGGCCGCCGCGGCGGCAGGCGCCGACGGCGTGATGATCGACGTGCACGCCGACCCCGAGCGGGCCCGCTGCGACGCCGGGCAGGCCCTCACGCCGCCCGACTTCGCCCGGCTCACCGCCGACCTGGACCGGCTGCTCGCCGCGACCCGGACCGGGCTGGCGCTGGCCTGACCCCTCCGCCGCACGCCGGCGGACCGAACTGAAGGACCCCCGGGCCGGGGTGGGATCTCCCACCTCGACCCGGGGGTCCTCCGTCGTCACGTCGGCGGGCCGACGCCCGCCGCGTCCCGCCCGGCGGGCGGCCCGCGCGAGACGCGGACTGTCCGGCTGGGAAGGCTGGGCGGGCGACCCGGGGAGACGCGACTGGACCAGCGGGCCGACCAGACGTGGGGGGGGGGGGGGGGCGGCCCCCCCCCCCCCCCCCCCCAGGGGGAGCAGTGGCGACACCAGACCCGACCACCCCCACCCACAATGAACCCACCAA
>NZ_JBEOWQ010000094.1:0-8292 GCF_040296145.1 Micromonospora sp. NPDC002296
CGAGAACACCGGCGGAAAGAACGGTCCTACGGATCAGATCGGTACGCATGAGCGTGCTCCTCTGGTCGGGGGACACGCGACAACACCCGCAAGAAAGCGACGTGTGCCGCGAAGGGGAAATCAGATCAGGAGGACAACCACGGCGGCTCGGGGGAACCTGTCGCGTCGTCCGGGGGATGTAACCAACCCGGCCGGCCCCGCATTCCACCCGGGGCCCCGGCTCCGGGGCTGCCCCGGGCCGGTCCCGCCCGGGTGAACCATGTACAACGCCCCCGACCCCCCACCGATTCCACCCCCACGGTGACCCCCACCACCGGATACCCCACCCCAAACCCCCCCCATAATTCCGTTGATCAAACGGCGAAACCCGACACAAAGCGCTTGATCAACGGGGTGGAGCCGGAGCGTGGTCCGTACGGTTGGCTGCCTTCTGCTCGGCTTGCCGGGTCGATGGCAGGCAGGATGGCCGACCGCCACCACCGACGAAGCTTGCTGCTGCAGACAGGTTCCGGCCCTCCTCAAGCCGGAGTGCCCCCGGTCCCTTTGCTCTGCTGCCGTCACCGCAACACCGGCACCGGGCATCCGCTTCAGGTCGCGGGCCAACGGGCGGACGGCAAGGAAGCATCGGCCACGCTCCGTGAGCGTTGCATGGAGGGCAGCAGAGCAAAGGGGGTGAACAGGTATCACCGCCGGCCGGCGACGACGGATGCTGCCTTGCCTCCGGCCCCCGTCAAAGCGGTGATTCTGACACAAACCTCTTGATTAACAGGACCTGTGGGTGCTGGACCGGATGCCCGGGACCGGAAGTGCCCGGCGAAACCCCGCGGCCGGGGTGGGCGCGCACCCCAAGGGGTGACCCGCCTGAGGCGGTGGTGCAGAGCACCGTTGGGAAACGGGCCGAGGGGCCGGAGGACTCAGGCCGGGGTGTCGGGGCCGGCGTCGAGAGCGCCGGCCTCCGCGTGCCGGTCGCGCAGCCGGGCCCGGATCTCCTCCGGGGTGTACGCCCGCCGCCGCCGCTCCGCCCGGGCGACGACCACCCCGGTCGCGGCGACACCCGCGAGACCGGCCAGCCCGAGCACCTTCCACCACCGCATCCTTTGCCGCATCCGCTTAGGGTAGACCCCCATGAGCGAGCAGAACGCCGACGGCACCGGGGTGAGGGCATGAGCATCAGCCTGGACGAGGCCGTGGAGTTGACCCGCACCGGCGACGTATGGGTGTTCCGGGGCCGTAGCGCGCCCGACCGCGCCATCCAGTTCACCACCAACAGTCCGGTCAACCACGTCGGCATGGCGGTGGTGCTGGACGACATGCCGCCGCTGATGTGGCACGCCGAGCTGGGCCGGTCGCTGCCGGACATGTGGACCGGCACCCACCAGCGCGGGGTGCAGCTGCACGACCTGCGGGACGCGGTCTGCGTCTGGGCCAACCGGTACGGCCAGCGGGCCTGGCTCCGGCAGCTCGAACCGTCTGCCGACGCGGAGATGGAGAAGGCGGTGCTGCGTACCGTCGCCCGCCTCGACGGCACCCCGTTCCCCTCCACCGCCCAGCTCGCCTGGCGCTGGGCGCGGGGCCGGATGCCACGGGTGCGGCTGCCCCTGCCGGCCCGGCGGGACGCCCCCGGCGGCGTCGCGGTGCGCGACCGGGCGCTGGAGACGGCGTACTGCGCCGAGGTGGTCGCGGTGACCTACGAGGCGATGGGCCTGCTGCCGGCCGGCCGCCGGCCGAACTGGTACGACCCGGGCCGGTTCTGGAGCGGCGACGACCTCGGTCTGGCCGCCGGGGCCCAGCTCGGCGCCGAGATCGAGGTGCACGTTCCGCAACGTTGAGCGACGGCGGCGTCGCCCGCCGGGGCGTCGCCCCGTGGCCGGTTTGCCGGGGCGGCCGGGTGGCAATTGACAGTCCTCGTGACAGCCCCCACCGATCTCGACGCGCTGACCGACTTCTTCGACCGGTACGGCGTCGCGCTCACCACCGGTGACGTGGCGGCCGTGGCCGGCTGCTACGCCCTGCCCGGGCTGGTGGTCGCCGACACCTACAGTTTCTCGTTCGTCTCCCCGGCCGCGGTGGCGCTCTCCTTCGTCGGCGCGGCCCCGGACTACCAGGAGCGCGAGCTGGTGGCGGCCAACGCCCTGATCGAGGACGTGCAGTGGGTCTCCGCGCTGCTCATCGAGGTGGGCGTGGAGTGGGAGTTCCTGGACAGCCAGGGGCGGCGGGTGCCCGGCGAGCGGTACCGGTACCTGCTGCGCGGCACCGACAACGGTCCCGCCATCTGCACGGTCATCCGCGTCGCCTGACCCGCCGAGCCGCACGGTTCCCGCCGGCAGCCCGCAGCCGACCCCGGTCGCTGCCGGCTGCCGCTGCCCGCGCCGCCCGCGCGGGCCGTGATGGCGTCCACCCGCGAGCCGGCGCTTGCAAGATGTCTGCATTGTTGCGCTCTCGTTTGCAAGGTATTGCAGAACGTTTCGGCAAGGGCTAGCGTGCGGGCGAATCACGACCAGAGGAAGGCCGTCGATGAAACGCTCGCCGATGTCCCGTAAGGCGTTGCTCGCCTTGGTCTCCACCCTCACCCTCGCCCTCGTCGGCACCCCCGTCGCCGCGCACCAGCGCGCCGCCGAGGCCGCCCCGAGCCCGACCAGCGCCGACCCTCTCGCCGCCGCCGGCGCGGTGCAGTGGCGCTCCGAACCCTCCGTCGAGGCCCTCCTGAAGGCAGGCTCCGGCGACGCCCGCGCCGAGCAGTTCTACTTCGTACTGCCGGACCGGTTCGCCAACGGCGACCCGCGCAACGACTCCGGCGGGCTCGCCGGGGACCGGCTGAAGACCGGCCTCGACCCCAAGGACAAGGGCTTCTACCACGGCGGCGACCTCAAGGGGGTGCTGGACAAGCTCGACTACATCCAGGGGCTCGGCACCACGGCGATCTGGCTCGCCCCGATCTTCAAGAACCGGCCCGTGCAGGGCGTCGGCGCGGACGTGTCGGCCGGCTACCACGGCTACTGGATCACGGACTTCACCCAGGTCGACCCCCACTTCGGCACCAATGAGGAGCTGAAGAGGCTGGTCAAGCTCTCGCACCAGCGGGGCATCAAGGTGTACCTCGACGTCATCGTCAACCACACCGCCGACGTCATCAAGTACGCCGAGGGCAAGTACGCGTACATCGACAAGAAGACCGCGCCGTACACCGACGCGCAGGGGCGGGCCTTCGAGGACCGGAACTACGCCGACGGCAGCCGGGACTTCCCGAAGGTGAACGCCGAGTCCTTCCCGTACACCCCGACCTTCGAAACCCCGGCCGACGCGAGGGCCAAGGTCCCGGCGTGGCTCAACGACGCCACCATGTACCACAACCGGGGCGACTCGACCTTCTCCGGCGAGAACAGCGAGTACGGCGACTTCTACGGCCTGGACGATCTGTGGACCGAGCGCCCCGAGGTGGTCGAGGGACTGACCAAGGTCTACGGCGACTGGATCGGCGGCACCGGCGTCGACGGGTTCCGGCTGGACACCGTCAAGCACACCAACCTGGAGTTCTGGCCGCAGTTCAGCCGGGGCATCCAGCGGGCCGCCGAAGCCGCCGGCAAGAAGGACTTCTTCATGTTCGGTGAGGTCTACAGTGCCGACCCGGAGATCACCTCCACGTACGTGCGGCGCGGCGGCCTGCCGGCCACCCTCGACTTCGCGTTCCAGGAGGCGGCCCGGGGCTACACCGCCGCCGCCGGCTCCGCGAAGGCGCTCGCCGACGTGTACGCCCGCGACGACCTCTATGCCTCCCGGGACACCGACGCCAACCGGCTGACCACCTTCCTCGGCAACCACGACATGGGCCGGATCGGCTCGTTCATCGCTGCCTCCGGCGGCGACGACGCCGCGCAGCTGCGCCGCGACCAGCTCGCCCACCAGCTCATGTTCCTCACCCGGGGCCAGCCGGTGGTGTACTCCGGCGACGAGCAGGGCTTCACCGGCCCGGGCGGCGACAAGGACGCCCGGCAGGACATGTTCGCGTCGAAGGTGCCCGACTACCTCGACGACGACCTGATCGGGACCGACCGCACCCACGCCGGCGACCAGTTCGACCCGACGCACCCGCTCTACCGCACCATCGCCGAGCTGGGGCGGCTCCGGCAGGCCCACCCGGCGCTGCGCGACGGCGTCCAGGTCACCCGGTACGCCGCCGACGGCCCCGGCGTCTTCGCCTTCTCCCGGATCGACCCGAAGCACCGCACCGAGTACGTCGTCGCCGTGAACAACGCCGGCACCGCGCAGACCGTCACCGTGGACACCTGGTCGGCCGGGGCGGCCTTCGCCGGGATCTACGGCGGCGCGGCGACCGCGACCGCCGGGGCCGACGGCAGGCTGGCAGTGACCGTGCCGGCGCTGTCCGCCGTGGTGTACCGGGCCGGCCGGGCGATCCCGCAGGCCGACGCGAAGCCGTCGATCGGCATCACCGCCCCCGCCCCGGACGCCCCGGTGGCCACCCGCGCCGCCGTCACCGCCCAGGTCACCGGCGATCCGCTGGCCACCGTCACCGTCGCCGCCCGGGTCGGCGGCGGCAGGTGGACGCTGCTGGGCAGCGCCCACCGGGCCCCGTACACCGTGCACCACGACCTGACCGGCCTGGCCGGCGGCACGAGGATCGAGTACAAGGCCGTCGTCCGCGACGGCAGGGGGCGCACCGCGAGCACCCGCTCCACCGCCACCGTCGGCACCCCGGCGCAGGGCGCGTCGCGGGACTGGGCGGTGGTGCACTACCAGCGCCCGGCCGGCGGGTACGACGACTGGGGCCTGTACGCCTGGGGCGACATCGACCCCGCGTACGCCACCGAGTGGCCGAAGGGGCAGCCGTTCGCCGGCGAGGACTCGTTCGGCCGGTTCGCCTGGGTGAAGCTGAAGCCGGGCGCGAAGTCGGTCGGCTTCCTGGTGGTCGACTCCGACGGGAACAAGGACGTCGCCAACGACCGGACCATCGACGTCACGCGGACCGGCGAGGTGTGGGTGAAACAGGGCGATGCCGCGCTCTACCCGACCCGGCAGGCGGCCACCGGCGAGCCGGACCCGCCGGTCGACGAGGGCACCGCGCTGATCCACTACCGCCGGGCCGACAACAGCTACGACGGCTGGGGCCTGCACCTGTGGGACGGCGCGGCCGACCCGACCGAGTGGTCCGCCCCGCTCAGGCCGGAGCGGACCGACGCGTTCGGCGCGGTCTTCCGGGTGCCGCTGGCGGCCGGGGCCACCGGGCTGAGCTACATCATCCACAACGGCGACGTCAAGGACCTGCCGGACGACCAGCGGCTCGACTTCGCCGCGGCGGGCCGGGAGGTCTGGCTGCTCGCCGGCACGCCGGGCCGGCTGCTGCCGTCGACCTCGTCCGGAGGGTCCAGGGACGTGGACATCACCCAGCAGAAGGCACAGTGGATCGACCGGTCCACCGTCGCCTGGCAGGCCGGGCCCACCGACGGCCGGACGTACGCCCTGGCGGCCGCCCCGGCCGGCGGGCTGAGCGTCGTCGACGGGGAGCTGTCCGGGACGTACACCACGTTGCCGCTGCGGGCGCAGCGCAACGGGCTCACCGAGGCCCAACGCGCGAAGCACCCGCACCTGTGGGCGTACCAGGCGTTCAGCCTGGACCGGGACGACCTGGCGAAGGTGCCGGCGGCGCTGCGCGGGCAGCTCGTGGTGACCGAGCGGGACGCGCGGGGGGCGCTGCTCGGCGCGACCGGGGTGCAGGTCCCGGGCGTGCTCGACGACGTCTACGCCGCCGCCACCGGCGCGGGGCTCGGGGCGACCTTCGCCGGCGGGGTGCCCACCCTCTCGGTGTGGGCGCCCACCGCGCGGACGGTGGCGCTGGAACTGTTCGACTCGCCGACCGCCGCGCCGCGCACCGTGTCGATGCGCCGCGACGACCGCACCGGCGTCTGGTCGGCGCGCGGCGACCGGGGCTGGACCGGGAAGTACTACCGGTACCGGGTCGAGGCGTGGCAGCCGGCGGCGCAGAAGGTGGTCACCGCCTCGGTGACCGACCCGTACTCGGTGGCGCTCGCGCCGGACTCCACGCACAGCCAGGTCGTCGACCTGGCCGACCCGGCGCTGGCCCCGAAGGGATGGGCGAACCTGCGCAAACCTGCCGCGCCGCCCGCCGCGAAGGCACAGATCCAGGAGGTCTCCGTCCGGGACTTCTCCATCGCCGACAGCACCGTGCCGACCGAGCGGCGGGGCACCTACCTCGCCTTCACCGACCCGGACACGGCCGGGATGAGGCACCTGAGGGCGCTCGGCGGCGCCGGGGTCGACTACCTGCACCTGCTGCCGGCGTTCGACTTCGCCACCATCCCCGAGCGCCGCGCCGACCAGCGGCAGCCGGCCTGTGACCTGGCGAAGCTGCCCCCGGACTCCGACGAGCAGCAGAAGTGCGTGGCGGCGGTGGCGGAGTCCGACGGCTACAACTGGGGGTACGACCCGCTGCACTACACCGTGCCGGAGGGCGGCTACGCCGTCGACCCGGCCGGGTCGAAGCGGACCACCGAGTTCCGGCGGATGGTCGCCGGGATCAACGGCACCGGCCTGCGGGTGGTCATGGACGTGGTCTACAACCACACGTCGGCATCGGGCACCGACGGCAGGTCGGTGCTCGACCAGGTGGTGCCCGGCTACTACCACCGGCTGCTGCCCGACGGCACGGTCGCCAACTCGACCTGCTGCGCGAACACCGCCCCCGAGCACGCCATGATGGGCAAGCTGGTGGTCGACTCCCTGGTCACCTGGGCGAAGCAGTACAAGGTCGACGGGTTCCGGTTCGACCTGATGGGCCACCACCCGAAGGCGAACATCCTGGCCGTGCGGGCCGCCCTGGACAGGCTCACCCTCGCCCGCGACGGCGTGGACGGGCAGAAGATCCTGCTGTACGGCGAGGGCTGGAACTTCGGCGAGGTGGCCGACGACGCCCGGTTCGTGCAGGCCACCCAGGCCAACATGGCGGGGACCGGGATCGGCACGTTCAACGACCGGCTCCGTGACGCGGTGCGCGGTGGCGGGCCGTTCGACCCGAACCCGCGGGTGCAGGGCTTCGCGTCGGGCCTGTTCACCGACCCCAACGGCGACCCGGTGAACGGGTCGGCGGCCGAGCAGAAGGCCCGGCTGCTGCACGCCCACGACCTGATCAAGGTCGGGCTGACGGGCAACCTGCGCGGCTACCGGTTCACCGATTCGGCCGGCCGGCAGGTCACCGGCGGCCAGGTCGACTACAACGGCTCGCCCGCCGGCTACACCGCCGCGCCGGGGGAGGCGGTCACCTACGTCGACGCGCACGACAACGAGATCCTGTACGACGCGTTGGCGTACAAGCTGCCGCAGGCCACCTCGGCGGCGGACCGGGCCCGGATGCAGGTGCTCGCCCTCTCCACGGTGGTGATGGGCCAGGGGACCGGGTTCGTGACGGCCGGCTCGGAGCGGCTGCGCTCGAAGTCGCTGGACCGCAACTCGTACGACTCCGGTGACTGGTTCAACCAGATCCGCTGGGACTGTGCCCAGGGCAACGGCTTCGGTGCCGGCCTCCCGCCGGCGGCGGACAACCAGGACAAGTGGCCGTACGCGAAGCCGCTGCTGGCCGATCCGGCGCTGGTGCCGGGCTGCGCGGCGATCAACCTGGCCGACGCCCGGTACGCGGAGCTGCTGCGCATCCGCGAGTCCTCGCCGGTGTTCGGGCTGGCCACCGCCGGCCAGGTGCAGAAGCGGGTCGCCTTCCCGCTCTCCGGCACCGCTGAGACCCCGGGCGTGCTCACCATGACCCTCGACGCCCGCGGGCTCGACGGAAAGTGGCGGTCGGTGACCGTCGTCTTCAACGCCACCCCGGAGGCGGCGCGGCAGCGGGTCACCGGGCTGCGCGGGGCGGACGTGGCGCTGCACCCGGTGCTGAGGGCCTCCGCCGACCCGGTGCTGCGCACCGCGTCGTTCGACCGGGGCACCGGCACCTTCACGGTGCCGGCGCGCAGCGTGGCGGTCTTCGTCCAGAGCTAGCCGTCGACCGGCCGGCCCCCCTCTGCCCGTGGCGGAAGGGGGCCGGCCCGTGTCCGGCCGTCCGCACCGGAGACGGCCGCCGGCCCCGCCCGGTGGGATCCGTGTGCGGATCCTTCCCGAGCGGGGCCGGTGGACTGCCCGTGGCCGGTGTCACCGTTGCCGGCTACCAGCCCTGCCTGCCGTCAGGCGAAGCAGTTGGGGATGTGGCCGGTGCAGTTGGTGGGGTCGTTGTCGATGACGATGGATTCGTCGTCGAGGCGGACTTTGCCGTCGTTG
>NZ_JBEOWQ010000095.1:0-7994 GCF_040296145.1 Micromonospora sp. NPDC002296
TCGGCGTGGGTCGCGTCGTCGTGGGTCTGCGTGACCGGTTTCTCCTCGGTCGGCGGCCGGTCGTCGCCCCACCGGGCGACGAACGCCTGCAACTGGACCATCAGCTTCTGCCTGGTCAGCCGGTCCGGCGCGTCGGCCGCGAAGGCGGCGTCCATTCGTTCCAGCTCGGCCAGCAGCGGCGCGGCCGTCACGGTGCCGTCGTCGACGAGCTGATCGCGCAGGTGCCGGGCCAGCGCCGCCGGGGTCGGGTAGTCGAACACCACGCTGGGGGGCAGTTGCACGCCGCTGGCGGCGCGGAGCCGGTTGCGCAGCTCCACGGCCGTCATCGAGTCGAACCCGACCTCCCGGAACGCGCGGTCGGGCTCCAACGTCCCGCCGTCGGCGTGGCCCAGCACGCTGGACGCCTGCGCGCACACCAGGTCGACGAGGATCGTCTCGCGTTCCCCCGCGCCGAGCGGACGCAGCCGCTCCCGCAGCACCGCCGCCGCCTCGTCGTCCGCCGGCTGACGGACGTCGTCGGCGGGCAGCGCCTCGCGCGCCTCGGGGATCTCGGTCAGCAGCGGGCACGGGCGCATGGCGGCGAACGTCGGCACGAACCGTTCCCAGCGCACGTCCGCCACCACGACGGTCGACTCGTCGCGGACCGCCCGGGCGAGCGCCTCGACGGCCAGCTCCGGCGGCAGCCCCGGCAGCCCGCGCCGGCGCAGCTGCTCCAGCTCCGGCGACGCCGGGTCGTCCTGCCACGGCCCCCACGCCACGTCGGTGGCCGGCAGCCCGTCGTGCCGACGGTTCACCGCCAGCGCGTGCAGCAGCGCGTCGCCGGCCGCCTGACCGGCCCGGCCGCCCGCGCCCCACACCCCCGAGGTGGAGGTGCACAGCACGAAGGCCTCGACCCGCCGGTGGGCCAGCTCGTCGGCGTACCGGGGGACGTCGCCCACGGTCGCGACGAGGTCCGCGGCCAGGGCCGCGACGGTCAGCTCGGCCAGCGGCACCGACCCGGTCTCCGCCGGGACGTGCACCAGCCCGGTGACCGGCCGGTTCTCGGCGGCGAGCTGCTCCATCAGGTCGGTGAGCTTGCCCGCCGCCGGCTCCTCCAGCGGCAGCACCTCGGCGCCCTGCCGGGCGAGCCACGCGCCGGTGTGCCGGGCCAGTTCGCCCGCCCCGCCGGTGAGCACGACGGTCCCGTGCGGGGTGTAGCCCCGGCCGGTTTCCGCCGGCCGGGTGGTGTCCCGCACGAGGCGTCGGGTGTGCACCTCGGCGCCCCGGACCGCGAGCTGGTCCTCCCCCTCGACGTTGGTGAGCGCGGTGACCAGCGCGGCGTACGCCGCCTCGTCGGGGCGGCCGGGCAGGTCCACGACGCCCCCGAGGTGCCTCGGGTGTTCCAGCGCCGCGACCAGGCCGAGACCCCAGGTGGTGGCCTGCGTGGGACGCGCGACCGGCTCATCGTCGACGGCGACTGCGCCGGTGGTGGCCAGCCACAGCGGCACGGCCGGGCCGGGCCGCAGGGTGTGCGCCTGCACCAGCAGCAGGTTCGCCGCGAGGCCGGTCGGCAGGGCGGTCTGCTCGGGGTGCGGGGCGTCGTCCAGCGCCAGCAGGGACAGCAGCCCCGTCGGCAGGTGCTCCGCGCCGAGCCGGTCGAGGTCGGCGGCGAGGGCGTCGCGGGTGACCGTGGCCGGGTCGACCGGCAGCACGTGCACGGTCGCCCCGACGGCGGTGAGCGCGGCCACGATCCCGCCCGGGTCCTGCTGCCGGGGGGTCACCACCAACCAGGTGCCCGGGTCGCCGACGGTCATCGGCCGCCGCCGCCAGGTGACCCGGTACCGCCACCCGTCGAGGGTGCCGTCCCGGTGCTGGCGTCGCCGCCACGAGTCGAGTTCCGGCAGCACCTGGCGCATCGGCTGGTCCGGGTCGATGCCGAGCCGGCCGAGGTCGCCGTCGGTGACCGCCCGCCAGAACTCGTCGTCCACCGGGTCGACTGCCGGGGCCGGTGCCACGGTCAGCGTCGGCCAGTAGCGCTGCGGCTGGAACGCGTACGTGGGCAGGTCGGGCAGGTCGCGGGGGGTCGGGCGGGGCCCGGCCAGCGCGTCGAGCACCGCCGCCCAGTCCACGTCCCGCCCGCCGGCGTGCAGGGCGGCGAGGGCGGCGAGCAGGGCGGCCGGCTCGTCCGCGCCGGCCCGCAGGGCCGCCACGGCCGTCCCGTCGGAGTCGGTGGGCAGCAGGCCGGCGGTGAGCGCGGTCAGCACGCCCTGCGGCCCGAGCTCCAGGAACGTGTCCACCCCGGCCGCCCGCAGCGCGGTGACCCCGTCGGCGAACCGGACGGCCTCCCGCACGTGCCGCACCCAATACTCCGGGGTACGCAGCTCGTCGCCCTCGGCGACCGCGCCGGTCAGGTTCGACACCACCGGCAGGAGCGGGGCGGCGAAGGTCAACCCCGCCAGCACGGTACGGAACTCGTCGAGCATCGGCTCCATCAACGGGCTGTGGAACGCGTGACTCACCGTCAGCCGGCGGGTGCGCACGCCCCGGCCCCGCCACACCTGCTCGACCTCGTCGAGGGCGTCGACCGCCCCGGAGACGACGACCGAGGTGGGGCCGTTGACGGCCGCGATCCCGACCCGGTCGGTGAACCCGTCCAGCGTCGGCAGCACCTCGGCCTCCGACGCGTTGACCGCCAGCATCCCGCCGCCGGCCGGCAACGCCTGCATCAACCGACCACGCGCCGCCACCAGGGCGCACGCGTCCGCCAGGGACAGCACGCCGGCCACGTGGGCGGCGGTGATCTCGCCGATCGAGTGACCGGCCACCTGGCCGGGGACCACGCCGAACGACTCGACCAACCGGAACAGCGCCACCTCGACGGCGAACAGGCCCGCCTGGGTGAACACGGTCCGGTCCAGCAGCTCCGCCTCGGCGGTGCCCGGCTCGGCGAACAGCACCGGCTTCAGCGGCTGCGGCAGCAGGCCGTCCAGCATCCCGCACACCTCGTCCAGCGCCGCCGCGAACACCCCGAACGTGGCGTACAGGTCCCGGCCCATGCCGGCGCGCTGCGCGCCCTGGCCGGAGAACAGGACGGCGAGGCCGCCGGGGCGACGCCGGGCCGTGGTGAGCGCGGGGTGCGACTCACCGGCGGCCAGCGCCCGCAGCGCCGCCGACCGGGCCGGCCTGTCGGCCGCGACGACGACCGCGCGGTGGCCGAGGTGGGCCCGTCCCGCCGCGAGGCCCCAGGCGATCCGGCCGGGGTCGCCCGCACCGGTCGCCACCAGGTCGGCCAGCCGGCCCGCCTGGTCGCGCAGCCCGGCCGGGTCCGCCCCGGAGAGCAGCCACGGCAGGGGCGTCGGGACCGCCGACCGGCCCGCCTGGTCGCGCAGCCCGGCCGGGTCCGCCCCGGAGGGCAGGGGCGTCGGGCCCACCGCCGGCTCCGGGTCGGTCCGGTGCCCGCCCGTCGCGGCCGGGTCGGCCCCCCGGTCCTGGCCGGTGGCCGGTTGCGGCGCGGGCGCCTCCTCGATGATGACGTGGGCGTTGGTGCCGCTGATCCCGAACGAGGAGACGCCGGCCCGGCGCGGCCGGTCGGTCCCGGTCCACGGCCGGGCCTCGGTGAGCAGCGCCAGCGCGCCCGACGACCAGTCCACGTGCGGGGTCGGCGCGTCGACGTGCAGCGTCGCCGGCAGCAGCTCGTGCTGGAGGGCGAGCACCATCTTGATCAGGCTGGCGGCGCCCGCCGCGGCCTGGGTGTGCCCGATGTTCGACTTCACCGAGCCCAGCCACAGCGGCCGGTCCGCCGGCCGCTGGTGCCCGTACGTGGCCAGCAGCGCCTGCGCCTCGATCGGGTCGCCGAGGGTGGTGCCGGTGCCGTGCGCCTCGACGGCGTCCACGTCGCCGGGCGTCAGCCCGGCGACGTCCAGCGCCTGCCGGATCACCCGCTGCTGCGCCGGCCCGTTCGGGGCGGTCAGGCCGTTGCTGGCGCCGTCCTGGTTGACCGAGCTGCCGCGCACCACGGCGAGGATCCGGTTGCCGTCGCGCTGCGCGTCGGAGAGCCGTTGCAGCAGCAGGACGCCGACGCCCTCGCCCCAGCCGGTGCCGTCCGCGCCGGCGGCGAACGCCTTCACCCGGCCGTCCTCGGCGAGGCCGCGCTGCCGGGAGAACTCCAGGAACGCCCCCGGCGTCGACATCACCGTCACGCCGCCGGCCAGGGCCATGTCGCACTCGCCGGAGCGCAGCGCCTGGGCGGCCAGGTGCAGGGCGACCAGCGCCGACGAGCAGGCCGTGTCGACGGTGACCGCCGGCCCGTGCAGGCCGAACGAGTACGCCAGCCGACCGGAGACGACGGAAGCGCCGTTGCCGGTGGCCTGGTAGCCCTCCACCTGGGACCGGGCGCCGAGCAGCAGGGTGGCGTAGTCCTGGCCGTTGGTGCCCATGAACACGCCGGTGGCGGTGCCGCGTACCCGCTGCGGGTCGATGCCGGCGGACTCGAACACCTCCCAGGTCGCGTGCAGCAGCAGCCGCTGCTGCGGGTCCATGGCCAGGGCCTCGCGCGGGTTGATGCCGAAGAACGCGGCGTCGAATCCGGCCACGTCGGTCAGGAAGCCGCCGCTGCGGGTGTAGCTGGTGCCGACCTGATCCGGGTCGCTGTCGAACAGGGAGTCCAGGTCCCAGCCCCGGTCGGTGGGCATCGGCGTCACCGCGTCCGTCCCGTCGGCCAGCAGCCGCCACAGCTCCTGCGGGGAGGACACCCCGCCGGGGAAGCGGCAGGCCATCGACACGATCGCGATCGGCTCGTCGGCCGCCGGCCGGACCACGGTGACGCCGGCCGCCGGGCCGTCGGCCGCGCCGGCCACCAGTCCGGTACGCAGGAAGCGGGCCAGTTCCAGCGCCGACGGGTGGTCGAAGACCACGGTCGACGGCAGGGTCAGTCCGGTGACCCGGCCGAGCCGGTCCCGTAGCTGCACGGCCGCGAGGGAGTCGAAGCCCAGCTCCCGGAAGGCTCGGCCGGCCGGTACCTGGTCGGTGGAGCCGTGGCCGAGGACCGCCGCCGCCTCCGCCCGGACGAGGTCGACCAGCAGCGTCTCCTGGCCGGTCGCCGGCAGCCCGGCGAGCCGGGACCGCAGGGCGGCGGTGACGCCGGTCTCCTCGGGCTGGGGCTCCGGCTGTTCGACGCCGACCGGGGCGACCCGGTCGAAGAGGCCGCTCGGTCGCGCCGCGGTGAACGCGGCGACGAACCGGGACCAGTCAACGTCCGCGATCACCGGCGCCGCCTCCGGGGCGTTGACCCACCGGCCCAGCGCCGCCACGGCGGCCTCGGGCGCGAGCGGGGCGAACCCGCGGCGGCGCAGGCCGTCGGCGGTCTCCCCGGCCGCCATGCCGTCGGACGCCCACGGCCCGTACGCGAGGGCGGTGGCGGGCAGGCCGGCGGCCCGGCGGGCGGCGACGAGCGCGTCGAGCAGGGCGTTGCCGGCCGAGTACCCGGCCTGGCCTCCGCCGCCCCAGACGCCCGCGACGGAGGAGAAGACGACGAACGCGTCGAGGTCCCGGCCCCAGCAGGCGGTGTCCAGGTGCACGGCCCCGAGCACCTTGCCGGCCAGGGTCTCCGAAAGCTCGCCGTCGGTCAGCCCGTACGCCGGGGTGGTGCCGCCGGACGCGCCGGCGGTGTGCACGACGGCGGTCAGGTCCGGCAGGCCGGCGACGAGCGCGGCGACGGCCTCGGCGTCGGCGACGTCGCAGGCGACCACCCGCACCGCGCCGAGGCCGGCGAGGTCGCCGGTCAGCTCGGCGGCGCCGGGGGCGTCGGGGCCCCGCCGGGAGGCGAGCACCACCTCGGCGGCCCCGTTGGCCAGCAGCCACCGGGCGGTGTGCCGGCCCAGCGCACCGGTGCCGCCGGTGACCAGCACCGTGCCCGCCGGCTGCCAGCCCGCCCCGGCGGGCGGGGCGGCCGGGACGAGCCGGCGGGTGAAGACGCCGTTGCGGCGCACCGCCACCTGGTCGAGGGTGCCGTCGGTGAGCACCGCGACGAGGGCGGCGCGGGTGCCGCGGTCGGCGCGGGCGGGCAGGTCCACCAGCCCGCCCCAGCGGTCCGGCTGTTCCAGGGCGACGGCCCGGCCGAGGCCCCAGGCGAGCGCCGCCCAGACGTCGCCGGCCCGCTCCGCGGCCGAGACCGGCAGGGCGGCCCGGCTGAGCGCCCACACCCGACCGGGCAGGCCCGCGTCGGTCAGCGCCTGGGTGAGGGTGAGCAGCACCGCCGTGCCGGCGGGGACCCCGGGCGCGTGCGGGAGCGGCCGGTCCTGCCGGGGCAGGACGCACAGCGCCCCCGCCCAGCCCTCGTCGCCGATCCGGCGCAGCCGCTCGGCCAGCTCGGCCCGGGTCTGGGCCGGCGGCACGGTCAGGGTGTCGACGCGGGCGCCGGCCTCGGTCAGCGTCTTCGCCACGCCCGCGTCGGCGCCGCTGCCGACGGTGACGACCAGCCACCGCCCGGACAGTCCGGTCGCCGGGGCCGGCCGGACCGGTTCCCAGCCGACCCGGTACGACCACCCGTCCAGCGCCATGTCCCGGGTCCGGGCCCGACGCCACTGCGACAGCACGGGCAGGGCCGGGGTGAGGGCGTCCACGGCGGCGGCGTCGCCGAGCTGGCTGGCCAGGGCGGTGAGGTCGCCGCGTTCGACGGCGGCCCAGAAGTCGGCGTCGCGCCCGTCGTCGCCGGGCAGCGGCCGGGGCGCGGCCTCGGGCCAGTACCGCTGGTGCTGGAACGCGTACGTCGGCAGCTCGACGCGCTGCGCTCCGGTGTCGGTGAACCACTGGGTCCAGGTCACCGGCACGCCGTGGACGTGCAACTCCGCCAGGGCCGCCAACAGCGCGTGCGCCTCGGGCCGGTCCCGGCGCTGGGCGGCGACGGCCAACACACCGTCGTCACCGGCCGGCAGGACGTCGCCGGCCATCGCCGTCAACACACTCTGCGGCCCGACCTCCAGGAAGGTATCCACCCCGGCGCTGCGTAGCGCGACGACTCCGTCGGCGAACCGAACGGCCTCCCGCACATGCCGCACCCAATAGTCCGGGGTACGCAGCTCGTCGCCCTCAGCCAGCCCGCCGGTCAGATTCGACACCACCGGCAGCAACGGGGCAGAGAAGGTCAACCCGGCCAGCACGGCACGGAACTCGTCGAGCATCGGCTCCATCAACGGACTGTGGAACGCATGACTCACCGTCAACCGGCGGGTGCGCACGCCCCGGCCCCGCCACACCTGCTCGACCTCGTCGAGGGCGTCGACCGCCCCGGACACCACCACGGCCGACGGGCCGTTCACAGCCGCGACACCGACCCGGTCCGTGAACCCGTCCAGCGTCGGCAACACCTCGGCCTCCGCCGCGGCAACCGCCAACATCCCACCACCGGCCGGCAACGCCTGCATCAACCGACCACGCGCCGCCACCAGCGCGCACGCGTCCGCCAGGGACAGCACCCCGGCCACGTGAGCGGCCGTGATCTCGCCGACCGAATGACCGGCCACGAAGTCCGGCACCACACCGAACGACTCGACGAGGCGGAACAACGCCACCTCGACCGCGAACAGACCCGCCTGCGTGAACACGGTCTGATCCAGCAGGCCCGCCGCCTCTGATCCCGGCGCGGCGTTCAGCACCTCCCGGAGGGGGCGCGGCAGCCGGCCGTCCAGTTCGGCGCACGCCTCGTCGAGCGCGGCGGCGAACACGGGGAACGCCTCCGCCAGCTCCCGGCCCATCCCGGCGCGCTGCGCACCCTGACCGGAGAACAGCAGCGCCAGCCGGCCCCGCTCGGTGGCGGCACCCGTGACGACCGCGCCGGAGGGCTCGCCCGCGTCGAGGGCCCGAAGGGCGGACAACAGGCCATCCCGGTCGTTCGCCAGGAGCACCGCCCGCTGTTCCAGGGCTGGTCGGGTGGTGATCGACGACCAGGCCACATCCACCGGACGCACAGCCTCATCGGCCGACAACCAGCGCCCCCACCGGCCCGCCTGCGCCGCCAA
>NZ_JBEOWQ010000096.1:0-7707 GCF_040296145.1 Micromonospora sp. NPDC002296
GCCACGCCGACGATTACCACGGCGGCCAGCGCGACTCCCGCCGTAGCCCACCGCCACCCGACCGGCCCGCGCAGCCCCATGCCCATCAACCGTCCGCCCGTGTCCGTCCACCGTGCAGGGTGCGACCGCGTCCCGTGAGCCGGCCCCGCCCCGATGCCCTGTTCGGCCGCGACTCTAGTCGATGTCCGGGGCCGGGCGTCCCGGCTCGGTCGCGGCCCCGGGGACGGAGGCTCGGGGCGGAATCGGTCGACGGCCGGTCCCGAGACCGGCCGGCCGGGCGCGACTGTCCGGTTGCCGACCGCCAGTTGTCGCCGTCCCCCGTACGGTGACCGCGAAGACCCGCCGGAGAGCAGGAGCACGATGGCCCGGACGACGTCCACGCACACCCCGACGGCCGAGATCGAGGACGATCTGGTCCGGCTGGCCGTCCGGGCCGTGGCCCCCGCCGAGGAGTCGCTGCTGGCGTTCCTCGCGCCAGCCTACCGGCGCCGCCCCGAGCACTGGCGCCGCGACCCGGCCCGGCTCGTGCGGGTGGGCGGCGGCGAGGCCGGCGGCGGGGGCTTCGAGTGGACCATCGAGCCGCTCCTGCCGTACCTGCTGGTGTTGACCGGCATCGGGATGGAGGCGCTGCGCGACGGGCTGCGGGAGCAGGCCACGGAGGCGGTCCGCGGCGGCCTGCGCGGCCTCGGCCGGCGCTGGCGGGCCCGCCGGTCCCCCGCCGGCCTCCCTCCGGCCGGCACCGTGCGGCTGGGGCCCGGCCAGCTGCTGCGCATCGAGGAGGCGGTCACCGCCGCCGCCCGGGACCCGCGCTGGGAACTGACCGAGGACCAGGTCGCGGTGCTGCGCGACGCGGTGCGGGACGCGTTCGCCCAACGCTTCGGCGACACCGCCCCGAATGTCGACGGCAACTGAGGGCAGCGGCGAGGCCGGCGAGGAAGCGCCGCCGCTGCCCTCCACCACCCTCGGCCGGTTCGTCGCCGCGGTGACGGCGGTCGTGGGCACGAGCATGTTCGGCTGGCAGAACGTCCTGGTCGACGCCGACGCCACCCGCGCCCGCGCGGAGTGCCTGAGCGGGCTCCCGCCGCCGATCGACATGCGCGCCGGGACGGTGGACGAGGAGGCCGTGGCGGCGATGCAGCGCTGCCTGGGCACCCTGGACGCGGACCTGCTCCGGCAGATGCTCGTCGGGCTGGCCGTGCTCGCGGCGGTGGCCGCCGTCGTCTACCTCGCCGCGCCCTGGTGCGAGTGCCGGCTGCGCGGCCTGCGCCGCCTCGACCGGACCCCCGGCACCGAGACGCTGCGGTCCGACCTGGCCGGGCTGGTCCGGGAGGCGGGGCTGCGCCGCCCGCCGACGTTCGTGGTGTCCCGGTCGGCGCGGATCAGTGGCAACACCTTCGGCGCGGGGCCCGTCCGGTACGTCCGGCTGGACCTGGGGCTGGTGCACGCCCACCGCACGGCGCCGCACCTGTTCCGGGCCGTCGTCCTGCACGAGTTGGCCCACGTGCGCAACGCCGACGTTCACCTCACCCGGCTGACCATCGCCCAGGCGTGGGCGTTCCCGCTCGCCGTGCTCGTCCCGGTCGCGGTCAGATACGTCGGGTCGGTTCCCGCCCGGGACCTGCTCAACCACGCCTGGCGGCTGGCCGCGTTCGCGCTGATCGTGCAGGTGTCGGCGTGGTCGGTGCTGCGCGCCCGGGAGTTCGCCGCCGACGCCCGGCTCACCGGCGACGACATCGGGGCCGTCCGGGCGTTGCTGGCCACCGACCGCAGGCGGGCCGGCCGGTGGGCCCGGTTGGGCGCGGTCTTCCGGTTCCACCCGCTGGCCCGGGCCCGCGCGGACGCCCTGGACCACCCCGGGCGCCGGTACGCCGCCCGCCCGGTGGAGGCGCTCGGCGCCGGGCTGGCCGCCGGTATCGCCGCGCCGCCGCTGGTGGACCTGATGTCCAACCTGCCACACACGCTGCTTGGCCCGGAGCCGTCTGGCAGCGCCTTCGCCGCCGGCGTGCTGCTCGGCGCGCCGCTCGCGCTGGTCACCACCGGCGCGCTGTGGCGGTCCGCCTGGTGGGCACGGCGCACCGGCGCGCCGGCGGCCTCGGGCGGGCTGTTCGGCGCGGCGCTGGCCTGCGGCCTGCTCGTCGGTCGGCGGCTGGCCTGGTCCGCGGCGTACACCAGCGACCGGCGGGCCTGGTGGGTCGAGGCGATCCTGGGTCTGCTGTGGATCGCCGGCGGCGCCCTGCTCGGCCGGTGGGTGGCCGACGGCGCGCGGGCGCACCTGCGGCGCATCGCGCCGTCGGACGCGTCCCGCACCCGGCTGGCCTGGGCCGGCGCCGCGCTGGCCACCACGGCGGTCAGTGCCGGCTACGTGGCGGCCCTGCTCGTGCTGGACGCCTGGTCCACCGACGGCGAGTTCAGCATGTGGCGCCGCGTCGCCGCGCACGAGGGCCACCCGGACACCTTCACCCCGCTGGTCCTGCTCGACCTGCTCGGCTTCTTCTTCCGCATCGTCGCCGCCCAGGCGCCGTACCTGCTCGCCCTGCCGCTGGCCGCGGCGCTGTTCCCGGTCCTGGCCACCCGCCACGCCACCCGGCGGGCGGTGCGCCTGGGCCTCGTCGGCGGGACCGTCGGCGCCCTGGTGCTGCCGCTGGTGCCCCTCGGTGCCGGTGTCGCCGCACGCGACCCCGGCCTCGTCACGGCCACCGCCGCGGTCCTGGTCGACAGCCACACCCAGCTGCCGGTCACGTTCGTCGAGCTGACCGTCGCCGTCACGGCGGTGGCCACCCGGCGCCTGGCGCTGCCGCACGCCCTGCTGGCCGCCCTCACGGCGGGGCTGCTGATGGTCCCGGCCATCCTGGCCGCCGGCACGGTGCTGTCCTGCGTGGCCGGCACCACGGAACGCTGCGTTTTCGCCGTGGACGGAGTCGACGCCGTCCGCGCCCTCACCCACGCCCTCGTCGTCGCCCCGGTGGCGGCGGTGCTCGCCGCCGCGCTCGGGGCGGCCGTGGCGGCGGGGCTGACCGCCGCCGGGCGGCACCGGCGGTGGGTGGTGACCGTGGTCGCCGTGCTGCTCGCGTCCGCCGGCACGGTCGCGGTGGCCCGTGGTCGGCCGGCCCCGGCGGTGCCCGCCGCCCGCGATCCCTGCCTGGTCGGGGTCTGGCGGCTCGCCGCCGGCCGCTACCACTTCACCGTCGAGGCCGACTCGCCGCTCGGCACGCTGGCCGGCCTCACCGGCGACGCCGGCATCGACCTGGCCAGCGGGCCCGACACCGGCTTCGCCACCGCGTACCGGGCCGACGGCGGCGCGACCGACCTGTACGACCTCTTCGTCGCCGAGGGCACGCTGAACGGGCACGCGGTGCGCAGCGTCCACCGGGGAGTGGTGACCTACCGCTGGGCGGCCGAAGCCGGGCGCTACACCCAGCGCGACTCCGTCGACACCGGCGACGTGGTGCTGCGCGTCGACGACCGCGCGGTGAACGTGACGCCCACCGCCGAGGACACGAACGGCTCGTACCGGTGCGCCGGCGACCAGCTCGTGATCCGCCAGGACAACGACGACGGGTCGTGGGGCGAGGAAACCTTCGTCCGCAGCCGGGCCTGACCGCGCGCCGGTGGTGGTGGCGGTGGGTGCCCCGTGCGACGGGGGCAGGGCGGCTGTGAGACTCGTCCGGGCGCGCGGTCGGCCCGCGCGCGGGAGGGAGGCAGGACATGGGGCACGACGTACGGCAGGCCGCGGCGCTGCTGGGCCGGGCGCATCGGGTGGTGGTGTTCACCGGCGCGGGCATCTCGGCCGAGAGCGGTGTGCCGACCTTCCGCGACGCCCTCACCGGGCTGTGGGAACGGTTCGACGCGCAGGAGCTCGCCACGGCACAGGCGTTCCGCGACGACCCCGCGCTGGTGTGGGGCTGGTACGAGTGGCGACGCGACGGTGTCCGGGCGGCCCGGCCGAACGCGGGGCACCTGGCGGTGGCCGCGATCGAGGCCCACGTCCCGGACCCCGTCCTGATCACCCAGAACGTCGACGACCTGCATGAACGCGCGGGTTCGGCCGCGCCGCTGCACCTGCACGGCAGCCTGTTCGCGCCGCGCTGCTCGGCCTGCGCCCGGCCGGCGCCGCTGCCGGACGCGGCGTCGGACGAGCCGGCGCACGGCCGGCGGGTGCCACCACCCGGCTGCCCCCGCTGCGGGGCGCCAATCCGGCCGGGCGTGGTGTGGTTCGGCGAGGCGTTGCCGGAGGCGGCGTTGGCCGCCGCAGTCGACGCCGCGTCCTCCTGCGACCTGCTGGTGACGGTGGGCACCTCCGGCCTGGTCTACCCCGCCGCCGAGATCCCCCAGGTCGCGGCCCGCCTCGGCACCCCGGTGATTCAGGTCAACCCGCACCGGACGCCGCTGGATCCGGTCTGCGCCGTGAACCTGCGCGGGCCGGCCGCCCTGGTCCTCCCCGCCCTGGTCGAGGCGGCGTGGGGCGGCCCCGGGCAGGAGTGAGAAGCACCGGCGGCGGCGAGGTGCGGGCCCGGCCGGCGGCACCGGCCGGGCCCGTGGCCGTCGGCCGGGTTACGGGTTCGTGGTCAGGTAGACCACCTGGTTGCCGGCGTTGGCCGTGCCGCCGGCGTTGTTGATCACCCGGTTGATGGTGCCGACCCCACCGAGCGACACGGTCACCATGTTGGTGAACCGGACGTTCGGGTTGGTGGGTGCCTCGATGGCCCGGTCGGCGACGACCGAGGGGTCGACGTTGAAGTAGCAGTAGCTGCCCAGCCCCCACGCCTGGTGGCTGGTGACCCCGTCAGCCACCTTGTACGCGGCGTACCCGCGGGACGCGCCGTTCATCCAGGCGCCCTGGTTCGGCGGGTCGTAGGGCATCTCGTTCTGGTAGAAGTAGGTGCGCCCGCCGTTGCCGTTCCAGACGGTCTGGTACTTCTGGTAGTGCTCGACGAACAGCCCGTACATGGTGACGTTGTCGCCGTTGACGGTCAGGCCGGTGTCGGCGGTGTTCGCCGCCCAGCCCACCCCGTCGCCGTGGTCGGCCCGCCACAGCCACATGTGGTCGCCGATGACGTTGTCGCTGTTGACGGTGAGCGTGGTGGTGGCCCGGCCGACGCCCGGCCCGCCGATGCGGAAGAAGACGTCGTGCAGCGAGGTCGGGTTGGCGGCGTGGCCGGCCGTCGAGCCGGCCGGGCCGACCTCCATCAGCACCGGCGAGTTCACCGTGCCGGCCTCGAACATCACGCCGGCCACCTTCACCCCGTCCACGTCGGCGACCCGCATGGCGGCCGTGCCGTTGTCGGGCTGGATGGTGGCCAGGCCGAGGCCGAGGACTACGGTGTTGGCGCGGTTGATCTGGATCGGCTCGCTGACGTGGTGCACGCCGGGGGTGAACAACAGGTGCCGGCCCTGGGCGAGCGCCGCGTTGATGGTGGCAGCGCCGGTGCCCGGGCGGACGACGTAGAACTCGCTGAGCGACAGCGACGAGCCTGCGGGGGTCTTGCCGTACCAGCTGGTGCCCGCCGAGTTGGCGCGCAGGGCCGGCACGAAGACCCGGTACTCGCCGGTGCCGTCGACGTACAGGAAGGGCTTCTCCCGCACCTGCGGGGTCTGCGCGATGACGGTGTGCGACGGGTTGGGGAAGTTCGGCGGCGGGGCGCCGGTGACGCCCTGGAACACCATGTTCCACACCGAGCCGGTCCAGGCCCCGAACTCGCTGTTGCGCGAGTACCACTGCTGCTGCGAGCCGGAGACGACCGTGCCGTCGATCTTCGTGTCGGCCATCAGCCCGCCGCTGGACCAGCCGTCGCCGCCGTTCCAGAGCTGGATCTGGTTCTGCGCGCCGCGCAGGTGCATCCGGCGGTAGGGCGCCGCCTGCGACACCGCCCAGCGTTCCACGCTGGTGCCCGCCGGCAGGGTCACCGACAGGTTCTCGGCCGCGCGCCAGAAGTTCTGGGTGGCGTTGCCGCCCATCCAGAACGCCTCGGCCCGGACGTGTCCGTTGAGGTTGACGTCGTCGGGGCTCATGCCGAGGCCGGCGACCTGGGTGAAGAAGCCGAGGTTGACGTCGGCGGTGTAGGTCCCCGGCTTGAACAGCACGGCGTACCGCTGGGGGCCGAACTGGTTGGTCTCCTGCTGGGTGAACAGGGTGTTCAGCCGGCTCTGGATGGTGGCGGTCGGCGTGCTCGGGTCGAACACGAAGGTGTTCGGGCCGAGGTTCGGGTTGCGCGGGTCGGTCGGCTCGACGGGCGGCACGTCGGTCCCGGTCACGTTCACCTCCAGCTCCCAGAGTGAGTAGCCGTAGCCGGTGGCCCGCGCGGTGCCGTACACCCGCAGGTAGCGGCCGGTCGCGGCGAGGTCGATGGACTGTACGCCGCCGGGGCCGGTCGTGGTGCTCCAGGCGGTGCTCCACGCGCTGCCGTCGGCCGAGGTCTGGACCTGGAACGCCCGGGCGTGGGCGGCTTCCCAACGCAGGACGACCCGGCAGATCGACCGGCTGGACCCGAGGTCGACCTGGAGCCACTGGGGATCGGCCGCGAGGCTGGCCCACCGGGTGCCGGTGTTGCCGTCGACGGCGGCCGACGCGGGGGTGCCGGCGTTCTCGGTGGACGAGGCGGTGGCCGGCCGGCCCTGCGCGGCGTTGGCGCTGCCGCAGGTGGGCGTCGGGCCACCGGTCTCGCCGTACACCTGGAACTCCCAGAGCGAGTAGCCGTAGCCGGTGGCCCGCGCGGTGCCGTGCATCCGCACGTACCGGCCGGCCCCGGTGACGGTCAGGTTCTGGGTGCCGCCGGTGCCGGTGGTGGTGCTTGCGACGGTGGTCCACGCGCTGCCGTCGTCGGAGGTCTGGATCTGGAACGCCCGGGCGTAGGCGCCCTCCCAGACCAGGGTCACCTGGCTGATGGTGGCGCGGGCGCCCAGGTCGACCTGGAGCCACTGGGGATCGCTGAACGCGCTCGCCCAGCGGGTGCCGGTGCTGCCGTCGACGGCCGCCGACGCGGGGGTGCCGGCGTTCTCGGTGGACGACGCGGTCGCCGGCCGGCCCTGCGAGAGCAGCACCGGCGCCGCCCCGGCCGGCGACGCGCCGGCGGGTGCCAGCGCCGCGACGAGCGCGAGCACGAGCCCGACGAGGGTACGCCGCCGGGCGGGCCGAAGGCCCGGTGCCGGGCGTACGGATGTAGCGCTAGATGTCATGACTTCGCCTGTCGATAGAGGGCTGCGGATGCCGGACGCGGCGGGGCTGACCCGTGGTGCCGAATGGCGCCTGCGGGGGCGGCGCCACGGGCCGGAGAGCGCTCTCAGGTGAGTGTCACGGCGACGTTGCGCCGCCGTCAAGACATCGATCCATAACACTGCCCTTTGTCGGAAAGTTCCGCTGGCGGAAATCCCCGAACACCGGCGGGCGCTTGACGAACTGGCCGGTGAACCACTTTAATGACGGCCTGAAATAAGTATTGACGTAATTCGGCTGGTGCCTCCACCGGCACCTCCGGGCGAGGCTGTCCCGGCAACGCGCCGGGGCCTTATCGATCCGCGCTCACCGACGGCCCGCCGGTCGGCCGACGCCGCCCCGACGGGCACGCAACGAGCCGACCGGCGCGCAACGAGCCGGTCGGCGCGCGACGAGCCGACGGGCGCGCGACCGGCCGACCGGCGCGCGACCGGCCGGCGGGGCCCGGGTGCCCTGGGTGCCGCACCGGGCGGTGCCCAGGGCACCGCGTCCGGGGT
>NZ_JBEOWQ010000097.1:0-6995 GCF_040296145.1 Micromonospora sp. NPDC002296
ACCGGGCGGACCGGACCCTGACCCCATGCCAACAGCCGCTCCCGCTCGGCCGCACCCAACAACGGCAACCGAGACAGCGGAACCCCGGGTTCCCGCACACCGGCCGACACCAGCGTCACAACGTGGTCCACCAGGCCCCGCACCCACTCCGCCGAGAAGCCTTCCGCCGCATAGTCCACCCGCAGCCCGGACCCGTCCGAGGCCACGGTCACCACCACATCCACGTCCACCACCGCCGGGCCGACCTCGGCCACCGGACCGTCCACCACACCCACCACCACCGGACCCGCCACACCCGCAGCCACCACCGGCGCGGCCCACGCCGCACCCACCCGAGACACCAACTCGGCGAACCCCGGATCACCCGCCACACCCACCCGCACCAACCCGCCACCCGCTGCCAGCCCCAGCGCCACCTCCTCCTGACCCGTGTACCGGGCCAACACCCCGACCAGGCCCGCCAACACCACCGCACCAGCCCGCCCCGCACCCACCAGACCAGGCAACTCCGCACCCACCACACCGGACAACTCCACCGCCCGCACCACCGACCCCGCCCGAGCCGGCCACACCAACGGCCGCCGCAGATCACCCATCAGGTCCAGGCCTTCGGCCGATCCGGCCGGTCCGATGTCAATCGCAGCGCCCACGGACTGAGCACCAGCAGACCCGACAGACATGATCAACCTCCGATCGAAAGGGGTGACCGGGAGGCGCGTGGCCGGAGCGGCCGGTCAGCCGATGTTCCGTTTGGCGGACGGCACGATGTGGCGCGATGAATGCCGCGCGGCGTCGAACGCCGCCGCCACCCGTCCGGGTGGCCGATCGGGGCCTCTTCGCGGCGGGCCCCGTCGTGTCGGCGGTGCGGCACCTCCCGTTCCACCCGGGCGCCGCGCACCCACGTGCGTCCCACTCCGTTGCGGTGGAGGGGAACGACGACCCGACGGGGCCCGACCCTACGAAGCCCGGTGGAGCGCCGTACACCCCTAGATTCACACGTCGACCCCCTAGGGAGTCTGCGTCGGGCCGACGACCCTTCAGCTCAAAAATGTGCAAAGTAAGCTGACTGCGCACCCCAAACCAGGACTCGACGATCACGCGGTCGGTGACTGGTCAATCACACACCGGGTGCTGGTGTGCACCGCGCCAACGCAGCGCTGACCAAAAGCCAGCCGCTACCTGGCCGGTCCAGCCTGGAACTGTCCTGTTCCCGGTGCACACGGCGCGCCCGACTCTCGCGGCCGAGCTGCCTTCATTCAGAACCGGGACGCCACCTGTCCACCCACGTTCTCCGCATGATCGTGGCGGCGGTGTTCCCAGGCTTCGTGCCATCCCCGAGGCCCTCCGTGGGCCGGCATGTAAGGAGATTCAATGGATACGCCTATCCAGGTACAGGTGTTCGCTCACGACGGGGTGGTCCTGGCCCGGCCACCAAGTCCGGTGACGACCGCCAGCAGCCGCTATCTGGCCGGCGCGGGCGCCGGCTTGGACAACGGGCTGGACATGATCACGGGCCTTCACCTCACCCTTCCGCACCAGGCGGCGGCCATCGCCAGCACCGGCGCCTGCGCGGACAAGTCGCTGCGGCTGCTCAGCCGGAGCGGCCTCAAGACGCCGAGCGACCTGCGTGAGTTCCGCAACAGCGAGCAGGCGGTACAGCTCGCCCGGGAAGCCGCCGAGCGGGGCGAGCTGCTGGAGTTCCAGTTCCCCCCGCACGACCCACAGCTGCGGGCCGCGTCGGCCCGGGTCTCGCCGGACCTGCTGGCCCGGCTCAACAACAAGACCGTCCTGGAGAGCCTGGTCGCACCGGAGTACCTGCCCCGCCGGCAGGTCGCCACCCCCGCGGAGGTGCGACGGATCGTGCAGCAGGACCGCCGGCCGGCGGTCATCAAACCGGCCGGCGCCGAGGTGTACAGCGGTATCGCGATCTTCACCAGACGGTTGCGCGACCGGCTCAACCGGTCACTGTTCAACCAACTGGAGCAGGTGAGCGATCAGTGGATCGTCGAGGAGGAGGTCCCCTTCCGGACAGTCTGGGGACTCCAGTTCGGCGTGACCGAGAGCGGATCGGTGGAATACTTCGGTGCGTCCGTGCACCTGCCGCAGCCCACCTCGACGTGGGTCGGTTGTGTGATGGACGACGACCAACCGCCGACGGAGCTGATCGAAGCGCTGACCGCAGGGGTCCGAAAGGCCAGTGCTCTCGGGTACCGGGGGTACTGCTCGTTCGACGCGGGGATCAGCCGGAACGACGAACTGCGGATCATCGACCCGAACTTTCGGGTCAGCGGAGCCACCTCGTCGTTGCTGCACCGCAGCTCGCTGCTGCGCCAGCACCCGTGTGCCATCACGACGTTCTTCTCCCTCGCGCCCGGTGTCGACGCCGAGCCGATCCTCGCCCCGTTCATCGACCGTGGGCAGCTCGTCGTGTTCATGCACTACGACCCGGCGGAGACGGACAACGGGCCGCATCCGGCGACCATCGTCGGCATGGTCGGCGCCTCGGACCGGTACGCCTGCGGCGTGCTGATCGCGCAGGTCCAGCGAGCGCTGAACAGCTGACGGACCGCCCCCCACCCCGGGCCGCGCCGGTGGCCCGGCGACGGCGGGGGTGTGCGCCTGCGGGTGTGGTTGTTGCTGCCCGGGCGACAACAACGCACCCGCAGGCGGCGACAGAACGGGTGCCGGTGCGCTACATCCCGGCGAGGGCGGCGCGGACGGCCGGTTCCGGGACGTCGACGACCAGGTCGGGGCCGGCCGGGCCGTCCAGGACGAGGGACAGGCCGTCGGTGGCCTTCTTGTCCCGCCGCATCAGCGCGATCAGCTCGTCGTGGTCGACCCCGGCCGGCAGCGCGGTGTCGAGGCCGTAGCCGGCCACCACGTCGTGGTGCTCGGCCACCCGGTCGGCCCCGATCCGGCCGAGGACGCCGGCCAGCCGGCCCGCGAAGACCGTGCCGACGCCGACCGCCTCGCCGTGCCGTAGCGCGAAGTCGGTGGCCCGTTCCAGCGCGTGCCCGAGGGTGTGGCCGTAGTTGAGGATGTGCCGCAGCCCGGCGTCGCGCTCGTCGGCGGCCACCACCCGGGCCTTCAGCGCCACGCAGGCGGCGATCTGCTCGGCCACGGGCCGGTCGCGCAGCTCGCCGGCGCCGATGAAGTGGGCCCGGGCGATCTCACCGTAGCCGTTGCGCAGTTCCCGCTCCGGCAGCGTCGTCAGGTGCTCGGTGTCGCAGAGCACGGCGCGCGGCTGCCAGTACACCCCGACCAGGTTCTTGCCCTCCGGCAGGTTCACCGCCGTCTTCCCGCCGACGCTGGCGTCCACCTGGGCGAGCAGCGAGGTCGGCAGGTGGATCACCGCGATCCCCCGGTGGTAGAGGCCGGCGGCCAGCCCGACCACGTCCGTGGTGGTGCCGCCGCCGCAGGAGACCACCGCGTCGGCGCGGGTCAGCCCGAACTCGGCGAACGCCCGGCAGAGTTGCTCCACCGTGGCCAGGTTCTTGTCGTGCTCGCCGTCGCGGGCCGGCACCACGCGGTGCGGCACTCCCGGGTCGGGCGTCCACTGCGCCGGCCGGGCCGAGACCACCACGACCCGCCGCGCGCCGATCCGCGCCACCTCCGCCGGCAGCCGGTGGCGCACCCCGGGGCCGATCAGCACCGGGTACGCGCGTTCGCCGAGCGGCACGTCGATCCGGGTCGGCGCGGCGGCGTCGGGAGCGGGACGGCCGGTGTGGGTCGGGCGCATGCGGCTGTTGTCTCCTCCGGGGGCCAGCTGGCGGGGCGGGCGGGGGGCGGGCGTCGGCGGGGTCGCCGCAACCGTTGCGGCCACCGGGCGGTCCCGGACCATCGACAGCCGCAGCGCCAGCGCGGCCAGCGCGTCGACGTCCGGCCCGATGCCCCACCGCTCGTGGGTGAGCTGGGCGTGGTGCGCCAGCAGGAAACCGGGCGGCGTCACCGGGTGGTCCCGGTCGAGCACGGCCGTCACCCGGTCCAGGTACTGCCGCCAGGCGGCGGCCACCTCCCCGGTCAGCGGCAGGTCACCGGCCGTCAGGGCGATCTTCTCCGCCCCGGCGTCCGCCTGCGCGGCCAGGTCCCGCCGCTGCGTGCCGGTGAGCAGCCGGCCACGGTCCTGCCAGTGCAGGAACAGGAAGGTCAGCCGGTCGGCCGCCGGCACCAGCCCGGTCAGGTGCCGCAGGTGCGCCACGGCCAGCGGCAACTCCACCCCGGCGAGCCAGGGGACGTCCCCGCCGAGCAGGGCCAGGGCCACGTCGCTGCCCGCGTGCGCGAGCGGGCCGCCCCGGGCGGCGTCACGCACCGCGTACGGGTCGGCGCGGCAGGCGTCCCGGTCGGCCGCCGGCAGCTGCCGACGTACCTCGTCGAGCCCGGCGCCGGTCGTGTGGAAGCCGAGGCGCAGCCGGGGCCCGGCCGGAGCGCCGACCCGGTCGAAGAACCAGTCCGCTCGCGGGTCGGCCCGGCGGGCGGCGGCGACCAGTTCGGCGACCACCGTCCCGAGCAGCTCGGACATCCGCGCGTCCGGGCACCCGCCGGCCGGCACGGCCAGGTGGGTGAACAACCACGAGCGTTCCAACGACGGCACCTCGACTGACGGAGCACGGGCACGACGGTCTGCGGGGGTCGCCCCATCATCGGCCCGCGGCGCGTCCCGCCAGCGGATCGGCCCTGGAACTGGGGACGACTTAGGGGGCGACAGGGGTAGGTCGTCGGCAGGGCGCTCGGAAGACTTGGGCCGTTACGGCGAGCGAGGTCTACGCCGCGGACGAGGAGTCTCGCCGACGGACGGAATGTGGTGACATGCTTCGGAGCGACCTGGTCCAGCCGTTGCCCGATCTGCTGAGGGCCCACGCCGACAGGTTCGGGGACAAGGTCGCATTCCGCGACGACCGCCGCGCGGTCGGGTACGCCGACCTGGAGGCGCGGACCCGTCGGCTCGCCGGGCACCTGGCGGCGGCCGGGGTCGGGCGCGGCGAGCGGGTGGCCTTCTGCCTCGGCAACCGGGTGGAGACGGTGGAGGCTTGGCTCGCCGTCACCCGGGCCGCCGCGGTGGGCGTACCGGTGAACCCGCGCAGCACCGACGCGGAGCTGGCCCACCTGCTCGACGACTCCGGCGCGGTGCTGGTGGTCGTCGGCCCGGAGCACCTCGACCAGCTCGTACGGCTGCGGGCGGACCGCCCCGACCTGCGGGTCTGGGTCATCGGGGACGACCCGGCGCCGGACGGCGTTGCCGCCTGGCGGGACCTGGCCGACGCCGAGCCCGCCGCCGACGCCCGGGACGACCTGGGCCTCGACGAGGTCGCCTGGATGCTCTACACCTCCGGCACCACCGGCCGGCCCAAGGGCGTGCTGTCCACCCAGCGCACCTGCCTGTGGTCGGTCGCCTCCTGCTACGTGCCGATCCCCGGCCTGACCCCCGACGACCGGGTGGTGTGGCCGCTGCCGCTGTTCCACAGCCTCTCCCACATCGGCTGCGTGCTGAGCGTGACCGCCGTGGGCGCCACCGCCCGGCTCATCGACGGTTTCTCCGCCGACGACGTGCTGCGCGCCGTCGACTCCGACGCGGCGACCGTGCTGGCCGGGGTGCCGGCCATGTACCACCACCTGGTCGCCGCCGCCAAGGAGACCGGCTTCCGGGCCCCGGCCCTGCGGATGTGCCTGGTGGGCGGGGCGATCACCACGGGCGCGCTGCGTCGGGCGTTCGACGAGGTGTTCGACGCGCCGCTGCTCGACGCGTACGGGAGCACCGAGACCTGCGGCTCGATCGCCATCACCCGGCCGGACTCGCCCCGGGTCGAGGGCTCCTGCGGAAGGCCCGTGCCCGGCGTCGAGGTGCGCCTGGTCAGCCCGCAGACCGGGGTGGACGTCCCGGTCGATGCCGAGGGCGAGGTGTGGGTACGCGGGCCGAGCGTGATGCTCGGGTACCACGGCCTGCCCGACGTCACCGCCGCCGCGCTGCGCGACGGCTGGTACCGCACCGGTGACCTGGCCCGCCGGGACGCCGACGGCAACCTGTTCGTCACCGGCCGGCACCAGGAGCTGATCATCCGGGGCGGGGAGAAGATCCACCCGTCGGAGGTGGAGGAGGCGCTGCGCTCGGTGCCCGGCGTCGCCGACGTGGCCGTCACCGGCCGGCCGCACGAGGTGCTCGGCGAGGTGCCGGTGGCGTTCGTCGTCCCCGGGCCGGAGGGCTTCGACCCCGTCGCCGGGTACGCGGCCTGCCGGGAGCGGCTCTCCTACTACAAGGTGCCCGACGAGCTGTACGAGATCGGCCAGGTGCCGCGCACCGCCTCCGGGAAGGTCACCCGGCGGCTGCTGCTGGACCGGCCGGCCCGGCTGCGCGCCGTCAACGGCAGCCATCACGATTCGCTGAGCACCGTGACCTGGCGACCGCTGGACCTGACCGCCGTGCCGCCCGCCGCTCCCGCAGCCACGGCGGACCCGGCCGGCCCCGCGCCGGCACGCCGCTGGGCGGTCGTCGGCGCGGGCGGCGAGGCGCTGGTCGGGCCCCTGCGTGCGGCGTCGGCGGGGGACCGGTTCGACGCGTACCCCGACCTCGCCGCCCTGCGCCGGGACCCGGACGTGCCGGACGTGACGCTGCTGCTCGCCGACGCCGCCCCGGTGGACCTCGCCGACCCCGGCGCCGTGGTGGGCCTCGCCGACCGGCTCGACGACGGCCGGTCCGCCGCCGCCCGGCTGGTGCTGCTGACCACCGGAGCAGTGGACGCGTCCACCCCGGAGCTGGCCGACGACCCGGACCTCGTCCCGGCCGCCGCCGTCGCCTGGGCGGTCGGCCGTTGCCTCCAGGCCGCGTACCCGGGCCGGGTCGTGCTGGTCGACGCCGACGCCCACTCGCTGGCCCTGCTGCCCGCCGCCGTGGACGCCGGCGCCGCGCAGGTGGCGCTGCGCGCCGGCGCGGCCCGGCACCCGGTCCTCGGGCCGGCCCCCGCGCGGGCCCCCGGGCGGCCGGCGCGGGTCGTCGACCCGGC
>NZ_JBEOWQ010000098.1:0-6949 GCF_040296145.1 Micromonospora sp. NPDC002296
TTTTTTTTTTTTTTTATTTATTTTGTTTCAACTAACCACCCCCCCCCCCCTACCCCACCAACACCCCGAACCGGCGCCGCCCCCCGGGCGGCGCCCCCCCCCCCCCCCCCCCCCCCCCGCCGGGTTGATCAAGCGCGGGTGGGGGTCGAGCCCTTCAACGCCGAGCCCTACGCCCACCACTGGTTCGAGAAGCGCCTCGCCCCGTGACCGGCGCGGCGGGGTCGGCCGCGCGGCCCACGCCGCCGATCAGTGGATCATCACCGGGGCGCGGTTGCCGCCCTGCTCGTCGTCGAGCAGCTGGGACTTCTGCCGCCTGCGCGGCAGGAAGTAGGCCGGGACGAACGTCAGCAGCATCAGCGCGAAGCCGACCCAGAACGTGGTGCCGAACGAGTCGGCCACGAACTCTAGGCCCCGCTGGAGGATTCCGGGGTCGACCGGGAACTGCTGGGCCAGGTCCGGGTTCTGCTTGACGGCGATCGCGAGGCCGGCCTCGGTGACCGGTGCGCCGGTGTTCGGGTCGACCGCCCCCGGGATGACCGGCGAGCTGATCAGCTCCTTGGTCAGGATCACCGACATCACCGCCGATCCGACCGAGCCGGCGATCTGCTGGAGGATGTTCAGCAGCGTGGAGCCGCGGGCCACCTCGTGGTTCGTCAGCGTCTTCAGCGCGGACGTCATGATGGGCATCATCGTGCCGCCCATGCCCAGGCCCATGACGAAGAGCGAACCGCACAGCAGCCAGTACGAGGTGTCGGTGCCGACCTGCGTGAACGTGAAGAAGCCGGCCGCGATCAGCACCAGCGCGAACGGCACCGTCCGGCCGACCGGGAACTTGTCGGCCAGCATGCCGGCGATCGGCATGGTGATCATCGCCCCGATTCCCTGCGGCGCCATCAGCAGGCCGGCGTCGAGCGTCGACTCGCCGCGTACCTGCAGGAAGTAGCTCGGGAACAGCAGGCCGGCCCCCATGAACGCGACCGTGAACACGGCCAGCGTCACGGTCGCGACCGTGAGGTTGCGGTCGCGCAGCAGTCGCAGGTCGAGCAGCGGGTGCTTCGGCTTGAACGAGTAGAGGACGAAGCTGATGACCAGCAGGCCGCCCACCAGCATCGGCAGCCACACCTTGCGGTCGGCGAACGTGCCGGTCTCGGGCAGCGACGACACCCCGTACAGGAAGAGGGCCAGACCCGGCGAGAGCATCAGCATGCCGACGATGTCGAACGACTCGGACGGCTCGGGGTTGTCCTTCGGCAGCGCCCACTGCGCGTAGGCCAGGGCGATGGCGCCGATCGGCAGGTTGATCAGGAAGATCCAGTGCCAGCTGGCCACGTCGATCAGCCAGCCACCCAGGATCGGCCCGCCGATCGGGCCGAGCAGCATCGGGATGCCCAGCACGGCCATCAGCCGGCCGATCCGCTCCGGGCCGGCCGCCCGCGTCATGATCGTCATGCCGAGCGGCATCAGCATGCCGCCGCCGAGACCCTGCAGCACCCGGTAGCCGATGAGCTGGCCGATCGAGTCGGCGGTGGCGCACAGGCCGGAGCCGAGCGTGAACAGCAGGAGCGCCGCCATGTAGAGCCGCTTCGTGCCGAACCGGTCGGCGGCCCAGCCGGTCAACGGGATCACCGTGGCCAGCGCCAGCGTGTAGCCCGTCATCGTCCAGGCGACCCGGGCGTACGACGCGTCGAATTCGGTCTGGAAGGTGGGCAGCGCGACGCTGACCACCGTCACGTCGAGGATCGACATGATCGCACCGAGGACCACGACCCCGGCGATCTTCAGAACGGCGGCGTCGAGCTTGGCCGGCGCCGCGGATGGACTACTCAAAGCGAATCTCCTGGTGAAACTTGCGAATGACGCCGGTCAGCCGCACGCCACACCGCGCGCGGCCCCACGTCTGAGTCAGAGGTCAGGTGGGAAGGTCGCAGACGACCGCCGGTGCCCCCGGGCCCGCACGCCGTCTCCCCCCTCGCGCGTCTGGTCCGCCTGCGGACGCACGTCGCGACGGTAACAAGGCCGACGCCCAACTCACCGCCCTTTATCGGATCATCCGGCTGTGGTCACGGTCACTGATTCCGGGAGGCCGCCGGCCGGTGCCCGTGGTCGGGCCACCTCGGCGCGGCGTCACGGCCGGCCGGACCCGCGCCGTCACAGGTTGCGGCGGCGCCACTCCGACTGGTCGTGTTCGGCGGCGAGTTGCTCCTCAAGAACCGTCTGGCGCACCTGGCGGCGAAGCGGATCGCCGCTGCGCAGTCCACCGAGCACCAGCGCGACGCAGATCAGCGCCAGGAGCGCCAGGCTGATGGTCGCCGGCAACTTGCCCACGGCCACCGCACCGACGACGAACACCACGAGCGTGACCACCGGTGCCGCCCGTACCCGCCGAACGGCGCGCCACTCCAGGGCGAGCAACGCCGTGAGGTAGATGATCACCCCGCCGAAGAGGGCGACGTCGTCCAGCCCGGCCGGCCGGGCGAGCCAGGCGTCGCCCCGCGTTTCGGCGACGGTGGTCAGGTACCGCTTGAGGCCCAGCGCGAACAGGATGACCCCCGCGATCAGGGGAAAGTGCAGGTAGGCGTACGCGTTTCGGGCCAGGACCAACCGCTGCGCGGCGTCCCGGGTGCGGTGCATCGTCTGCTCCAGCGCCGGAGCCAGGACATCGAAGTACATCCACCACAGCGCGGCGATGACGGTGACGCCGAGGACCGCCGCCACCACCACGGGCCAGGTCAACGGGAGGCCGATGGTCAACTGCGCCCCCGTGCCCAGCGCGATGATGGACTCGCCGAGCGCGATGAGCACGATGAGCGCGTACCGCTCCGCCCAGTGGCCGGCGGAGACCACCGTCAGGCCCGAGCCGCGTGCCCTCGGCCCCATGATGAACTCGACCCCTACCGCGGCCACCCACAGCCCGAGATGCAGCAAGCTCACCCTCGACCAATCCGGCGCGGACGGCAGCAGCCCGGCGGTGAGGATCAGTGTGATGCTGATGATCACCGGCAGGCTCAGCCGCCACAGCGTGCCGCGCCGCTCCCGGCTGCGCGTCACCAGCACGAACACCTGAAGTCCCCGGATGGCCAGATAGCTGCCCGCGAAGACCAACGGCCCCGGTGGGCCGCCCGGCCGGTCGGAGAACGCCTCGGGCAGCGCCAGCACCAGCACCAGCAGCGCGGCCACCGTCACCGCGCCGATCAGCGGGACCACTCCCTGGTCGGCCCGCAGGTAGTTGCCAAGCGCGGCGAAGCTGACCCAGCACCACCACAGCAGCGCCAGCGCCACCGCCCCGTAGAGCAGCGCGATCGGCTTCAGTTCTTCCGCCACCAGCGTGGTGACGTTGAGGAACGCGAACACGAACACCAGGTCGTAGAACAGTTCCAGCCGGGTGACCCGCGACCCGGGTGCGGCAGGCAGGAACCGGCCGGGCTGGCGGGCGGCGCTCATCCTGCCGAGTGTGGCAGCGCGCCGGAAGCCACGGGAAGGAACGAGGAATACCCGCCCGCTGCTCACCCACCGGGTGGGTTGCAACGGTGCGCGCCCTTTCGGAGATGCCCGCTGACCTGCCCGCTTTTGCCCCGGGATCAGGCAACGCAATCAACTGTCCGATAGCCGACATCACCGCGACCGCTGCGGGCGTTTCGGCCGGTAGGCGGCGCGGGCACTGTGGGTGATCTCAGTGCGCGGGCCTCCGTCCACCCGGCGATCTATGCCCGTTGATGGAAACCGCCTACGTTGCCTCCCAGAACGTACCGTCCTGGGAGGCAGCATGTCGGGACCGCTCGGCCCCCGCACCATCCGATCGAGGGTCTGGGCCGGTGCCCGACTGCGGTTCGGTGCGGCCCTCGCCGCACTCGTCCTGCTGCCGGCGCTCGCCGTCCGGGCGGACCTGCCGGACATGGTCCCGGCCTCGGTCTCCTGCGACTCGGTCGGCTACGCGTACGACGCCGCCGGGCAGTTGGCCGGCGTGCAGGACCAGGCCGGCCGGACCGCCCGGTACCGGTACGACCCGGCGGGCAACATCACCTCCGTCACCGGAGAGGGCAGCCCCGCGCTCGCCCTGCTGTCGGTGGTGCCGGCCCGGGCGGCCGTCGGCGCCGAGGTCACCCTGGAGGGTGGCTGCTTCTCCACCGTGCCGGCCGAGAACACCGTCGCGTTCAACGGCGTCCCGGCCACGGTCACCGAAGCCGCCGGCCGGCGACTGGTCGCCCGCGTTCCCGCCGGGGCGACCACCGGCCTGGTCACCGTCTCCGTCGGCGGGGCCAGCGTGAGCAGCCCGCAGTCCTTCGTGGTCGTCGGGCCGGACGAGTCCGCGCCGACCGTCACCGGCATCTCCCCGGCCCTCGTCGCCCCCGGCGGCACGGTCACCGTCACCGGCACCGGCTTCGCCGCCGAGGCGGCCGACAACGCCGTCACCCTCAACCGCACCCGGGCCTTCCCCTCGGCGGTCGCCGCCGGCAGCCTGACCGTCCAGGTGCCCACCGGCGCCGGCTCCGGCCGGATCGGGGTCCGTACCCGGCACGGCAGCGGCGACGCCGCCGCAGACGTCTTCGTCGCCCCCGCCCCGTACACCGTCGCCGACGTGGTGCACACCTCCCGGGTCGCGCTCGGCGGCACCGGGTCCGTGTCGATCCCGAGCGCCGGCGACGTCGCGCTGGTCGTGTTCGACCTGACCGAGGGGCAGCGGGCGAGCGTGCAGTTCGCCGACGGCACCTTCGGCTCCTGCGGCATCTCCACCGCGAAGGTCCTCGACCCGTTCGGGCGCACCGCGGCGTCGTCCGGGTGCGTGGGCGCCACCGGCTTCATCGACACGGTGACGGCCCGCACGGCGGGCACGTACACGCTGCTGCTGGCCGCGTCGAGCACGGCCACCGGCTCGGTCTCCGCGACCGTGCGGGAGGTGCCCGCCGACGCGGCGGCGGCCACCACGCCGGGCGGGGACCCGGTCACCGTCACCACCACCGTGCCCGGCCAGAACGCCGCCGTCACCTTCGCCGGCAGCACCGGCCAGCGCGTCTCGGTCAAGCTCAGCGGCGGCACGTACGGCACCTACAACGCCGCCGTCACGCTGCGCAAGCCGGGCGGCGGCACCGTCACCTCCAACGGATCCTGCGGCACCGCCTGCTTCCTCGACACCGCCGTGCTGCCCACCGACGGCACGTACACCGTCGCGGTCGACCCGCAGTCCACCACCACCGGCGCGATCACCGTCCAGGTGTACGACGTGCCGGCCGACGCCGCCGTGACGACCACTCCCGGCGGCCCCCAGGTCACCGCCACCACGACGGTTCCCGGCCAGAACAGCGTCGTCTCGTTCCCCGGCACGGCGGGCCAGCGGGTCCTGGTCCACCTCACCGGCGGCACGTACGGGACGTACAACGCCTCGGCGGTGGTGCGCAAGCCGGACGGGTCGAACCTGACCGGCAGCGCCTACTGCGGCAGCTCGTGCCTGTTCGACACCACGGTCCTGCCGGTCGACGGGACGTACACCATCCTGGTCAACCCCGACACCAGCTACGTCGGGGCGGTCACCGCGCAGGTCCACGACGTGCCGGCGGACGCGACGGCGAGCACCACACCCGGCTCCGCCCCGGTCACCGTGGCAACGGTCGTCGGGCAGAACGCGGTGGTGTCGTTCGCCGGCACGGCCGGGCAGCGGGTGTCGGTGCAGCTCAGCGGCGGTACGTACGGGACGTACAACGCCTCGGGCGTGATCCGTAAGCCGGACGGGTCGAGCCTGACGGGCAGCGCGTACTGCGGGGCGTCGTGCTTCTTCGACACGGTCGTGCTGCCGGTCGACGGCACGTACACGCTCCTGCTCAACCCCGACGGCGCCTACGTCGGGCAGGTCGCGGCGCAGGTCCACCTGGTGCCGTCGGACGCCACGGCGACCGCGACCCCGGGCGGCGCGGCGGTCACCGTGGCCACCACGACGCCGGGGCAGAACGCGGTGGTGTCGTTCGCCGGCACGGCCGGGCAGCGGGTGTCGGTGCAGCTCAGCGGCGGTACGTACGGGACGTACAACGCCTCGGGCGTGATCCGTAAGCCGGACGGGTCGAGCCTGACGGGCAGCGCGTACTGCGGGGCGTCGTGCTTCTTCGACACGGTCGTGCTGCCGGTCGACGGCACGTACACCCTGCTGCTCAACCCCGACAGCACCTACGTCGGCCAGGTCACCGCGCAGGTCAACGCCGTGCCCGCGGACGCCTCGGCGACCACCACGCCCGGCGGGGCCGCGGTCACCGTGACCACCACCGTGCCGGGGCAGAACGCCGTCGTCTCCTTCCCCGGCACCGCCGGGCAGGTCGTCTCGGTGACCCTGGCCAACGGCACCTTCGGCACCTACAACGCCGCCGTGACGGTGCGCGCCCCGGACGGCTCCACCGTGGTCAGCGAGAGCTACTGCGGCACGAGCTGCGCGTTCAACGCGGTCACCCTCCCGGCCACCGGCACGTACACGGTGTTCGTCAACCCGACCGGAACCACCCTCGGCGCCGTCACCGCCCGGGTCTACGACCTGCCCAACGACGCGGTCGCCAACACCACCCCGGGCGGCGCGGCGGCGTCGGTGACCACCACCGTGCCCGGCCAGAACGCGGTGGTCTCCTTCCCCGCCACGGCCGGCCAGCGGGTCGCGGTGCAGCTCAGCGGCGGCACGTTCGGCGCCTCCGAGGCGACGGTGACGCTGCGCCGCCCCGACGGCACCACGATCGTGTCCAACACGACCTGCGGCACCTCCTGTTTCCTCGACACCCAGGCGTTGACCGTGGCCGGCACGTACACCGTCCTCGTCGACCCGAAGGGCACGGTCGTCGGCAGCATCACCGCGAAGGTGCACGACGTGCCCGCCGACGCCACGGCGGCGGCCACCCCGGGCGGCGCGGCGGTGTCGGTGACCACCACCGTGCCGGGGCAGAACGCGGTGGTGTCGTTCCCTGGCACCACCGGGCAGCGG
>NZ_JBEOWQ010000099.1:0-6729 GCF_040296145.1 Micromonospora sp. NPDC002296
CTGGTGCAGCGGCTGTCGGACGCCCGGCGGGACGGCCGGCGGATCCTGGCCGTCGTCAGGGGTACGGCGGTGAACCAGGACGGTGCGTCGAACGGTCTTACGGCGCCGAATGGTCCGTCGCAGCAGCGGGTGATCCGGCAGGCGTTGGCGAACGCGCGCCTGACGACGGCCGATGTGGATGCGGTGGAGGCGCACGGCACGGGTACGACGTTGGGTGACCCGATCGAGGCGCAGGCGTTGCTGGCCACCTATGGGCAGGACCGGCCGGCGGGCAGTCCGTTGTGGCTGGGGTCGGTGAAGTCGAACATCGGGCACACCCAGGCCGCCGCCGGGGTGGCCGGCGTGATCAAGATGATCATGGCGATGCGGCATGGTGTGGTGCCGGCGACGTTGCACGTGGACGAGCCGTCCCCGCACATCGACTGGACGGCGGGTGCGGTGGCGCTGGCCACCGAGGCCACCCCGTGGCCGGTCGTGAACCGGCCGCGTCGGGCGGCCGTGTCGTCGTTCGGGATCTCCGGCACCAACGCGCATGTGATCATCGAGCAGCCGCCCGCCCCCGTCATCGAGGGCAGGACGGTCGCGGCGCCGCGTACCGGCGTCGTACCCCTCGTGCTGTCCGCCGCCGACGGCCCGGCGCTGCGGGAACAGGCCGCCCGGTTGCGCGAGCACCTGGCGGCGCACCCCGAGATCGAGCCCGCCGACGTCGCGCACGCCCTGGTCACCACGCGGGCCGCGTTCCCGCACCGCGCCGTGCTGCTCGGCCGGGACACCGTCGGCCTGCTGCGGGCGCTGGACGCGTTCCGCCTCGGCGAGGACGCCCCGACGGCGGTCACCGGCACGGCCCTGCGCGGCGGCGATCCCGTCCTCGTCCTCCCCGGCGACGCGGAGCAGCGGCCCGGCGCGGTGACCGACCTGCTGGACCGGTCACCCGTCTTCGCCGAATCCGTCGCCGAGTGCGAGGCGGCCCTCGCCCCCTGGGTCGACTGGTCGCTCACCGCCGTGCTGCGCGGCACCGACGACGCCCCGTCGCCGACCCGCCCCGGGGTGGCGGAGCCCGCCCGGTGGGCCGTGACGGTTTCGCTGGCCCGGCTGTGGCGTTTCCTCGGCGTACGACCCGCCGCCGTGCTCGGACACGGCACGGGCGAGGTCGCGGCGGCCTGCGTGGCCGGCGCGCTGTCGCTGGCGGACGCCGCGAAGGTGATCGCCCTCGGCAGCCGGCCCCCGGCCGCCGAGCCGGCCGCGCCGCACGACCCGGCGGCCGACCTGGCCGGGATCGCCCTCCGGGCGGCCGAGGTGCCGCTGCACTCCACGTCCACCGGGGGACAGGTCGACACCGCCGGCCTCGACGCCGCCGACTGGTACCGGGGCCTGCGCGCCGACGCCGACACCGAGGGCGTCGTGCGGGCCCTGCTCGACGCGGGACATCAGGTCTTGCTGGAGGTGGCCCCGGGCCCGGTGCTCGCCGCCGCCCTCCGGCGCACCGTGGCCGACGCCGGACACGACGCCGTCGTGGTGCACACCGCCGCTCCCGGCTGGCCGGACGTCGTCGCCGCCCTCGCCGAGCTGCACGTGCACGGCGTGCCCGTGGACTGGGCCGCGATGCTCGGCACCCGTACCGGCCCGGCCGTGGAGCTGCCCACCTACGCCTTCCAGCGGCAGCGGTACTGGCCGCAGGCCGCGACCCCGACCGGCCCGGCCGGTGGGGACGACACGGACCGGCGGTTCTGGGCGGCCGTGGAACAGGCCGACCCCCGGGCGCTGGCCGCCGCCATGCGGATCGACGAGACGGACGCCCGGTCCCTCGACCCGGCGCTGCCGCTGCTCTCCTCCTGGCGGCGCCGCCGCCACGACGAGTCCACGGTGGACTCCTGGCGGTACCGGGTGACCTGGAAGCCGCTGCCCACCCCCGCCGACGCGGCCCTGTCCGGCCGTTGGCTGCTGGTGGTGCCGGCCGGCCGGGCCGACCACCCGCTGGTCGCCGCCGCCGACGCGGCCCTCGCCGAGGGCGGCGCGGACGTCGTCCGGGTCCCCGTGACCGACCCGGACCGGGCGGCGCTGGCCGACCAGCTCGGGCGGGCCGCCGGGGACGCCGCACCGGTCGGCGGGGTGTTCTCCCTGCTCGCGCTCGACGACGACCCGCACCCGGAGCAGCCCGTGCTGCCCGCTGGCCTCGCCGGCACGGTCGCCCTCGTCCAGGCCCTCGGCGACGCCGGAATCGCCGCCCCGCTGTGGTGCGCCAGCACCGGAGCCGTCTGCACCGGCCGGGCGGACCCGCTCGACCGTCCCGGCCAGGCGACGGTCTGGGGCCTCGGCCGGGTGGTCGCCCTGGAACACCCCGACCGCTGGGGCGGCCTGGTGGACCTGCCCACGGAGCTGGACCCGCGGGACCGGGCCCGGCTCGTGGCGGTGCTGGCCGGCGTCGACGCCGAGGACCAGCTCGCGCTGCGCCCGTCCGGGGTGTTCGCCCGCCGGCTCGTCCGGGCCCGCGCCGACCGCGCCCCGGCCGGCGGCTGGCGCCCCCGGGGCGGCACCGTCCTGGTCACCGGCGGCCTCGGCTCGATCGGGGCGCAGGTGGCCCGCTGGCTGGCCCGGGAGGGCGCCGCCCGGCTGGTGCTGACCGGCCGCCAGGGTCCGGCCACCCCCGGCGCCGCCGAGCTGGCGGCGGAACTCGACGCGGCCGGAACCACCGTCACCGTCGCCGCCTGTGACGTCGCCGACGCCGACGCGCTGCGGGCGCTCGCCGTCGAACTCGCCGCGCAGGGCGTCCGCGTCGACGCCGTGTTCCACACCGCCGGGGTGGCCCACGCCGGACCCGTCGCGGCCCTCGGCCCGGCGGAGCTGGCGTACGCCCTGCGGGCCAAGGTGTCCGGCGCGGTGCACCTCGACGAGGTGTTCGGCGACGACCTGACGGCGTTCGTGCTGTTCTCCTCCGGCGCGGGCGTCTGGGGCGGCGGGCACCAGGGCGGCTACGCCGCCGGCAACGCGTTCCTCGACGCGTTCGCCGAGGACCGCCGCCGCCGGGGCCGGCCGGGCACCGCCGTCGCCTGGGGCGCCTGGGACGGCGGCGGCATGGTCGACGCCGAGGGCGCCGCGGACCAGATGTTCCGCTCCGGCGTCCGGGCGATGCGCCCCGACCTCGCGGTGTCCGTGCTGGCCGACGCGCTCGCCCACGACGAGACCACGCTCACCGTCGCGGACATCGCCTGGGACCGGTTCCTGCACACCTACACGCTGGCCCGCCCCCGGCCGCTGATCGGGGACGTGCCGGAGGTGGCGCGGCTGCTCGCCGCCGCCCCGGCCGGCGACGCCCCGGCCGCCCACTCGCCGCTGCGCGCCCGCCTCGCCGGGCTCGCCGCGCCGGAACGCCGCCGGGTCCTGCTGGACCTGGTCCGGGTGCACGCCGCTGCGGTGCTCCGGCTGCCGTCGGCGGAGGACCTCGCGGCGGACCGGTCGTTCCGGGAGATCGGCTTCGACTCGCTCAGCGCCGTCGAGATGCGCAACCGGCTCGCCGAGGCCGTCGGTGAGACCCTGCCGGCGACGCTGGTGTTCGACCGTCCGACGCCCGGCGCCCTGGCCGACCACCTGGCCGACCGGCTCACCGGCGACGACGCCCCGGCGGTCGCGCCCGTGCGGGCCGCCACCGCCCTCGACGAGCCGATCGCCGTCGTCTCGATGAGCTGCCGGTTCCCCGGCGGGGTGGCCAGCCCCGAGGACCTGTGGCGGCTGGTCAGCGAGGGCCGCGACGGCATCGCCGAGTTCCCCGCCGACCGGGGCTGGGACCTGGACGCCATCTACCACCCCGACCCGGACCGGCCCGGCACCTCGTACGTCCGGGAGGGCGGCTTCCTCGCCGACGCCACCGGCTTCGACGCCGCCCTGTTCGGCATCTCCCCGCGCGAGGCGCTGGTGATGGACCCGCAGCAGCGGCTGCTGCTGGAGAGCGCCTGGGAGCTGTTCGAGCGGTCCGGCACCGCCCCCGCCGACCTGCGGGAGACCGGCACCGGCGTGTTCGTCGGCACCAACGGGCAGGACTACGCGACCCTGCTGCTCGCCGCGCGGGTCGAGACCGAGGGCTACCAGGCCACCGGCAACGCCGCCGCCGTCATCAGCGGCCGGCTGGCGTACCACTTCGGGTTGCAGGGCCCCGCCGTCAGCGTCGACACCGCCTGCTCGTCCTCCCTGGTGGCGCTGCACCTGGCCTGCCAGTCGCTGCGGCAGGGCGAGTGTGACCTCGCCGTCGCCGGCGGCGTCACGGTGATGGCCACCCCCGGCCCGTTCCTGGAGTTCGCCCGCCAGCGGGGGCTGGCCCTCGACGGCCGGTGCAAGTCGTTCGCCGGGGCCGCCGACGGCACCGGCTGGGGCGAGGGCGTCGGCCTGGTGCTGCTCCAGCGCCTCTCCGACGCCCAGCGCGACGGCCGCCGCATCCTCGCCGTGGTCCGCGGCTCCGCGATGAACCAGGACGGCGCCAGCAACGGGCTCACCGCGCCCAACGGCCCCGCCCAGGAGCGGGTCATCCGGCAGGCCCTCGCCAACGCCCGGCTCGCCGGCACCGACGTGGACGTCGTCGACGGGCACGGCACCGGCACCCGGCTCGGCGACCCGATCGAGGCGCAGGCGCTGCTCGCCACGTACGGGCGGGACCGGCCGGCGGACCGTCCGTTGTGGCTCGGCTCGGTGAAGTCGAACATCGGGCACACCCAGGCCGCCGCCGGCGTCTCCGGCGTGATCAAGATGATCATGGCGATGCGGCACGACCTGCTGCCGCCCACGCTGCACGTGGACGAGCCGTCCCCGCACGTCGACTGGTCCGCCGGAGCGGTCGCCCTGCTCACCGAGCCGCAGCCGTGGCCGGCGGTGGACCGGCCCCGCCGCGCCGGCGTGTCGTCGTTCGGGGTGAGCGGCACCAACGTGCACGTCATCCTGGAACAGGCCCCCGCCGAACCGCCCGCGCCCGCCGCCCCGGCCCCCGCCGAGCTGCCGGTGCTGCCCTGGGTCGTCACCGCCGACGGCGCGGAGAGCCTGCGCGACCAGGCCGCCCGGCTCGCCGACTGGCTGCCGGGGCACCCCACCCCCGACGCGGACGTCGCCCGGGGACTGGCCACCGGCCGCTCCGCGCTGCGGCACCGCGCGGTGCTGCTCGCCGCCGACCGGGACGCCGCCCTCACCGGGCTGCGTGCCCTCGCGTCCGGGCAGGACCACCCCGGCCTCACCCGGGGCGTCGCCGAGACCGGCGGGGCCCTCGCGGTGCTGTTCTCCGGCCAGGGCGCCCAGCACGCCGGGATGGGCCGCCGGCTGTACGACACGTTCGGCGTCTTCGCCCGCGCCGTGGACGAGGCGTGCCAGCACCTCGACGCGCACCTGCCCCGGCCGCTGCGCCCGGTCCTGTTCGCCTCGCCCGGCACCGCCGACGCCGACCTGCTCGACCAGACCGTGTTCACCCAGGCCGGGCTGTTCGCCGTCGAGGTGGCGCTGTACCGCCTCCTCGAACACTGGGGGATCCGACCCGACTTCGTGGCCGGTCACTCCGTCGGTGAGATCGTCGCCGCGCACGTCGCCGGGGTGCTGACCCTGCCGGACGCCTGCGCGCTCGTCGGCAACCGGGGCCGGCTCATGCAGGCGCTGCCCGCGGGGGGCGGCATGCTCGCCGTCGCGGCGGCCGAGGTCGACGTGGCCCAGGCCCTCACCGGGTACGCCGGTCGGGTGGCCGTGGCCGCCGTCAACGGGCCGGCCGCCGTCGTCGTCGCCGGGGAACTGGACGCGCTGACCGAGCTGGCCGACCAGTTCACCGCCCTCGGCGTGCGGACCAAGCGGCTACGGGTCAGCCACGCCTTCCACAGCCCGCTGATGGAGCCGATGCTCGCCGAGTTCGCGGCCGTCGCCGCGACCCTCGCGTACGCCCCGCCGGCCGTGCCCGTCGTGTCGAACCTGACCGGCACGGTCGTCGACGCCCACGAGCTGTGCAGCCCCGACTACTGGGTCCGGCACGTCCGCGAGGCCGTCCGGTTCGCCGACACCGTCACCCACCTGCACGCCCACGGGGTGACCCGGTTCCTGGAGGTCGGCCCCGACACGGTGCTCACCGCCCTGACCGCCGACGCGCTCCCCGCCGACGCCCCGGTCACCGTCACCGGCGTGCAGCGGCCCGGCCAGGACGAGGTGTCCACCCTGCTCGGCGCCCTGGCCCGGCTGCACTGCCAGGGCACCGCCGTGCGCTGGCCGGCGCTGCTGCCCGGCGCCGGTCCGGTGGACCTGCCCACGTACGCGTTCGCGCACCAGCGGTTCTGGCCCACCCTCCACGCCGCCCCGGCCGACGCCCCCGGCCCGGCCGGCGACGACACCGACTCCGCGTTCTGGCGGGCCGTGGTGGACGGCGACGGCGACGCGCTCGCCGGCCGGCTCGGCGTGGACCCGGACCGGCCGCTGCGCGACCTGCTGCCGGACCTCGCCGCCTGGCGTCGCCAGCAGCGGGAGGACACCCTGGTCGACGGCTGGCGGTACCGGGTCACCTGGCGGCCCCGGCCGCTCGCCGCCGGGGCCGCCGGCGGCGACTGGACGCTGGTGCACACCGCCGCCGGCCAGGACGTCGCCGACCGGCTCGCCGCGCTCGTCGCCGCCCGCGGCGGCACCCCCCGGCTGCTCCCCGACGACCCGGGTCGGCGGTACGCCGTCGAGCAGCCCGGCGAGGGTGGCGCGGTCGGCCGTGGCCGGGTCGACGGGGAGCAGCCG
>NZ_JBEOWQ010000100.1:0-6420 GCF_040296145.1 Micromonospora sp. NPDC002296
TCGAATCCCCGGGGGGGGGCGGCCCCGCCCGGGCGGGCGCGGGCCGGGCGGGGTCCGCCGGCGCGGCCCCGACGCCCCCGGCGCCGACGAGGCGGTGGCGGAGCTGGCCGCGCTCGGCGCGCAGGCCCGCGTCCTGGCCTGCGACCTGGCCGACCGGGACGCGGTCGCGGCCCTCGTGGCCGGCCTGCGCGCCGACGGCGAGACCGTGCAGGCGCTGGTGCACGCCGCCGGGGTGGGCCGGCTCAACCCGATCGCCGCGGTCAGCGGGGCGGAACTCGCCGACGTGGTGTCCGGCAAGATCGCCGGCGCCCGGCACCTCGACGAGTTCCTCGACCCCGGGCCGCTGGAACTGGTCGTGCACTTCTCGTCCATCGCGGCCGTCTGGGGCGTCGGCGACCACGGCGCGTACGCCGCCGGCAACGCCTTCCTGGACGCGTTCGCGCAGTCCCGGCCCGCCTCGGGCGCCCGGGTCCTGTCCGTCAACTGGGGGCCGTGGGCCGGCGGCGGCATGGTGACCGACGCGCACGCCGCCGCGATGAGCCGGCGCGGGGTGTCCCTGCTCGACCGGGAGCCGGCGATGGCCGCCCTGCGCGCCGGCATCGAGGGCGACGACGCCGTCCTCACCGTCGCCGACGTCGACTGGGACCGGTTCGCGCCCGTCTTCGCCTCCGCCCGCCCCCGCCCGCTGATCGGCGACCTCGCCGAGGTGGCCGCCCAGGCCGCCGCCGACCGGGCGGACGCCTCCGACGGCGACCAGGTCGCCGCCGAACTGCGCAAGCGGCTCGGCGAGCTGACCCAGGCCGAGCAGAACCGGGTGCTGGTCGACCTGATCCGCACCGCCGCCGGCGAGGTCATCGGCCACGACAGCCCGTACGCGGTGGAGAGCACCCGGCCCTTCCGGGACCTCGGCTTCGACTCGCTGACCGCCGTGGAGCTGCGCGGGAAGCTGGCCCGGCTAACCGGCCTCAACCCGCCCAGCTCGGTGGTCTTCGACTACCCGACCCCGCTGGCCCTGGCCGAACACCTGCGGTCCGAACTGCTCAGCGAGGCGTCGGTGGAGGCGCTGCCGACCCTGGCCGAACTCGACCAGTTGGAGAGCGCCCTGGCCCGGCGCGACCCGGACGACACCGGCCGGGTCCGGATCACCATGCGGCTGCACCACCTCCTCGAACGGCTCGGCGCCGCCGAGCCGCACCGGGAGGAGACCGCCGAGGTGGCGGACCGGCTGCGGGTGGCCAGCAACCAGGAGCTGTTCGACCTCATCGACCAGGACCTCGGGCTGTCCTGACCCGCCCGGCACGGACCTGTGGGTGTCACGAGAAAGCGAGAAGTCATGGCGGACGAAGAGCGGCTGCGCGAATACCTGACGCGGGTCGTCGCCGAGCTGCAGCAGACCCGCCAACGGCTGCGCGAGGTCACCGCCGAGGAGTCCGAGCCGGTGGCGATCGTCGCGATGAGCTGCCGCTACCCGGGCGGCATCGCCTCGCCGGAGGACCTGTGGTCGTTCGTCTCCACCGGCGGGGACGCCATCGGCGGCTTCCCCACCGACCGGGGCTGGGACCTGGACCGCCTTCAGCACCCCGACCCCGACCGGCCCGGCACCTCGACCACCAGCTCCGGCGGGTTCCTGCACGACGCGGGGAAGTTCGACGCCGCCCTGTTCGGCGTCTCCCCCCGCGAGGCGGTCGCCATGGACCCCCAGCAGCGGCTGCTGCTGGAGGTCACCTGGGAGCTGTTCGAACGGGCCGGCATCGCCCCGCTGTCCCTGCGCGGCAGCCGCTCCGGCGTGTTCGTCGGCACCTCCGGCCAGGACTACGCCGCCGTGCTGCATCGCGCCCCCGGCGTCGAGGGGTACGTGCTCACCGGCACCGCCGCCAGCGTCGTGTCCGGGCGGCTGGCGTACACGTTCGGGCTGGAGGGCCCCACGGTCACCGTGGACACCGCCTGCTCGTCGGCGTCCGTCGCCATCCACCTCGCCTGCCAGGCGCTGCGCCAACGCGAGTGCGGCCTCGCCCTGGCCGGCGGCGCGACCGTGCTGGCCACCCCCGGCCCGTTCGTCGAGTTCTCCCGGCAGCGCGGGCTGGCCGCCGACGGCCGGTGCAAGTCGTTCGCCGGGGCCGCCGACGGCACCGGCTGGTCCGAGGGCGTCGGCATGCTGCTGCTGGAACGCCTCAGCGACGCCCGCCGCAACGGCCATCCCGTCCTCGCGGTGATCCGGGGTTCCGCCGTCAACCAGGACGGCGCCTCCAACGGCCTCACCGCCCCCAACGGGCCCTCCCAGCAGCGGGTGATCGGCCAGGCCCTGGCCGGCGCGCGACTGTCCACGGCCGACGTGGACGTGGTCGAGGCGCACGGCACCGGCACCGTCCTCGGCGACCCGATCGAGGCGCAGGCGCTGCTGGCCACGTACGGGCAGGAGCGGGGCGACGCCGCGCCGCTGCTGCTCGGCTCGATCAAGTCGAACATCGGCCACACCCAGGCCGCCGCCGGCATCGCCGGCGTCATCAAGATGGTGCAGGCGATGCGGCACGGGACCGTGCCCGCCACCCTGCACGTCGACGAACCCACCCCGCACGTCGACTGGACCGCCGGCGCGGTCACCCTGGTCACCGAGGCGACCCCGTGGCCGGCCGTGGACCGGCCCCGCCGGGCCGCCGTGTCCTCGTTCGGGATGAGCGGCACCAACACCCACCTCATCCTCGAACAGCCCGAGGAGCCCGCCGCCACCGACGAGCGGCCCGAACCGCCCGGCCCCGCGCCGGTGCTGCTCACCGGCCGTACCCGCACCGGGCTGCGCCGCCAGGCCGAGCGCTGGGCCGCCCACCTCGCCGCCGACGCCGGCCCGCGCCCCGCCGACGTCGCCTGGACCTCGGCGGTGTCCCGGTCCCCCCTCGAACACCGCGCGGTCGTCCTCGCCGACGACCCCGCCGGCCTGCTCACCGCCCTGACCGCCCTCGCCGACGACCGGCCCGCCCCCGGCCTGGTCACCGGTGCCGCCGCCGACCGGGGCGCCGTCGCGTTCCTGTACTCCGGCCAGGGCGCCCAGCGCGCCGGCATGGGCCGCGAGCTGGCCGAGGCGTACCCCGTCTTCGCGGCGGCGCTCGACGAGGCGTGCGCCCACCTCGACCCGCACCTGCCCCGGCCGCTGAGGCCCGTCCTGAACGCCGAGCCCGGCACCGACGACGCGGCGCTGCTCGACCAGACCGTGTTCACCCAGGCCGGGCTCTTCGCCGTCGAGGTGGCGCTGCACCGGCTGCTCGGCTCCTGGGGGCTGGCCCCCGACCTGGTCGCCGGGCACTCGATCGGTGAGATCACCGCCGCCCACGTGGCCGGCGTGCTCACCCTCGCCGACGCCGCCGCCCTGGTCGCGGCCCGGGGCCGGCTCATGCAGGCCCTCCCGGCCGGCGGGGCGATGCTCGCCGTCGCCGCCGCCGAGGCCGACGTCGCCGCCTCCCTGGAGGGGCTGACCGACCGGGTCGCCGTCGCCGCCGTCAACGGGCCCACCTCCGTCGTCGTCTCCGGTGCCGGCCCGGCCGTCGACGAGCTGGCCGAACTCTGGACCGGGCGGGGGGTCAAGGTCCGCCGACTGCGGGTCAGCCACGCCTTCCACAGCCCCCTGATGGAGCCGATGCTCGCCGAGTTCGCCGCCGTCGCCGCCCGCCTCGACCTGCGCGCCCCCACCCTGCCGATCGTGTCCAACCTGACCGGCGAGCTGGCCGACCCGGCGCAGCTGCGCACCCCCGGATACTGGGTGCGGCACGTCCGCGAGGCCGTCCGCTTCGCCGACGGCGTCCGCACCCTGCGGGCCCACGGCGTCGGCACGTTCGTCGAGGTCGGCCCCGACGCCGTCCTCACCGCCGCCGTCGAGGAGACGCTCGCCGCCGTCGGGACGGCCCCCGACGTCGCCCCCGCCGTGGTCGTGCCGGTGCTGCGCGGGGACCGCCCGCAACGCCGCGCCCTGCTCGGCGCGCTCGCCCGGCTGCACGTCGCCGGCACGCCCGTGGCCTGGGCCGATCTGCTCGCCGACCGGCCCGGTCGCCTCGTCGGCCTGCCCACCTACCCGTTCGAGCAGCAGCACTACTGGGTGCCGGCCGAGGAACCGGCCGACCCGGCCGCCGCCGCGACCGGGCTGCTCGACCGGCGCTTCTGGGACGCCGTCGAACGGGCCGACCTGGACGCCCTGCGCGACACCCTGGCCGTCGACGACGAGGCCGCCGCCGAGTCCCTGCGCACCCTGCTGCCCGTCCTCGCCGACTGGCGGCGGCAGCGACAGGAACACTCGCTGCTCGACGGCTGGCGCTACCGGGCCGACTGGCAGGTCACCGCCGAACCGGCCGCCGGCCGGCTCACCGGCACCTGGCTGCTCGCCCTGCCCGCCGGCTTGGACGACGACCCGGCCGTACGGGCCGTCCGGGCCGCGCTCACCGCCGCCGGGGACGAACCGCTGCCGCTGACCGTCGCCCCCGACGCCGACCGGGCCGCCCTCGCCGCCGCCCTCGCCGGCACCGACGTCGCCGGGGTGGTCTCCCTGCTCGCCTGGGAACCGCCGACCGCCGACCGGGCCGCCCTGCCCGGCCTGCCCGCCACCCTCGCACTGGTCCAGGCGCTCGGCGACGCCGGCATCGACGCCCCGCTGTGGCTGGTCACCCGGGGCGCCGTCGCCGCCACCTCGTACGACCGGCTCGCCGACCCCGCGCAGGCCGCGATCTGGGGCCTCGGCCGGGTCGTCGGCGTCGAGGCCCCGCACCGCTGGGGCGGCCTGGTCGACCTGCCGACCCACCCCGACGACCGCGCCGCCGGCCGGCTCGCCGCGATCCTCACCGGCGCGGGCGGCGAGGACCAGCTCGCCGTACGCGGCCCCGGCGTCTTCGCCCGCCGCCTGGTCCGCGCCGCCGTCGGCGACCGCCCCCCGGTACGCCGGTTCACGCCCACCGGCACCGCGCTGATCACCGGCGGCACCGGCGGGCTCGGCGCCCGCGCCGCCCGCCGGCTCGCCGCCGCCGGCGCCGAACACGTGGTGCTGGCCAGCCGGCGTGGACCCGCCGCCCCGGGCGCCGCCGAGCTGGAGGCCGAACTGACCGCCCTCGGCGCCCGGGTCACCGTGGCCGCCTGCGACATCGCCGACCGCGCCGCCCTCGCCGACCTGCTCGACCGGGTCGAGGCCGACGGCCCGCCCGTCCGCGTCGTCGTGCACGCCGCCGGCATCGCCCAGGCCACCCCGCTGGCCGCCATCACCCCGGCCGAACTGGCCGAGGTGACCGCAGGCAAGACCGCCGGGGCCATCCACCTCTCCGACCTGCTCGCCGACCGGGAGCTCGACGCCTTCCTCGTCTACTCGTCCATCGCCGCGACCTGGGGCAGCGCCGGGCAGGCCGGCTACGCGGCCGGCAACGCGTACCTCGACGCGCTCGTGCAGCAGCGGCGCGCCGACGGCCGGGCCGGCACCGCCGTCGCCTGGGGCCCGTGGGCCGACGGCGGCATGCACGACGCCGACTCCGACCAGGGGCTGCGCCGCCGTGGCCTGCCCGCCATGGACCCCGCCGTCGCGATGGCCGCCCTGCAGCAGGCCCTCGACCACGACGACGTCGCCGTCACCGTCGCCGACGTCGACTGGTCCCGCTTCGCCCCCGCGTACGCGTCGGCGCGGCGGCGACCGCTGCTCGACGGCGTACCGGAGGCGCGGGCCGCCCTCGACGGCGGCGCGCCCGTCGACGACGGCGACGAGGGCCCCGCGGCGACCCTGCGCCGCCGGCTGACCGGCCTGACCGCCGCCCGGCGCGAGGAGACCGTCACCGACCTGGTCCGGGAACTGGCCGCCGACGTCCTCGGCCACGACGGCGGGGCCGCCGCCGTTCCGGCCGGCACGGCGTTCCGGGACCTCGGCTTCGACTCGCTGACCGCCGTGGAGCTGCGCAACCGGCTGGTCGCCGCCACCGGGCAGGCGCTGCCCACCACGCTCGTCTTCGACCACCCCACCCCGGTCGTGCTGGCCCGCCACCTGCTCACCGGCCTCTTCGGCGCCGCCGACGCGCCGGCCCCGACCGCCGCCGTCACCACCGTGGACGACGACGAGCCGATCGCCATCGTCGCCATGTCCTGCCGCTACCCGGGCGGGGCCGACGACCCGGATCGGCTGTGGCGGCTCGTCGCCGACGGCGTCGACGCCATCGGCGACTTCCCCACCAACCGTGGCTGGGACCTCGACCGCCTCTACGACCCCGACCCGGCGCACCCCGGCACCACGTACTCCGACCAGGGCGGATTCCTGTACGACGCGGCGGACTTCGATGCGGCCTTCTTCGGCATCTCGCCCCGGGAAGCCTCCGCGATGGATCCGCAGCAGCGGTTGTTGTTGGAGGCGTCGTGGGAGGTGGTGGAGCGGGCAGGGGTTGATCCGGCGGGGTTGCGGGGTTCGCGAAC
>NZ_JBEOWQ010000101.1:0-6208 GCF_040296145.1 Micromonospora sp. NPDC002296
CCGGCGAGCAGCACGGCCGCGACGATCCCGGCACCCGTCGCGGCCAGCAGCAGCGCGATCCGCCGTACGATCCGGGCCTCTCCCGCCCTCACCCCCGCCTCCCCCGTGACCGGGGAGGCGCAGGCACGGCGCGCCGACGCGGTCACCACGGCCGACGCGGAGCGGACAGCGGGACAACGCACGCGGACAGCCCCTCTCCTCGATGACGTCGACACATCGTAACGATGCCGTCACCCCCACGCATCCCCCGGCCGGCCCGGTCCTGCCGGGCGAGCCGGTCGGTCACCCCGACCGGAAGATGGCCGCGCGGGGCGGCGAACCGGGCCACCGTGAGGTACGACGGGTCGGCCCCTGCGGCTGGCGGAACACCTTCGGCCCGGCCGACCGGGGTCAACGTGCGGACGGGGTCGGGCCGGGGGTCAGGCGTCGAGCCAGCGGCGGATGCAGTGCAACAGGTCCTCGGCGTCCACCGGCTTGGTGACGTAGTCGCTGGCCCCGGAGCTGATGCTCTTCTCCCGGTCACCGTGCATCGCCTTGGCGGTCACGGCGATGATCGGCAGGTCGGCGTAGCGCGGCATCGCCCGGATGGCGGCGGTGGCCGCGTACCCGTCCATCTCCGGCATCATCACGTCCATCAGCACCAGGTCGATGTCGTCGTGGCGCATCAGGGTCTCGATGCCCTTACGGCCGTTCTCGGCGTACACCACGTCGAGCCCGTGCAGCTCGAGGATGTTGGTCAGGGCGAAGACGTTGCGGGCGTCGTCGTCGACCACCAGGACCTTGCGCCCGGCCAGCCCGGCGATGCCGCCCCAGGGCGCGTCGGCCTCCTGCGTCGGCCGGCCCAGCGGCACCACCCGCTCGGGCACGTCCACCGACAGGTGCAGGGCGATCCGCTCGCGCAGGTCGTCCAGGCTGGCGACGATCTCCAGGGGGCGACCCCCGGCCGTCGCCCGGAGCAGGGCCTCCTGCCCGGGAGCCAGCGGCCGTGCGTGGTAAGCCAGCACCGGTACGCCGCCGTTCGCGGCATCGTCGTGCAGCGCCCTGAGCAGCACGGTGCCGCTGTCGTCCGGCAGGTCCAGGTGGACCACGAGGCAGCGGTGCCGGCGGCCGGCCACGGCCTCCAGCGCCGAGGGGGCGTCCAGGACGGTGGTCACCTCGACCGGTGGGAGGCCGTCGGCCAGCCCGGCCGCGACGCCGTGGACCAGCATGGTCAGCAGCCCCTTGTCGTGGTGTTCGAGGACGAGGACGCGCCGCTCGTCCGCCGGGGGCAGGCCGGTCGGCAGCCCGAACGGGCCGGGCCCGGCGGCGAGGTCGCGCGCGACCAGGTCGGCGAGGGCGGAGAGGGACACCGGGGGGCTCGCCGGGGCCGACGCGCCGGTGGGTACGGCCGAATTGGGCACGGTGGCCGGCAGGTAGAGGGTGAACGTGCTGCCCCGCCCGAGGACGCTGCGCGCGGCGATCCGGCCGCCCAGCAGGTGGGCGATCTCCCGGCTGATCGACAGGCCCAGCCCGGTCCCGCCGTACCGGCGGCTGGTGGTGCCGTCGGCCTGCTGGAAGGCGTCGAAGATCGCGGTGAGGTGCTGCTCGGCGATGCCGATGCCGGTGTCGACGACTCGGAAGGCCAGCACCGTCTCCCCCGGCGCGAACTGCTCGGGCAACTCTTCCGGGCGGGCCCGCTCGATGCGCAGTTCCACCCGGCCCTGCTCGGTGAACTTGACGGCGTTGGAGACGAGGTTGCGCAGCACCTGCCGCAGCCGCTGCTCGTCGGTGTGCAGCCGCTGCGGCACGTCCGGCGCGGTGCTGATCTCCAACGCCAGGCCGCGCGGCGTGGTCAGCGGGCGGAACGTGGCGTCGACGTAGTCGCGCAGCACGCCCAGCTCGAACGTCTCCGGGTTGATGTCCATCTTGCCGGCCTCGACCTTGGACAGGTCGAGGATGTCGTTGATCAGTTGGAGCAGGTCGGTGCCGGCGGAGTGGATGACGGTGGCGTACTCGACCTGCTTGGCGGTCAGGTTGCGGTTCGGGTTCTGGGCCAGCAGTTGGGCCAGGATGAGCAGCGAGTTCAGCGGGGTACGCAGCTCGTGGCTCATGTTGGCGAGGAACTCCGACTTGTACTTCGAGGCCAGCGCGAGCTGCTGGGCGCGGGCCTCCAGCTCCTGGCGGGCCTGCTCGATCTCGGAGTTCTTGGTCTCGATGTCGTGGTTCTGCCGGGCCAGCAGCGCCGCCTTGTCCTCCAGGTCCGCGTTGGAGCGCTGGAGTTCCTCGGACCGGGCCTGGAGTTCCTCCGAGCGGGCCCGAAGCTCGGCGGCGAGGCGCTGCGACTCGGTGAGCAGCACGTCGGTCCGGGCGTTGGCGACGATGGTGTTGACGTTGACGCCGATGGTCTCCATGAGCTGGTCGAGGAAGTCCCGGTGCGCCTCGGTGAACCGGCTCATGCTGGCCAGCTCGATGACGCCGAGCACCTGGTCCTCGAACAGGATCGGGAGCACCACCAGGTGCAGCGGCGCGGCGGCGCCGAGGCTGGAGGAGACGGTGACGTAGTCGGCCGGGACGGCGTCCACCACGATCGCCCGCTTGCTCACCGCGGCCTGCCCGACGAGGGACTCGCCGAGGGTGTACCGGCGGCCGGAGGCCCGGTGGCCGTAGCCGCCGACCACCCGCAGGGTGGGGGTCTCCCCGGCCTCCTCCACCAGGAGGAAGGTGCCGAGCTGCGCGGAGACCAGCGGGGCCAGCTCGTCCATCACCAGCCCGGCGACCACCTCCAGGTCCCGGTGGCCCTGCATCAGGCCGGAGATCCGGGCGAGGTTGGTCTTCAGCCAGTCCTGCTCCTGGTTCATCCGGGTGGTCTCGCGCAGCGACTCCACCATGGAGTTGATGTTGTCCTTGAGCTCGGCCACCTCGCCGGAGGCGTCCACGGTGATCGAGCGGGTCAGGTCGCCGGTGGCCACCGCGCTGGTCACCTCGGCGATGGCCCGGACCTGCCGGGTGAGGTTGCCGGCCAACTCGTTGACGTTCTCGGTGAGCCGCTTCCAGGTGCCGGAGACGCCCTCCACCTCGGCCTGCCCGCCGAGCCGCCCCTCGCTGCCCACCTCACGGGCCACCCGGGTCACCTCGGCGGCGAACGAGGACAGCTGGTCCACCATCGTGTTGATGGTCGTCTTCAGCTCCAGGATCTCGCCGCGGGCGTCGACGTCGATCTTCCGGGTCAGGTCGCCCTGGGCGACGGCGGTGGTCACCTGGGCGATGTTGCGGACCTGGCCGGTGAGGTTGTTCGCCATCGAGTTGACGTTGTCGGTGAGGTCCTTCCAGGTGCCGGCCACGTTGGGCACCCGGGCCTGGCCGCCGAGCCGACCCTCCGTGCCCACCTCACGGGCCACCCGGGTCACCTCGTCGGCGAACGCGCCGAGGGTGTCGACCATGGTGTTGATGGTCTGGGCGAGCACGGCGACCTCACCCTTGGCCTCCACCGTGATCTTGCGGCTCAGGTCGCCCTGGGCCACCGCCGTGGCGACCAACGCGATCGAGCGCACCTGGTTGGTGAGGTTGTTCGCCATCTCGTTGACGTTGTCGGTGAGGTCCTTCCAGGTGCCGCCGACGTTGGACACCCGGGCCTGACCGCCGAGCCGACCCTCCGTGCCCACCTCCCGGGCCACCCGCGTCACCTCGTCGGCGAACGCGGAGAGCTGGTCGACCATCGTGTTGATGGTCTCCTTCAGGGCCAGGATCTCGCCCCGGGCGTCGACCCGGATCTTCTGGGTCAGGTCGCCCTTGGCCACGGCCGTGGTCACCTCGGCGATGCTGCGGACCTGGGCGGTGAGGTTGTCGGCCATGACGTTCACCGACTCGGTGAGGTCCTTCCAGGTGCCCGAGACACCCTTGACGTCGGCCTGGCCGCCGAGCCGTCCCTCCGTGCCGACCTCCCGGGCCACCCGGGTCACCTCGTCGGCGAACGACGAGAGCTGGTCCACCATCGTGTTGATGGTGTTCTTCAGCTCCAGGATCTCACCGTGCGCGGTGACGGTGATCTTCTGCGACAGGTCGCCCCGGGCCACCGCCGTGGCCACCTGGGCGATGCTGCGCACCTGGTCGGTGAGGTTGACCGCCATCGAGTTCACCGAGTCGGTCAGGTCCCGCCACGTCCCGGCGACGCCGCTGACCTGGGCCTGGCCGCCGAGCCGGCCGTCGGTGCCGACCTCCCGGGCCACCCGGGTCACCTCGTCGGCGAACGACGAGAGCTGGTCCACCATCGTGTTGATGGTGCTCTTGAGTTCGAGGATCTCGCCCCGGGCGTCCACGGTGATCTTCTGCGACAGGTCGCCCCGGGCCACCGCCGTGGTGACCTGGGCGATGTTCCGCACCTGGCTGGTCAGGTTGCCGGCCATGAAGTTCACCGAGTCGGTCAGGTCGCGCCAGGTGCCGGCCACCCCGGGCACCTCGGCCTGGCCACCGAGCCGTCCCTCGCTGCCCACCTCCCGGGCCACCCGGGTCACCTCGTCGGCGAACGACGAGAGCTGGTCCACCATCGTGTTGATGGTGACCTTCAGCTCCAGGATCTCGCCCCGGACGTCCACGGTGATCTTCTGCGACAGGTCGCCCCGGGCCACCGCCGTGGCCACCTCTGCGATGTCGCGCACCTGGTCGGTGAGGTTCCCGGCCATGGCGTTCACCGAGTCGGTGAGGTCCTTCCAGGTGCCCGACACCCCGGGCACCTCGGCCTGGCCACCGAGCTGGCCCTCGGTGCCCACCTCCCGGGCCACCCGGGTCACCTCGGAGGTGAACAGCGAGAGCTGGTCGACCATGCCGTTGAACACGGTGGCGATCTCGCCGAGCAGGCCGTCACCGTCCTCCGGCAGCCGGGTGCCGAAGTCGCCGTCGCGCACGGCGGTCAGGCCCGCCAGCAGCTGCCGCAGGCCCGGGTCGGTCACCGACCCGGCGGGACCGGGAGCCGCACCACCACGTCGTACCGCCGACCGCTCGACCATCGCAACCCCCCGGAACCGACCCGCCGGGTGAACGGCCCGGCGGCGACGACAGCAAACCGGGCCAGTATGCACGTGACGGCGTGCGGGCGGTGAGCAGTGGTCCTCCGGCGGCTCAGCCCGGCCAGGTCCGGGGCGGGCGCATGGTCACCGCCCCGGGCCCGCCGGGGTGGCCAGCCGGGCGCTGACCCGGACGGTCGTGCCCGGGCCGTCGGCGCGGATCTCCAGGCCGTCGGTGAGCTGCTGGGCAAGCCACAGGCCGCGCTGGCCGACCTCGTTCGGCGCGGGGAGCGCGACCCGTACGTCGCCGAGGCCGGGGCCGTCGTCGGTGATCTCGCACGTCAGCAGGTCGCCGTCGCGGCACAGTCGCAGTTCGCCGCTGCCCCCGCCGTGCCGGACGACGTTGGCGACCAACTCGTGCACCGCCAGCACGAAGTCCTCCAGGGCCACGCCGGCCAGTCCGGCCGCGCCGGCCACGGCGACGACGGCGTGGCGCAGCGCCGTCACCTGCCCGGCGGCGATGCTCTGCGCCATCAGCGTCAACTCGGTACCCGCACGGGACGCGCCGGATTCCGAGCCGCCACCGTCACCCCCATCGCTGATCATGGCCGGGACCGTACACGGCCCGCGCCCGCTTGGGACGTACCCCTGGTGGATCTTCCGGCGGCCGGCGCTCAGCCGGCCCGGGTCGCGGGCAGCCGGGACATCAGCCGGATCTGGGCGGTCCGGGACCGTTCGATTCGGTCGGCGAGGTCACGTACCTCGACGCCGACCGCCCCCGGCAGGTGGGCGCGGGCCAGCGCGGCGGCCCGGCGCTGGTGGGTGATGAGGACGTCGACGAGCACGGCGTCGAACCGGTCGGCGGGCGCGGAGCGCAGCCGGGCGAGGTCCGCGTCGGCGGTCGGCGACCCGCCGGGGTGCGCGTGGTGGCCGGCGTGCCCGTCGTCGTCGCCGGGCGGGGTCGCGGCGGCCAGCCAGCGCCGCATGGTGGCCAGCTCGTCGGCCTCGGTCGCGTCGACGGCGGCGACCAGGGTGCGCAGCTCGGCGTCGGTGACCCGGCCCGTCGCCTCGGCGGCGATCACCCGGGTCCGGTCGTGGTGGGCCACCATGGCCGTCAGGAACGGCACGTCCGCCGGGTCGGTCCGGGTCGACCCGGCGGCGGGCGGCGCGCCGGTCCCGCCGGAGGGCGGAGCGGCGACGGGGGGCGCGGCGCAGCCGGCGACCGCGAG
>NZ_JBEOWQ010000102.1:0-6196 GCF_040296145.1 Micromonospora sp. NPDC002296
CAGGCACCGGACCCGGGCCGCGGCGGGGCAGGCCTGCCGGGCCAGCAGCTCGTAGTCGCGGGCGGTCACCGCCCGGTCCTGCGCGCGCAGCTGCACCGGCCCGCGCAGCCGGGCCTCCGCCACGGTCTCCCCGTCGACGCCGCCGGTGGCCGGGCCCCGGTTCTCCACCCCCGAGATGTACGGCATGGAGCTGCGCAGGACGGCCAGGGCGCCCCGGGCGACGTTGCCGCTGTGCCCGCCCCCGGTGCGGTAGCGCCGGACCCGGACCCGCGACCCGGCGGCGGGTACGGCGCCGTACCGGCGCAGGGCGCCGTCGGGTTGCCGGACGGCCGGCCCGAACAGGACCTCCCCGGCGGTCCGGTCGACGACGACGTGCCGGTCGTCCGGCCCGGATCCGCTGAACGTGTCCGTCTCGGTCCACTCCAGCCACCCCGCACCGTCGGCGGTCTCCACCACCAGCGGATGCTCGTCTCCGACGATCGGCGGCCGGGCCACCGTGAACCGCTGGCCGGGCACCCCCTCTGCCTCCCCGACCTGCTCGCCGAGGACGGTCTCGGCGTGCACGGCGGTGACCGTGCCGCCGATCGTGGCCGCCTCGACCGAGCGCACGGTCGGGGAGGCGGCGTAGAAGGGCTGGCCGGATCGGGCCTCGACCAGCCGGCACCGCAGCCAGCCGGCCCGCTGCCCGCCCACCACGGAGGTGACGTGGGTGGCCGGCATGTGCAGTACCACCTCGCCCGGCCTGTTCAGCCCGCCGGTGTCGTCGTGGTCGACGTCGCAGGGCGACCAGTCCACGCCGGTCCACGCCTCCCACACCAGCGGCGGCTGGCGCGGGTCCACGCCGACGCCCTCCACCCGGCTGTCCATCCGCAGCAGGACCGCGCAGGAGGGCACCGCGGCGGAGAGGCCGAGCAGCATGGCGTCCCCGACCGAGGGGGCGGCCGGGAAGCAGGCCACGTCCCGGCCGTCGAGCAGTTCCTCGGTCCGGTCCACCGGAGGGCCCTGAGCGGGGTGGCTGCGCAGCCGGGCCAGCTCGCAGGGCACCACCGCCAGGTCCGCGGCGGTGGTGAACACGATGGCCTCGTCGGTCTGGGTCCGTTCCGTGCCGACCTCGGTGCCGGCGCGCAGCACCACCGGCTGGGTCTGCGGGCCCGAGAGCCAGAACGTGACGTCCCCCCGGGCGGCCGTGGGCGGGAACGGCCGGACGCCGATCAGGTCCAGGAAGGCCAGGTAGTTCTTCTCCGGCACCCGGTTGAGCCGGTACAGGAGCTGGTCGACCATGTGGGCGAACGTTTCGACCAGGGTCACCCCGGGATCGGAGACGTTGTGGTCGCTCCACTCCGGGCAGCGCTGCTGGATGAAGCGTTTCGCCTCGTCGACGAGTTGCTGGAAGCGACGGTCGTCCAGGTTGGGCGCTGGCAGCGGCATCAGGCGACGCTTTCCTCGTGGGACGGGATGACGTAGAACGGGAAGACCAGATTGCGGGGGTCGTTGGTGCCCCGGATCGAGTACCGGACGTCGATGTAGAGCACCCCGGCGTCCTCGGCGTCGAAGCCGATCACGACGTCGTGGACGTCGATCCGGGGCTCCCACCGGTCCAGTGCCCGGCGTACCTCGAAGGCGATGCGCCCGGCGGTGTTCTCGTCGGCGGGGGCGAAGACGTAGTCGTGCACCCCGCAGCCGAACTCCGGCCGCATCGGCCGCTCGCCCGGGGCGGTGCCGAGGATGAGCTGGATCGCCTCGACGATCTCCCGCTCCCGGTCGACCAGGGCCATCCCGCCGGTGGCGTCGGTACGCAGCGGGAACGCCCAGCCCGCCCCGATGAACTGCTCCGCCACCTGCTCACCCGCCGATCAGCACGGTCGGCGCGCCGGTGCTCACCACGGCCTTGCAGGTGGTGGCGTCGCCCCGGCGCGCGGCCTGGTGCCCGCCGATCAGCACCCGGCGCAGCGGCGGCGGCACGGCCGGCACGATCCGGTTGGTCAGCAGGAGCACGGCGTGCTGCGGCGGCTTGTCGCAGACGCAGACGGTGCCGACCACGGCGGCGGGCTTCCCGGCGATGAGCACGCTGGAGACCCCGAGCAGCGGGGCGCTGGGCGTACCGGGTGGCAGGGCCCGCCCGCCGGGTGGGCCGATCGTCCCGGTGGGTGGCCCGGGGGTGAGCCCGGTGGCGAGGTGGCTGATCTGGTCACCGATGCGCGCGGCCGGTGGCATGTGGCGTTCCTCCGGTCAGTTGAGCTTGACGAGTGGTGCCTGGATGTCGACCTGGGTGCCGCCGTCGACGGTCACCGACCGGCCCCTGAGGGTCAGCTCACCGGCCCCGGCGTCGAGGGTGATCCCGCGCCCCTTCACCGTGACCTGCTGCCGGGCCTCGATCTCGACGCTGCCGTCGCTGTGGATGGTCACCGCCGTACGCCGCTCGTCGAGGTGCACGGTGAGCCGGTCCCGGGACGTGCACAGCCGGATCCCCCGGGGCCCGGCGGGGAGCTGGGACTCCAGGAACTCGATCCGGTCCCCGCTGCGGGACGCGAACGAGCGCCGGTTCACCCGCCCGGACGAGGCGTCCACCAGCGCGCCGTCGTGCGGGGACGGCTTGTCCACCCCGTTGTAGAGCCCGCCGATGACGTACGGGCGGTCCAGCAGGCCCTGCTCGAAGCCGACCAGCACCTCGTCGTTGACCTCCGGGCAGAACACCCCGCCCCCGCCGACCCCGCCGAGCTGCACCGTCCGCACCCAGTCGGTCTCGTAGTCCGGGGCGTCGGTCAGCCAGGGGAACCGCAGCCGCACCCAGCCCTGTCCCACCCGCTCGGGATGGCGGCGGTCCACGTCGGCCTTGGTGTTGGTGACGATCCCGACGGCGAGCCCCGGCACCCGCATCGCCCGGGCCGGCGCGGCGGCGGCCGCGGTCAGGCCCCACGTCGACCGGTCCTGCCGGCCGCTGACCGTCAGCCACGTCTCGTAGAACTGGGCGGGGCCGAAGACGTGCCGGCTGGCGGTGGTCGTGTACTTCCCCTCGAACGGGCTGCCCACCCGCTGCAACGACAGCGGCACCCCGGCCCGCAGCCGGGGGTTGCCCCGGATGCCGACCTCCAGCTCCGCGAACGCCGCCGTCACGTCGGCGGCCACCGCGCCGGCGACCGCCCGGGTCTCGGCCGCCGTCCGGTACGGCACGTCCGCCACGCAGAGCCGGGCCGTGCCGAAGGGCCGGGACACCTTCCCCGGGGTGGTGCCGATCTGCACCTCGTCGCTGGCGTCGGTGGTGACCTCGGTGCGGACCGGCCGCTTGGCCCGGACGTCCCACCCGCGCACGGTGACCCCGGCCACCTGGCCGACCGAGGTCACGGTGGAGCGCACCGACAGCAGGTTCTCGTTCATCTCGACGACGAACGGGCTCTGCTCGGCGGTGACCCCGGCGCCCGGGGCGGCGGCGGCCCGCACCGACCGCCGGAACTCGAACCTGCCGTCGACGACCACCACCTCGGCGTCGTTGTCGACCGCCAGCATCTTGAGGAACTCCCAGTCGTTGACGTTCGGCTGGGTGACCGTCTCGTACACGGTCGGGGTGGGGTCGATCCGGCCGACCGGGATCCCGGCGGCGGCGGCGACCTCCCGGGCGATGTCGGAGGCCTTGCGGTTGACGAAGCTGCGGACCCGCTGACCCCGCATCAGCCGGTGGGACAGGTCCAGGGCCCGGACGGTGGTGAAGGTGCCGACGCCGTCGTACTCCGACTCCAGGGTCACCACCTCGCCGCTGAACAGCGGCAGCGGGGCGGCGTCGCGGCCGGTGCGGACCCGGACGGTCAGGTCGGTGCCGATGGTGACCCCGTTGTCGCGCAGGAACCGGCTCTGCTGGTCCCGGAAGCGCAGGGTGGCCGTCGCGGCCAGGTTGGTGCTGTCCTCCACGACCGCCGAGACCAGCCGGTCGGCCCAGGCCCGGGGCAGCGGCCCGGGCAGGCCGACGACCAGGTTGTTGGTGTGGTCACCGCTGGACATGGGGCCCCTCCTGGGTGCGCAGTTCGTCGGGGGCGGGCAGCAGCAGTTGGCGGCCCGTCCGCAGCCGGACCGGGTCGTCGATGTCGTTGGCCTCCGCGATGACCCGCCACTCGGTCGGGTCCCCGTACTCGCGGTGGGCCAGCAGCTCCAGGGAGTCCCCGGCCACCAGCCGGTGCACCCGGCGAGCGGTACGGCTGCCCGATGTCGGGTTCTGCCCGGGGGTGGCGCCGCTGACCTCGTTGAGCGTCAGCGAGCAGGTGGCCCGCAGCGGGGTACCGTCCGGGTCGAACAGGCTGTACGTGGCGTTGATCTGGCTGACGTACGAGTAGAAGGAGACGGTCTGGAACTGCCCCCAGGCGAACTTCACCCACGGCGGGGACGGCGCCTTCGCCGCGATGCTCGCCTTCGTCGGCACGCAGCAGGTGAGCAGGGCGTCGACCCGTTCCTGGACGCTGCGGGAGTGGGTGTCCGTGGCGTCGAGGAAGATCTCCAGGCTCAGCGTCCGGGGCCCGGACCCGCTGAACTCGGCGACGCCGACGTCCGCCGCGCCGCGTACCACGTGCGGGATCCAGTTCGCCGACTTGGTCAGGGCGAGCTGCTGCGGGTTGAACATGAAGGTGATCGGCCCACCGAGCGTCCCGCCGGGCTGGCTCCCGCCGGACGTGGGCGGCTGGTACCGCTGGAGGTTCGCCGCCACCTTGCCGGCCCGCGACCGCATCAGCCGACCTCCAGGAAGCCGTGGTACGCCAGCTCGATGCTCTCGCTGGCCACCTCGGAGCGGTTCGGGTCGAAGGACGGCCCCGACCACCGCACCAGGACCACGTCCGCCAGCCCCCACTGCACCAGCAGCGCCAGGTCGGGCCGGAGCGCCGCGATCTGCGCGGTCCCTCGGCGCACCCCGCTGGGCAGTTGGGCGAGGTAGCTGGAGACCTTGGCGGTTTCCCGGGTCAGCGGGCGGGTCAGGGTGACGTTCGTGTACCGCAACCGCGACGGTAGCTGCCAGACGAACTCGTTGTTGCCGCCCTCCTGGTACTGCTCCAGCTCCACCTCGCAGCCGAGGCCGTCACAGCCACTCCAGTCACCCAGGTCGATGCCGTCGACCTGGAGCCGGAAGTGGACACTCGTCCCGGGGTCACCACCGGCCATTCCCGTCTCCCCTCTCCTGTTGGTTCGTGCGGTGCGGCCCGTGCGCTGCCTGTGCGGTCGCACTGCCGCTGGGCGGGCTCACCGTGGGCCGTCCCGCCACCGGCCGGACCGCTCCCGGCTGGCCCGCAGGTCGGCTCGGACCAGCCGGCTGATCGGCTCGACCAGCCGGTGGGCCAGGGCGTCCAGGTGCCGCCGGTCGAGGCCCCGCAGCACGGCCTCCACGTCCGGCTCCCGGTCCGGGCCGGCCGGCTCGACGGTGCTGCGGCGCTGAACGGTCCCGGCGGTCGGCCCGGCGGCGCTCCGCGTCGGCCCGGCGGTCGCCGGCCGGGCGGCGGTGGTCTGGGCCGCGGGCCGGGTCGTCGCCCGCTGGACCGGCGCGACCGGCGCGACCGGCTGTGCCGGCGCCGGCCCGGTGGTGGCCCCGGGCCCGCCGGCCGTGACCGGCGCCGTCGTCCGCAGCGCCGGCATCGGTACGCCCCCGGCGGCCTCCCGCAGCGGTGCGCCGTGAGCGGCGGCGGGCCGGGGCGGCCCGGTCGGCGGGGCACTCCGGGCTGGACCGGTGGCCCCGGCGAGGAGCGGGCTCGGACCGTTACCCGGACGCGCCCCGGCAGGTCCCTCCCGGTTGCTGTGGGGCGGGCCGCCGTGGGGCTGGTCGGTGGCGGGCGCGTGGGGCCTCCCCGCGCCGGCTGGTGCGTGCCTGCGTCCGTCCGGTGCGGCGATCCCGGTAGCCCGTTGGACGGCCGCCGGGCGGCCGGGGTACGTCCCCGCGGTGGCGGGCCGTCCACCGGGGGGCGCCTCCGGGGCTCCGTCGCCGCGGGTCCGCCAGGTCACCGGCACCGTGGGCCGGGCGTCGGCCGCCGGTGCGGGGTCGGTCGGGGCGGGTGGCACGTCGGTGAGCAGGGTGAGCCGGCGCTCGGACAGCAGCGGGACCCGCCGCTGGACCAGCGTGGGCACGGGCTCACGGCCGGCGGACGTGCCGGGGGTCACAGCGGAGCCGGAACTCCCGTGCAGGCAGTAGTCGAACGCGGCGACCATCTCGTCCTCCCGCTCGACGCCC
>NZ_JBEOWQ010000103.1:0-5738 GCF_040296145.1 Micromonospora sp. NPDC002296
TAGTGGGAATCTGGATTCCTGACCGGGGCGCCTCCGCGGGGCCGCCCCCCCCCCGCCGCGACCTGGCTCCCGGCGGGGGGGGGGGGGGGGGGGGGGCCCCCCCCCCCCCCCCTCTCCTCGTTGTACCCCGCCCGTCGGGCCCCGGATTCCACCGGCACCGGACCTGGCGAGAAGCCCCTGGTCACGGGCCGCCGGCCGGCCCGGCGGCCCGGCCGCTCAGCGCGGCAGCGGCGCGTCCGGGCGGCGCAGCACCGACCAACCGGTGTCCCGGGCGCGGGCGGCGGCCAGCAGCCCGGCCACGGCGGACGCGTTGGTGATCTCCCCGGCCAGCACCATCCGCACCGCCTCGTCCAGGTCGACCCGGACCACCTGGAGGTCCGCCTCCTCCTCGCTGCGCCGGTGGCGCCGCTCGGCGGGCACGTCGGCCAGGTCCCGGGCCAGGAAGACCCGGACCAGCTCGTCGGTGAAGCCGGGCGAGCTGTGCAGGTCGACCAGCACGTCGACCGCACCGGCGGTGAGGTCGACCTCCTCGGCCAGCTCGCGGGCCGCCGCGGCGGCCAGGTCCTCCCCCGAGACGTCCGTCAGGCCGGCCGGCAGCTCCCACAGGTGCCGGCCGACGGGGTGGCGGTACTGCCGGATCAGCACGACCTGGCCGGCATCGTCCACCGCCACGACGGCCACCGCGCCGACGTGCCTGACGTAGTCGCGGGCGGAGGTGCCGCCGCCGGGCATGGTGACCTCGTCGGTGACCACGGAGAAGATCCGCCCGGCCCAGACCTGCCGCCGCCCGGTCACCTCGTAACGGTGCTCCACGGCGCTCACGACGCCGACGCCGGCTTCTTCTCGGCGGCCACGCCGCCGTTGCGGTCGGCCCGGCGGGCCGCCTCCTCCGCCGCCGGGGCGGCGTCCAGGTTCACGGGGAGCTGGTCGGCCTCGGAGTAGGTCACGGCGGCCTTCACGAACGCCGCGAACAACGGGTGCGGCCGGGTCGGCCGGCTCTTCAGCTCGGGGTGCGCCTGGGTCGCCACGAAGAACGGGTGCAGGGTGCGGTCCAGCTCGACGAACTCGACCAGCCGGCCGTCCGGGGACGTGCCGGAGATCGCCAGCCCGGCCTTGGTGAGCTGGTCACGGTAGGCGTTGTTCACCTCGTACCGGTGCCGGTGCCGCTCGCTGACCTCGGTGCTGCCGTACGCCTCGGCGACCAGCGACCCCTCGGCGAGCGTCGCCGGATACGCACCGAGCCGCATGGTGCCGCCCAGGTCGCCCCGGCCGGCGACGATGTCCTCCTGGTCGGCCATCGTGGCGATGACCGGGTGCGCGGCCTCCTCGTCGAACTCCAGCGAGTTCGCCCCGTCCAGGCCGGCGAGGTGGCGGGCCACCTCGATGGTCATGCACTGCAGGCCGAGGCACAGGCCGAGCAGGGGCACGCCGTTCTCCCGCGCGTACCGGGCGGTGCCGATCTTGCCCTCGATGCCGCGCACGCCGAAGCCGCCGGGGATGACGATGCCGTCCACGCCGGCCAGGGCCGCCGCCGCGCCGGCCGGGGTGACGCAGTCGTCGCTGGGCACCCAGCGCAGCTGCACCCGGGCCCGGTGGCCGAACCCGGCGGCCCGGATCGCCTCGCTGACCGACAGGTACGCGTCGGGCAGGTCGACGTACTTGCCGACCACCGCCACCGTCACCGTGTGGTGCGGCTGGTGCACGCGGTCCAGCAGGTCGTCCCAGCTGGCCCAGGCGACGTCGCGGAAGGACAGGCCGAGCCGGCGCACCACGTACGCGTCCAGGCCCTCCCGGTGCAGCACCTTCGGGATGTCGTAGATGCTCGGCGCGTCCGGGGCGGCGACGACCGCCTCCCGGTCCACGTCGCAGTAGAGCGAGAGCTTCTCCTTGAGCTTGTCCGGGATCTCCCGGTCGCAGCGCAGCACGATCGCGTCCGGCTGGATGCCGATGTTGCGCAGCTGGGCCACCGAGTGCTGGGTGGGCTTGGTCTTCAGCTCCCCCGACGGGGCCAGGTACGGCACCAGGGAGACGTGCAGGTAGAAGCAGTTGTCCCGGCCCAGGTCGTGGCGGACCTGCCGGATCGCCTCGAGGAACGGCAGCGACTCGATGTCGCCGACGGTGCCCCCGACCTCGGTGATCACCACGTCCGGAGCCTGGCCGTCGCCGTCCGGGTCGGCCATGCCGAGGATCCGCGCCTTGATCTCGTTGGTGATGTGCGGGATGACCTGGACGGTGTCGCCCAGGTACTCGCCGCGGCGCTCCTTGGCGATCACCTCGGAGTAGATCTGGCCGGTGGTGACGTTTGCCTTGCCGGACAGGTTCCGGTCCAGGAAACGCTCGTAGTGCCCGACGTCCAGGTCGGTCTCGGCGCCGTCCTCGGTGACGAACACCTCGCCGTGCTGGAACGGGTTCATCGTCCCCGGGTCAACGTTGAGGTAGGGGTCGAGCTTCTGCATCACCACGCGCAGCCCGCGCGCGCTCAGCAGACTGCCGAGGCTGGAGGCGGTGAGGCCCTTACCCAGCGAGGAGGCGACTCCCCCGGTGACGAAAATGTGCCTGGTCGTCCGTGCTGAAGGGGCCAAGGCCTGCTCCCGTGTCGTCCGTCGCGGTCGTGCAGACCGCCGTGCCGATCAGCAAAGTGATCACGCGATCCACGGGATTCCACGCTAACACCTCCCCGGGCCGGGCCCGCAGGCCGCACCCGAGGTCCCCCGCCAGGGCAGCCCCGGGGGTCAGGCCGTCGCGACCTCGGTTGACGCGCGGGGGTCCCGATCCGGCGTGCATCGGGGCGGGTCAGCACCGCCGGCGTCGCCGGCCGGGCGGTCCGGTGCCGGGCCCCCCGCCTGCGCCGCCGCCGCGTCCAGGTCGCCACGGTCCGGGGTTCGCGCGGATCCGCCGGGACGGCCGTTTGCCGGGCCGCCGTCGGCTGGCCGGGTCCGGTCGGTGGAGTGGTCGAGCACCCGCAGCGCCGCGAGGGCCGCCATCGGCACCGCCAGCGCGCCGGCGGCCCCGGCGACGTCGAGGGCGGAGCCGCTGAGCACCCCACCGATGACGGCGGCCACCGCCGTGCCCGCCATCGCGGCCCGCATCGCCGGGTAGATGCCGAACAGCCGCATCAGCCCGCCCCACGGCTGGAGCAACGCGAACCAGACCAGCAGGGCGCCGGCCAGGGCCAGCACGGTCAACGGGCTGTTGACCAGCGTCTCGAAGTTGGCGCCGCTGGACCGGTGCACGGTCAGCCCGCCGGTGCCGTCGCCGACGGCGGCCAGGAACCGGCCGAGGCTGCCCCGCTCGGTGGCCGGCCGGCGCAGGTCGATCACCGCGTAGCCGATGGTGAGGGCCAGCCCGGCCATGGTGGCCCAGACCAGCCGGCTGACCGTCAGCCAGCCGCCGGTGCTGATCGCCGCGGCCACGCTCACCCCGGCGGTCAGCGCGATCGCGCCGATCGAGTCCGCCCCCAGGTACGGGCTGCCGATTACCACCACGGCGAGCCCGCCGACGGCGACCACCACCATGGGCCGCCACTGGCGGCGGACCCGCTGGGCCAGCCAGCCGGCGCAGAACAGCGCCCCGGCGATGAACACGCCGAGCCCGACGGTGCCCAGGCCGGCGAACCGGCCGCCCTGCAGGGCCGAGTAGCCGACCACCCCGTTGAGCTGCAACCGGGCCCCGGTGAGCACGTCGGTGGCGACGACGAGGGTGGCCAGGGCGGCGACCGCGCCGAGTGGGCCCAGCGTCGAGGCGTGCCCGGGGGCGAACCGGACGGCGGCGGTCCCCCCGACCACCAGCAGCGCCGTCACGGTGGCGAACCACCAGCCGGCGTGGTCGCCGCGCCACCACGGCACGATGTCGGCGAGCAGGGCCGCCGGCACGGCCAGGGCGACGGCGATGAGCAGCAGCTCCACGGTCGCCACCACCCGCCGGGGCACCGGCTTCGGGCCGACCGGCCCGGCGTGCCGGCGGGCGCGGCGCAGCAGCGGAAGCACCGCGAGTGCGAGCAGCACCTGCGCGCCGGCGAGCAGGGCGAAGAACCAGCCGGCGACCCACCGCTGGGCGGCGGACTCCCGGTCGGCGTCGGCCGGTGCGGCGAGCGCGGCCGGCAGTTCCGCCGGTCGGCCGCCGACGGTGACCGCGGGCCGGCCGAGGAACAGCCGCTCCGGCATCGGCCGGCCGAGCGCGGCGAGGGCGGTCGGCGCCAGGTCGACCAGTTGCAGGTAGCCCTCCCGCCCCGTGGTGGGCGAGGTGAGCCAACCCCGCTCCCAGCCGGGTCCGTCAGCGACGGCGACGTGCAGCCGAGACGGCAGGCCGGTGTCGGAGACCCCGGCGACCAGAACCAGGGAGCGCGGGGGCCGGGCGGCGAGCACCCGGGCCAGGTCGGCGTCCGCCCGGCGGGCCTGCTCGGCCCGGGCCGCCGGGTCCTCGCCGGAGACGGCGCCGAGGTCGACGATGCTCAGCACGCAGGAGCCGAGCAGCGGGGCCGGGTCGTCGGGCAGCCGCGCGGCGTACCGGTCGACCCGGCCGAACGGGCGGGCGGCGGCCACCGCAGCGCCGGGGCCGACCGCGACCGAGCAGCGCACCGACTCGGACAACGCGCCGGGCACCGCGCCCCAGGACCGGCGCTGCTGGTTGTACTGCACGACGCGCCCCTGGTCGGGCAGGTTCGCACCGATCCCGTCGGGCTGCTCCACGGTCACCCCGGCGGACGGGCAGGCACCCGTGCCGCGGCTGCCGTTCCAGGCGGCGAAGTTGCCGGCGCCGAGGGTGAGCCAGCCGTCGACGGGGCAGGTGGGCCGGTTCGCGGAGCGCACCGACAGGGAGCCGATCGAGCCCTCCTGCGCCATCCGCCACAGCGTCGGGGTGGTCTGCGGATCCACGTCGTCCCAGCGCAGGCCCGCCACCCCGGCCAACACCACGAAGTCGGCGGTGCGCCTGGGGGCCTCCCCGGTCGGCCGCGCGGCGAGGGCGGCGACGCCGAGGACCACGACCAGCAGGGTCAGCAGGAGCGGCGTGACTCTGCGCAGCATCACCGGCGTCCCGTCGAGGGGGTGTCGGGGTCGGCCGCGTCGGAGGCCAGCTCCGCGTAGAGCGCAACCAGCTCGGCGACGGTGTCCGCCTCGGTGGGCCAGGTCCCGGCCCGTGCCACGCCGGCCCGGCCCAGGTCGGCCCGGCGGTCGGCGTCGTCGAGCAGCCCCCGCAGGGCGGCGTCGAGCGCGTCCACGTCGCCGGGGGGAACCAGCACGGCCGCGTCGCCGACCAGCTCCGGCAGGCCGCCGACGGCGGTTGCCACCAGGGGTACGCCGGCGTGCAGCGCCTCCTGGGCGAAGAGTTGGCGGGCCTCCCAGTCGCTGGTCACCACGGCCAGGTCGGCGCCGGCCAGCAGGTCGGCCACGTCGGTGCGGTGCCCGAGCAGGGTGACCGGGGCGCGGGCTGCGGAGACCCGGGCGGCCAGCGGCAGGTACGCCGGCCCGCTGCCGGCGATCACCACGACCGGCGGCGGGGTCCGACCGCGCAACCGGGCGGCGGCGTCGATGAGTAGGTCGTACCGCTTCTGCGGGTGCAGCCGGCCGACCGAGACGATCAGCGGCTGGCCGGCGGCCACCCCGAACTCGGCGCGGACGGCGGCCCGGCGGCGGCGCGGCGCGGGCAGTGCCGGCGCGGCGACCGGGGCGAGCCGGGCGTCGGCGGCGCCGAGCGCGGCGGCCCGCTCGACCAGGTCGGTCGAGGCGCCGAGCGCGACC
>NZ_JBEOWQ010000104.1:0-5487 GCF_040296145.1 Micromonospora sp. NPDC002296
GTCGGGTGGCGTACGCGTTGGGGTTGGAGGGGCCGGCGGTGTCGGTTGACACGGCGTGTTCGTCGTCCCTCGTGGCGTTGCACCTGGCGGTGCAGTCGCTGCGGCGCGGCGAGTGTGACCTGGCGTTCGCGGGTGGTGTGACGGTGATGGCCACGCCGGGGTTGTTCGTGGAGTTCTCGCGGCAGCGGGGATTGGCCGCCGACGGTCGGTGCAAGGCGTTCGCGGCGGGCGCGGACGGCACCGGCTGGGGCGAGGGCGTCGGCGTGCTGCTGGTGGAGCGGCTTGCCGACGCGCGGCGCAACGGGCACCGGGTCCTGGCGATCGTGCGGGGGAGCGCGGTCAACCAGGACGGTGCCAGCAATGGGCTGACGGCGCCGAACGGCCCGTCGCAGCAGCGGGTGATCCGGCAGGCCCTCGCGTCGGCGGGGCTGTCGACGGCGGACGTGGACGTGGTGGAGGCGCACGGCACGGGCACGACGCTGGGCGACCCGATCGAGGCGCAGGCGCTGCTGGCCACCTACGGCCAGGGCCGCGACGAGCCGCTGCTGTTGGGCTCGGTGAAGTCCAACATCGGCCACACCCAGGCGGCGGCCGGAGTGGCCGGCGTGATCAAGATGGTGCTGGCCATGCAGGAGGGTGTCGTCCCGGCGACCCTGCACGTCGACGAGCCCTCGCCACACATCGACTGGACGTCGGGCGCGGTGGAGCTGGTCACCGAGTCCCGCCCCTGGCCGGGGGCGGACCGGCCGCGCCGGGCGGCGGTGTCGTCGTTCGGCATCTCCGGCACGAACGCGCATGTGATCATCGAGCAGGCCGACGAGCCCGCCGAGCCGGTCGCCGTCCCCGCCACGGCCCCGGGGTTGGTCGCCTCGGGCGTGACGGTGTGGCCGGTGTCGGCCCGGTCGAGGGCCGCCCTCGCCGGCCAGGCCGCCCGCCTGGCCCGGTACGTGCGTGAGCACGACGGCGTCGCGCCCGCCGAGGTGGCGTGGTCCCTGGCGACCACCCGGTCGACGTTCGACAACCGGGCGGCAGTCGTCGGGTCGAGCGTCGAGGAGCTGCTGTCCGGCCTGGACGCCCTGGGCGCGGGTGCGCCTGCGGGGACGGCCGTCACGGGCGTGGCCGCGTCGCACGGTGCGGGTCCGGTGTTCGTGTTCCCGGGTCAGGGTGCGCAGTCGGCGCGGATGGCGGCGGGTCTGGTGGGTCGGACGCCGGTGTTCGACGCGCGGTTGGCGGAGTGTCAGCGTGCCCTGGCTCCGTTCCTGGATGTGGATCTCGTCGCGGTGTTGACGGGCGGGGACGAGTCGTGGTTGGAGCGGGTCGAGGTGGTGCAGCCGGTGCTGTGGGCCGTCGGGATCGCCCTGGCGGCGGTGTGGCGGCACGCGGGCGTCTCCCCGCAGGCGGTGATCGGGCATTCGCAGGGTGAGATCGGTGCGGCGTGTGTGGCGGGGATCCTGTCGCTGGACGACGCGGCGAGGACGGTTGCTTTGCGTTCGCGTGCCCTGGCGGTGTTGCGGGGTACGGGGGCGATGGCGTCGGTGGACCTGTCCGCCGAGGCGGTGACCGCCCGCCTCGCGCAGTTCCCGGGTGTCGGGGTGGCGGCCGTCAACGGCCCGGGCACGGTGGTCGTGTCGGGTCCGCCGCAGCCGGTGGCGGACCTCGTCCAGGCGTGCACCGACGACGGCATTCGCGCCCGGTTGATTCCGGTGGACTACGCGTCGCACTCGGCGTCGGTGCAGGACGTCGCGGAGCAGTTGCGGGCGGACCTGGCCGGCGTGGCCCCGCAGGCCGGCGATGTGCGGTTGGTGTCGACGTTGACCGGGGACTGGGTCGACCCGACCTCCATGGGCGCCCAGTACTGGTACGACAACCTGCGCCGGACGGTGCAGTTCGACGCCGCCGTCCGGGTGGCGATCGCGGCCGGCCACAGCACGTTCGTGGAGATCAGCCCGCATCCGGTGTTGACGATGCCGGTGACGGCGATCCTCGACGACACCGGCACGGCCGGGCACACCCTGGGCAGCCTGCGTCGGGGCGACGACGACCCGACCCGGTTGCTGACGAACCTGGCCACCGCGCACGCCATCGGCCTGCCCGTCGACCTGACGAACGTGCTCGCCGGGACCGACGTGGTGCCGCTGCCCACGTACGCCTTCGACCGGGACCGGTTCTGGCCGACCGCCACCGCCGGGCAGCCCGGTCAGGACGACGCGCCCAACGGCGTCGACTCCGCGTTCTGGGCCGCCGTCGAGCGGGAGGACCTCCCCGCGCTCGCGGAACTCACCGCGCAGAGCGCCGCCGAATCCCTCGAACGGCTGGGCGCGGCCCTGCCGGTGCTCGCCTCCTGGCGGCGGCAGCAGCGGGAACGGTCCACCCTCGACGACTGGCGCTACCGCAGCGTCTGGCAGCCGTACACCGGGACGCCCGTCAGCTTCCTTCCCGGCGCCTGGTGGGTCGTCGCCGACGAGCGGCACGCGGCCGACGGCGAGACGGCGGTCGCCGAGCTGACCCGCCGGGGCGCCGACGCCCGGCTGGTGCTGCTGCCCGAACGGCTGGCCGACCGGGCCGCCGTCGCCGAGCACCTGGCCGCCGCCACCCGCACCGCCGACGGGGACACCGCCCCGGCGGACGGCGTCCTGTCGCTGCTCGCCCTCGCCGACGGCGCGGTCGACGACACCCAGCCGGTGCCGCCGTTCCTCGCCCGCTCGCTGGCCCTGATCCAGGCCCTCGGCGACCTCGACGTGTCCGCGCCGCTGTGGTGCGTCAGCCGGGGCGTCGCCGGCGCCACCCGGGGCGGGACCGTCGACCGGCCGGAGCAGTCGCTGCTCTGGGGCCTCGGCCGGGCCGTCGCCCTGGAACACCCCGAGCGCTGGGGCGGCCTGGTCGACGTGCCGGCCACCCTCGACGACCACGGCTGGGACCTGCTCTGCGCCGCCCTCGCCGGCCTCGACGGCGAGGACCAGCTCGCGCTCGACGGGGCCACCGTCCTCGTCCGCCGGTTGGTCCGGGCCCCCGCCGGAGCCCCCGCCGCCGACGCGCCCGACCACCCGGGCACCACGCTGGTCACCGGCGGCACCGGCGCGCTCGGCGCGGAGGTGGCCCGCTGGCTGGCCGCCCGGGGCGCCGAGCACCTGCTGCTGGTCAGCCGCCGGGGCGCGGACGCGCCGGGCGCCGCCGAGCTGGCCCGGGAGCTGACCGACGCGGGCACCCGGGTCACCGTCGCGGCCTGCGACGTGGCCGACCGGGCGGCACTGGCGAAGCTGCTCGACGACGTGCCCGCCGACGCGCCGCTGACCGGCGTCGTGCACGCGGCGGGCGTCCTCGACGACGGGGTCCTGGACGGCCTCACCGCCGACCGGATCGCCACCGTGCTGCGGCCCAAGGTGCTCGGCGCGCTGCACCTGCACGAGCTGACCGTCGGCCGGGACCTGCGCACGTTCGTGCTGTTCTCCGCGATGGCGGGCCAGCTCGGCGCCGCCGGCCAGGGCAGCTACGCCGCCGCGAACGCGTACCTCGACGCCCTCGCCGAGAAGCGGCACCGGCAGGGGCTGCCGGCCACCTCGATCGCCTGGGGTCCCTGGGCGGCCGGCGGGATGGCCGCCGCCGACCCGGCCGTGGAGGAACGTCGCCGCCGCACGGGCGTGGCCCGCCTCGACACCGCGCCCGCCCTCGCCGCGCTGGAACGGTGCGTGGCGCGGCGCGAACCGGCCACGCTGGTCGCCGCCGTCGACTGGGCCCGGTACGTGCCGGGGTTCGTCGCCGTCCGGCCCAGCCCACTGCTCAGGGGCGTCGCCGAGGCGCAGCGGGCCGTCACCGAGCGGGCCGACGACTCCGGGGCGTCCCCCGAGTCGCTGGCCGCCCTGCTCGCCGGGCAGACCGACGCCGAGCGGCGCAAGACCCTGCTGGAACTGGTACGCGGCCAGGCCGCCGCCGTGCTCGGGCACGCCTCGATGGACGCCGTCGAGCCGGACCGGGCCTTCCGGGAGCTCGGCTTCGACTCGCTGACCGCGGTGGAGCTGCGCAACCGGTTGTCCGCGACGACCGGCGTCCGGCTGCCCGCCACGGTGGTCTTCGACTACCCGACCGCGGCCGGGCTCGCCGAGTACGTCCGGGCGGCGATCGTCGACGGCGGGGTGGTCGGTGTCGCGCCGGTCTTCGGCGAACTGGACAGGTTGGAAGCGGCGCTCACCGGCTCGGCGCCGGACCGTAGCGCCCGGATTCGGATCACCGAGCGGCTGCGGGCGCTGCTCGCCTCCCTCAACGAGGACGACGCCCCGGCGGGCGGCGGCGGGGACACCGTCACCGAGAAGCTCCAGGACGCCACGCCGGACGAGGTCTTCGACTTCATCGACCGGGAGCTGGGGGTGTCCTGACGTGATCGCTGCTGTCTCGACGGGTCAACACAAGGAGTGCGCGGTCCATGGCTGACGAGGCGAAGCTTCTCGACTACCTCAAGCGGGTCACCGCCGACCTGCACCAGGTGCGGCAACGCCTGCGCGAGGTGGAGGCCGGCGAGCAGGAACCGGTCGCCATCGTCTCCATGAGCTGCCGTTTCCCCGGCGGCGTTCGGACGCCGGAGGACCTGTGGGAGGTCGTCGCGTCCGGCCGGGACGTGATCACCGACTTCCCGTCCGACCGGGGCTGGGACCTCGCCTCGCTGTACGACGCCGACCCCGGGCGGGTCGGCACCTCGTACACCCGGCAGGGCGGCTTCGTGCCCGAGCTGGCCGACTTCGACCCGGGCTTCTTCGCCATCTCCCCCCGGGAGGCCCTGGCGATGGACCCCCAGCAGCGGTGGCTGCTGGAGGCATCCTGGGAGGTCCTGGAGCGGGCCGGCATCGACCCGCACTCGCTGCGCGGCAGCCGCACCGGGGTCTTCGCCGGCAGCACCGGCCAGGACTACGGCGGCGTGCTGATGGGCGCCGCGCAGGGCCTGGAAGGCCACCTGATGACCGGCAACGCCGGCAGCGTCGTCTCCGGCCGGATCTCCTACACCTTCGGGCTGGAGGGCCCGGCGGTCACCATCGACACCGCCTGCTCGTCGTCCCTGGTCGCGCTGCACCTCGCCGGTCAGGCGCTGCGCCAGCGGGAGTGCACCCTGGCCATCGTCGCCGGGGTCACCGCCATGTGCACGCCGGCCGCCTTCGTCGAGTTCTCCCGACAGGGCGGCCTCGCCGAGGACGGCCGGTGCAAGGCGTTCGCCGCCGCCGCCGACGGCACCTCCTGGTCCGAGGGCGTCGGCGTGCTGCTGCTGGAGCGGCTGTCGGACGCCCAGCGCAACGGCCACCCGATCCTCGCCGTGGTGCGGGGCAGCGCCGTCAACCAGGACGGCGCGTCCAACGGCCTGAGCGCCCCCAACGGGCCGTCCCAGCAGCGGGTGATCCAGCAGGCCCTGGCCAACGCCGGCCTCGCCGCCGGCGGCGTGGACGTGGTCGAGGCGCACGGCACCGGCACCCGGCTCGGCGACCCGATCGAGGCGCAGGCACTGCT
>NZ_JBEOWQ010000105.1:0-5093 GCF_040296145.1 Micromonospora sp. NPDC002296
GCCGCCGGCCTGCCGCCGGCCCGGGTCACTCCCGCGCGGCGGACCTTCGGCCGGACCGCGCCCGCCCCGGCCACCGGCCCCGCCGGGCGCACCCCGCCCGCCACCGACGTGGCCCGGCGCATCGCCGAGGTCTGGGCCGCGACCCTGGACGTGCCGGCGGCCGACATCGCCGAGGAGGACAACTTCTTCGACCTCGGCGGGAACTCCCTCGCCGCGATGCGGGTCGTCGCCGCGCTGCGCCCGCTGATCACCCTGCGGCAGTTGATGACCCACTCCGACCTCGGCCCGCTGGCCCGGGCCGCCGAGGCCGCCCAGCCCGCCGAGACCCCCGGCGCCACACCCGGCACCGGGTCAGGCGCGGCGGTCGCCTCCGGGACCGGGTCAGGCGCGGAGGCCGGGGCCGGGGCCGCCCGGGCCGGCGACGACTCGCTGCTCCAGCCGCTGTCGCCGCCGGGCGTCGCCGCCGACCGGGTCCTGGTCTGCTTCCCGTACGCCGCCGGCAACCCGCTGGCCTTCCGCCCCCTCGCCGAGGCGCTCGCCGGGCATGGGGTGGCCGTTCAGGCGGTGGCCCTGCCCGGTCACGACCCCGGCCGCCCCGAGCCGCTGGTCGACCTCGACGAGGTGGCCCGCCGGGTGGCCGACGAGGTCCGCGCCGCCGACCGGGGCGAGGTGCTCATCTGGGGGCACTGCGTCGGCGCGGCCCTGGCCGTCGAGGTGACCCGGCTGCTCGCCGCCGCCGGGGCCCCGCCGGCGCGGCTCTTCCTCGGCGGCAAGCTGCTGCGTGACGCGGCCGACATCGACGCCAGCATCGCCGAGGTGCGGGCCCTCGACGAGGCGGGGGTGGTGGACTGGCTGGTCGGGCAGACCGGCTTCACCGACCTCGACGGACTCGACGCCGAACACACCTCTGCGCTGGTCGCCGCGTTCCGGCACGACGCGCTCGGCTCGCACGCGTACCTGCGGGACCAGCTCGCCCCGCTGGCCGACCGGCCGCTGACCGTGCCGGTGACGGTGGTGCTCGCCGACGACGACCCGCTCACCGCCGGCTCGGCCGACGAGCACGCCGCGTGGCGGCGAATCGCCGCCGACGTGACCCTCGAAGAGATCGACGGTGGGGGACACTACTTCTGCCGTACCCGCGCCGGGGAGGTGGCCGCCCTCGTCGGCGCCGCCGGCCCGGCCGCTCCGCGTGCCCGCCGCCCCGGGGAGGACCATGTCTGACCGCACGCCCACCAGCGCCGCCGAGCGGCCCGCGACGCCGCGCGGCGAGTTCGTCGCCGGGGCCCGCTCGATGGTGCCGTTCCTGCTCTCCGCGTTCCCCCTCGGGGTGATCGGCGGGACGCTCGGCCTGGCCAGCGGGCTGTCCTACCTGGAGACGTTCGGGCTGGCCATGGTGGTCAACTCGGGCACCGCCCAGTTCATCGGCTTCAAGCTGATCTCCGAGGGCGCGGCGTGGCCGGTGATCGTGCTGACCACGCTGATCCTCAGCCTGCGCATGCTGATCTACTCGACGCTGCTCGCCCCGCACGTGCGGGAGCTGCCGCAGCGGTGGCGGCTGCTGCTCGGCTTCGGGCTGATCGACGCGGTGTTCTTCGTCGCGTTCGACCGGATCAAGGGCGACGAGCCGGCCCGCCGCAAGAGCATGTACTACTTCGGCGCGTCCGCCGTCATGTACGTCAACTGGGCGATCGCCACGGTCGTCGGCATGGTCGCCGGACACCTGCTGCCGGAGCGGCTGCGCGACGGCCTGGACTTCCCGATGACCGCGGTCTTCCTGGTCGTGCTCGCCGGGGCGCTCGCCGGCTGGAAGATCTGGACCACCGCCGTCTCGGCCGGCGCGCTGGCCATGCTGACCCTCGGCCTGCCGTACAACCTGGGGCTGATCCTGGCCGCGCTCGGCGGAGCCTGCGTCGGCATGGCCTGCGAGCGGATCGAACGCCGCTGGTTCCCGCCGAAGCCCGACGACCCGGCGGTCGACCCGGACCCGGCGCCGCCGGACCTGCCGGCGGGCGCCGACGGGCCCCCGCCGGGCTCAGTGCCGCGCTCGCGGCCCGGTGAGCCGGTGCCGCCCGGTGAGCCCGTGCGGGCCGGGGACCGGGCGGCCGACGCCGCCGCCGACGTGGACGGAAGGTGACCGCGATGTCGATGCTGCTGCTCATCCTCGGCATGGGGCTGGCCACCTTCGCCCCCCGGTACGTGCCGCTGCTGGTCTTCCGCGACCGGGAACTGCCGGCCGACGTGAAGACGTTCCTCGGCTACCTGCCGCCCGCGCTGCTCGCCGCGATCGCGGTGCCGTCGGTGCTCGCCCCCGTCGACAACCGGGTGGAGATCACCGTGGTCACGGTCCCGTACCTGGTGGCCGGGGTGGTGACCCTGGTGACCGGGCTCTTCGTCGAACGGTTCATGATCGTGTGGACCGTCGGGCTGGCGGTCTTCTTCGGGCTGCGCTGGTGGTTGGGGACGATGTGACGACGACGGGCGACGTTCCGCTGCGGCAGCCGCTGCGGGTGGCGGCGGCACAGATCGAGGCGGTCGGCGGCGACCTGACCGGCAACGCCGCCGCGCACACCGCCGCGATCGCCGGGGCCGCCGACCTGGGCGCGAGCCTGGTCGTCTTCCCCGAGCTGTCGCTGTGCGGGTACGACTATCCGCTGCTCACCGCCGACGTCGCCCGGTGCGAGGTCGCCCCCGGCGACCCGGCGCTGCGTACGGTGGGCCAGGCCTGCCGGGAGCACGGGGTGACCGCCGTGGTCGGCGGCTGCGCCCGGCGCGCCGACGGCTGGGCCATCGCCGCCCACGTGGTCGGTCCCGACGGCGCGGTCGCCGCGACCTACCACAAGCGCCACCTCGACGCCGACGAGCGGGCGGTGTTCGCCCCCGGCACCACCGACACGCTCGTACGGGTGCGCGGCTGGCGGCTCGGCCTCGGCGTCTGCTACGACGCCAGCTTCCCCGAGCACGCCCGGGGCCTCACGCTGGCCGGCGCGGACGCCTACCTGGTGTCCGGCGCGTTCACCGTCGGCGACTCCGACCACCGCCGAAGCGTCTACTTCCCGGCCCGCGCCCTGGAGAACACCAGCTACGTGGTGTTCGCCAACTTCGCCGGGGCGCACGGCGGGTGGCGGTTCGCCGGTCATAGCGCCATGTACGCCCCCGACGGCCGCCCGCTGGCCGACGCCGGGGCCACCGCCGGCCTGGCCGTCGCCGACCTCGACGACTCCCGGTTGCGGCACCAGCGCGACAGCCAGCGGATGCTCGCCGACCGGGTCGCCCCCGCGCCCGCCCCGGCACCGGTCGTCGTCGTACCTTGACAGATTCGCAGCAGCCAACCGAAGGAGCACCAGTGACCGGCATCGGCACGACCGCGATCCACGGCGACGACGGGCTGAGCCCCACGGGTGCGGTGTCGCCCCCGATCGTGCAGAGCGCCACCTTCAGCGCCGAGACCGACGAGCGGTTCACCGAGATCGCCACGCAGACGCGCGGCGACGCCTTCTACACCCGCTACGGCAACCCCAACCACGCCCAGGTCTCCGCCGTGGTGGCCGAGCTGGAGGGCGTCGAGGCGGGCCTGGTCACCGCGTCCGGGATGGGGGCGATCACCACGATCGCCCTGGCCCTGCTGAACGCCGGTGACCACGTGATCGTGCAGCGCAGCACGTACGGCGGCACCACCTCGCTGACCACGGGGCTGCTCACCCGCTTCGGGGTGACCTGCACCCAGGTCGACCAGACCGACGTCGACGCGTTCGCCCGGGCGCTGACGCCGCAGACCCGGCTGGTGCTGGTGGAGACCCCCAGCAACCCGCTGCTGGAGCTGACCGACCTGACCGCGGTGATCGACCTGGCGCACGCCCACGGCGCGTACGTCGTCGTGGACAACACCTTCGCCACCCCGGTCAACCAGCGCCCGGCGGCCTTCGGCGCGGACCTGGTCTGGCACAGCGCCACGAAGTTCCTCGGCGGCCACTCCGACGTCTCCGCCGGGGTCGTGGTCGGCTCCGCCGAACTGGTCGACCGGGTGTGGGAGACCTCCATCGTCACCGGGGCGACGCTCGGCCCGATCGACGCCTGGCTGCTGCTGCGCGGCATCCGGACGCTGCCGCTGCGGATGGCCCGGCACAACGACAACGCCCTCGCGCTGGCCCGGGCGCTGGAGGAGCACCCGGCCGTCGCCCGGGTGCGCTACCCGGGGCTGGCCAGCCACCCGCAGCACGACCTGGCCACCAAGCAGATGAGCGGGCACGGCGGCGTGTTCAGCCTCGACCTGGCCGGCGGCCGGCCGGCGGCGGCCACCCTGCTGGCCGAGCTGCGGCTGGCCAAGCGGGCGGCCAGCCTGGGCAGCGTGAGCACCCTGGTGGTGCACCCGCGCTCGATGTGGGCGGGCATCGTCGACGCCGACCAGCTCGCCGCCACGGGCATCGGCGAGGGCCTGGTGCGGGTCTCCACCGGCATCGAGGAGACGGCGGACCTGGTCGCCGACTTCACCCGCGCCCTGGACGTCGTCGCCGGCCGGAGCGGGTCCGCAGGCTGATGCGGCCGGCGCATCCGCCCGTGGAGCCGTACGACCACGGGATGCTGGACGTGGGCGACGGGAACCTCGTGCACTGGGAGGTTTCCGGCGATCCGGGCGGCACGCCGGCGCTCGTCGTGCACGGCGGACCCGGGGCCGGGTCCGCCGTGGGCGTCCGTCGGCTGTTCGACCCGGCCCGGTACCGGATCGTCCAGTTCGACCAGCGTGGCTGCGGGCGCAGCACCCCGCACGCCGCCGACCCGGCCGCCGACCTGCGGCACAACACCACGGCACACCTGCTGGCCGACATGGAGCGGCTGCGCGAGCACCTGGGCGTCGACCGCTGGCTGCTGTTCGGCGACTCGTGGGGCTCGACCCTGGGGCTCGCGTACGCGCAGCGGAACCCGGAGCGGGTGAGCGCGATCGTCCTCGTCGGGGTCACCATGACCCGCCGGTCGGAGATCGATTGGCTGTACCGGGGCGTCGGCCGGTTCTTCCCCGAGCAGTGGCGGCGGTTCGCCGACGCCGTGCCGGCGGCCGACCGCCCGGCGGGCGAGCCGGGCCAGGGGTCGGCCGTCGC
>NZ_JBEOWQ010000106.1:0-4918 GCF_040296145.1 Micromonospora sp. NPDC002296
CGGTGGAGGTGGCGACGTAGACGTCGTTGAGGGTTCCCTGGGTGAAGGCGACGATGTCGTCCTTGCCGTCACCACTGAAATCCGTCGACGAACCCCCCAGATACCGACCACCCCCACCACCGCCACCACCACCGCAGTTGTCACTGACGAGGTACTTCTGGTGGTACTGGCCCGGGTAGGGCGCGAGCGAGACACCGTTGATGACGATCGGCTGCCCCACCCCGTTGTAGAGCTGTTCGTAGTGGACGTGCGGGCCGGAGGAGTTACCGGTGCTGCCGGTGACGCCGATCTGCTGGCCCTGCTCGACGTACGCCCCGTCGGGCACCGAGTAGGCGCTGAGGTGGAAGTAGTAGGTGGTCCAGCCGCCGCCGTGGTCGATGACCACGTAGTTCCCGGCGCCGCTGGGCTGCGCGTAGCGGCGGGCCACCCCCGCGGCGGAGGCGACCTGCGGCGTACCGCCGGTGGTGCCGCCGTCGGCCCGCACGAAGTCCAGCGCCTGGCGCACCTCGGCGCTGTGGTGGTCGTAGGTCCACCGCTGCCCGCACGGGAACGGCGCCTTGAAGTTGGGCGCGGCCAGCGCGGCCGGGGGCGCCGACACGACGCCGGTCAGGACGGCCGCGGCCATGGTGACCAGCGCGACGAGGCAGCGACGGAGAGTTCTCGGGTGCCGGGGCATGGCGGCTCCTGTCAGGGGAGGCTCGGGCGGGGAAGGTCGGAGCCGGGGGCGATCTGGTCGCTCCACCGCCAGCCGTTCTGCACGAGACGGCTGCCGTCGGAGAGCGACACGTAGGCGTCGGCGGCGCTGCCGCGGGTGTAGGTGACGGCGTCGCCGCGCCCGTCGCCGTCGAAGTCGCCGACGCCGGGCAGCTCGGTGCCGATCGCGAAGTTGCCGTGCCAGGTGGCGGCGGCGCCGAGACCCCCGCCGGTGGAGGGTCGGACCAGGACGTCGGCGGTCGCACCCCGGGTGAAGACGACGACGTCGTCGCGGCCGTCGCCGGTGACGTCCGCCAGCGCGGGAAGTTGGCTGCCGGTGGCCACGCCGTCGCCCCACTTCCATGCGTGCTGGACGAAGCGGCTGCCGTCGGAGAGCGAGACGTAGACGGCGCCGCCGACGCCCTGGAGGAAGGTGACGATGTCGTCGCGGCCGTCGCCGTCGACGTCGCCGACGGCGGGGGTCTCGGTGCCGGCGGCGAAGAAGTCGTGCCACTTCACCCCGGGCCCGAACCCGGTGCCGGTGGACAGCGCGACGTAGACATCGGCGCTCGCGCCCCGGGTGAAGGTGACGATGTCGGCCCGGCCGTCGCCGTCGACGTCGCCGACGGCGGGGGTCTCGGTGCCGGCGGCGAAGAAGTCGTGCCACTTCACCCCGGGCCCGAACCCGGTGCCGGTGGACAGCGCGACGTAGACATCGGCGCTCGCGCCCCGGGTGAAGGTGATGACGTCGGCCCGGCCGTCGCCGTCGACGTCGCCGGTGAAGGGCAGTTCGGCGTCGGTGGCGAAGAAGTCGTGCCACCTGCCGGCCGGTCCGAAGCCGCTGCCGGAGGAGATCGAGGCGAAGACGTCGGCGGTGACGCCACGGGTGAAGTCGACCACGTCGTCCCGGCCGTCGCCGTTGACGTCGCTGGTGTTGCGGCCACGGCTGAGCGCGGTGGCGGCACCCGACGCCGGGCCGGCGTTGCCTGCCTCGTCCAGCGCCACGACCCGGTAGTGCCAGCGTTGCCCGGCACCGAGCGGTCCGTGCCGGAAGCTGGTGGTCCGCACGGTGCCGAGCAGGTTGGCCGGGGTGGCCGGCACGTCGGCGGCGCGTGCGCCGTAGACCCGGTAGCCGGCCACGCCCACGTCGTCGGTCGCCGCCGGCCAGTTCAGGGCGACCGCGTGGGTCCGGGCGACGACGGTCGGCGCGGCGACCGTCGTCGGTGGTCGGGTGTCGGCGTACGGTCGCACCAGGCTGGACGCGGTGTAGGAGCTGGCGGTCCAGCCGGGTCGGTCGACGGCCGGGACCAGCGTCACGGTGACCGAGGACCGGCCGACGGTCACCGGGGCGGGCAGGACGAACTCGTCGCTGCGCCACCGCTGCGTGCCGTTGCCCTGCGGCTGGGACCAGGTGCCCACCGCGACCCCGTCGACGGCCACCGCCACCTGCTGGCCCGCTGCCCCCTGTTCGCCGGTGCGCCGCAGCCGTACACCCTGGTTGTCCGGGGTGACGGCGAGGCGGAAGCGGACCGGGGCCGTGGCGGCGCGGACCTGCCCGCTGACCGTCGCCGCGTCGTCGTCGCCCTCGAAGACCGAGGTGAGGGGGTACTGCGTCGCGGCGCCGTCGGAGTAGTCGTGGGCCGCGCGACTCGCCGCGTCACCGACGGTGACCGTGTCGGTGAGCGCCTGCCCGACGGTGGGTTGGGTGTAGAGGTAGGCCGTGGAGCCGTACTCGGCGGGCATGTCGTTGGCCGGGCCGTGCTCGATGCCGAAGCGCAGGCTGGTGCCGTAGTCGATCGAGTCGCCGATCATCAGGCGGTACGCCGCGTCGCACTCGTACGGGCAGCCACCGGTGCGCAGCTGGTGTCCGGGGTTGCCGGTGAAGACGCCGGAGTAGGTGCCGCGGTTGAAGTACCAGCCGGACTCGTAGAAGTCCTCGGTGCCGGTGCCGTGCAGCTGGGGCGTCGCCGAGCCGTCGACGTGGACTCGCTCGTCGCCCTCCAGGTAGTTGCGGGTGTTGCCGTCGGCGACGTGGCCGCGCATGGTCTGTGACACGCCGACGAGACGCCCGCGCCCGCACTGTTCGGCGACGGCCCAGTCCTGTCCCGGGGTGGTCGTCCCCCGCCGGGACTGGGCGGTGAAGTAGCCGGCGTCGCCGTCGGCGGCCAGGGCGTCGGTCCACTGGGTGCCGGGGGCGGAGGTGATCTCCCAGCCGACGCCGGCGAGGCCGACGCCGTCGGTGTTGACGAGGGTGACGGCGACGGCGGTCCGGAACGGCATCGGCCACCAGGAGCTGTACCAGCCGCCCGGGGCGGTGTCCATGGCGGACATCAGCGACCGGACCGACCGCTCACCGAGCCCGGAGCCGAAGAACTCTGCCACCGGCGAGTCCACTGTCGTACGGCCGTCGAAGGTGATCCGTAGCCGCAGCCGCCCGAGGCGGGAGTCGGTGGCGCTCGCGTCGGGCACTCGCAGGCGCAGCGCCGTGAGCGCCCGGGGACCGGTCAGGCTGGCGAGGGTGACCTGGCCGTTTGCGGGAACGGTGTGGGTGCCGCCGATCGTGGCCGCGCCGGGCTGCGCCGGCTTGGGATCGCGGGTGCCGGCGGCCCGCAGCAGGTTCACCACGTCGGTGGCGGTGTCCGCAGGATCGAAGGACGGGATTCCCTGGGCGTCGGCGAAGCTGCGGTAGGTGACGTGGTGGAACAGGGGGTTGTGCTGGGTGGTGACGCGCATCGACCGTCGGTAGGGCATCGGCACCTTGACGGTCACCCCGCCGGACGTCTGGTCGGCGTTGCTCACCAGGGGGTAGACGAACGGGGCGCCGAGGCCGCCGTCGACGAGGTGCTGCAACCCGGTGTCGACGACCGTCACGCCGTCCAACTCGATGCGGATCCACCCCGTGGCGTCGACCGCGCCGTCGTCGCGGGTGAACCAGATCGACTCGATCTCACCGGCGCCGTGGTCCTCGGCGATCACGCAGCCGCCGTCCGTGCGCAGGCAGGAATGGGCGCCGCTGAACCCGTCGTCGTTGCCGCCGGCCCGGTCGTAGCTGGAGAACTGTCGCGTCCGTGAGCCGCTGCCGAGGTGGGGCAGCCGGTCGAGGCGACGATAGACGTCCCAGCCGACGGCGCCGGGGTCGCCCGAGGCCGAGGCAGTGGTCGTCGGCGCGGTGGCGGGGCCCGGCGTGGCGGACGCCGCAGACGGCGCGGACGCGGCAGCCATGGCGAGGACAGCGGTGAGGGCGACGGTACGCAAGCCGCGCGATCGGGCCATGTGTCACCTCTGCGGGTGGGCTCCTGGACGGCGCCACTGGCGGAAGTGAAGCCAACTCGTTCGATTGCTGTCAATACCCACGGTCGCGACCGAGTGGGGCGGGACACCCCGTCGTTCGACATTCCCGCAGGTGGGAGCCGATCTCGGGACCTCCACCCGCACGAAAGTTTCTTCCTTGACTGCATCGTCGAGTGGCCGTAAGTTTCACCCATCTATCGACAGATGCCTTCGCATTGCTCGCCGCTGTCCTCGCCTCCCGGCACAGCGGCCCACCACCCGGACCACCGTTCCCCGCTTCCCGGAGGGGCCGTCATGGACACTCCCACCCGAACACCCGCCGTCTTCCCCCTCGCGGCCCGGCTGGCCGCTGCCGTCGCCGTCACGCTGGCGGTGACGGCCCCGGTCGCACCCGTCGCAGCGGCCCCGTCGAACGACAACTTCGGCACGCTGGCCTGCACCTCGATACCGGCGAACCACGACCCGTCGATCATCGTGATCGTGCACCGGGTGGGCCTCAACCTTCGCGTCAACGACAAGGTGATGCTCGCCGGCTTCGAGACCGGCTGGGTCGAGTCCCACATGAACAACCTGCCCTGCGGGGACAAGTCCTCCCTCGGCGTGTTCCAGCAGCGCTGGGACTACGGCTGGGGCACGCCGGAGCAGATCATGGACCCGGTCTACTCGTCGACGCAGTTCTTCACCAGGGCGATCGCCTGCGACCGCGACAACCCCGGCTTCACCGCCGGCCAGGTCGCGCAGTGCGTCCAGCGATCCGGCTTCCCCGACCGCTACGACCAGTCACAGGCGAAGGCCCGGTCACTGCTCGCCGAGGCCCGGCGGGTCACCGGCATCGCCCCGGGTTCGTCGACGGATTTCAGTGGTGACGGCAAGGACGACATCGTCGCCTTCACCCAGGGAACCCTCAACGACGTCTACGTCGCCACCTCCACCG
>NZ_JBEOWQ010000107.1:0-4812 GCF_040296145.1 Micromonospora sp. NPDC002296
GCCGGTGCCGTGGGTGGTGTCGGGTCGCTCCGGGCGGGCCCTGCTGGGCCAGGCGGCGCGACTGGCGTCGTTCGCGCGCGGCCGGTCCGACCTGGCGGCGGCCGACGTGGCGTGGTCGTCGGTGTCCTCGCGGGCGGCGTTGGAGCACCGCGCGGTGGTGTGGGGTTCGGGTGTGGGTGAGCTGGTGGCGGGCCTGGACGCGGTGGCGGCCGGGGATGCGGTGTCGGGTGCGGCGGCGTCGGGTGTGGTGTCGTCGGGTCGTCGGGCGGTGTTGTTCACGGGTCAGGGCTCGCAGCGGGTGGGGATGGGTCGGGAGCTGTACGACCGGTTCCCGGTGTTCGCGGAGTGCTTCGACCGGGTGTGTGGGCTGGTCGATGGCGAGTTCGACGGTGGGTTCCCGCCGTTGCGGGAGGTTGTTTTCGAGGCTTCCGCCGAGGCGGGTGTGTTGGATCGGACGGTGTTTGCGCAGGCGGGGTTGTTCGCCGTCGAGGTGGCGTTGTGGGAGTTGTTGCGGTCGTGGGGCGTGCGGGTCGACTTCTTCGCGGGGCACTCGGTCGGTGAGGTGACTGCTGCGTACGCAGCGGGGATGTTGTCGCTGGCGGACGCGTGCGTTCTCGTGGCGGCGCGGGGTCGGCTGATGCAGGCCCTGCCGGCCGGTGGGGGAATGCTGGCGGTGGCCGCGTCCGAGGCCGAGGTGCTGGCCGTCCTGGAGGGGCTGGCCGACCGGGTGGGGATCGCCGCCGTCAACGGGCCCACGGCCGTCGTCGTGTCGGGAGCGGTCGAGGCGCTGGACGAGGTGGAACGAACCTGGCGCGAGCGGGGCGTGCGCACCCGACGGCTGTCGGTGAGTCATGCGTTCCACAGCCCGTTGATGGAGCCGATGCTCGACGAGTTCGCCTCCGTGGTTGCGGGGTTGTCGTGGCGTGCCCCGACCGTGCCGGTGGTGTCGAACGTGTCGGGTGCGGTGGCGGACCCCCTGGAGATCGCTGATTCGGCGTACTGGGTGCGTCATGCGCGGCAGCCGGTGCGGTTCGCCGACGGGGTCACCGCCCTGCGTGACGCGGGGGTGGACACGTTCCTGGAGGTGGGCCCGGACGCGGTGCTGACGGCGATGGTGGCCGATGTCGCCGAGGGTGACGGGGTGTGTCGGGTGGCGGCGTTGCGTCGGGACCGTCCGGAGGTGGAGTCGCTGTTGGCGGCGGTGGGCCAGTTGCACGCGGCCGGGGTGTCGGTGGACTGGGCCGGGTACCTCGCACAGGCGGGCGTCCGGCCGAGGGCGGTGGACCTGCCCACCTACGCCTTCGACCACCAGCGCTACTGGCTCAACGCGGCCACCCGATCCCACCGCCCCGCCGGCACCCGGCGTACCGCCGAGGACGACGCCTTCTGGCGCGCCATCGACGCGGAGGACGTGGCAGCCCTCGCCGAGAGCCTGGCCGTCGACGCGGACACCCCGCTCGCCGAGGTGCTCCCGGCGCTGTCCACCTGGCGGCGTCGCCGGGAGACCGAGGCGACCCTCGACTCCTGGCGGTACCGGGTGGCCTGGCAGCCGGTCGTGGACGACCCCACCCGGCCCGAGGCCACTGACTTCCTGCTGGTCGTACCCGCTGACGCCGACCCGTCGGTGGGCGACTGGGTGGCCGCGCTCGACCCCGCCCGGACCCGCACCGTTCAGGTCGAGGCCGGCTGCGACCGCAAGCGCCTCGCCCGGGACCTGACCGAGGCCCTGCCGGACCGGGACCGCGCCGGCACCGCCGTCCTGTCCCTCCTCGCGCTCGACGACCGGCCGTACGGGGAGACCGGGACCGTGCCCGCCGGCCTCGCCGGCACGGTCGTGCTCGCGCAGGCCCTCGGCGACGCCGGGATGGCCGCCCGGCTCTGGATCGCCACCCGGGGCGCGGTCTCCGTCGGCTCCCGCGACCGGCATGTCGACCCCGCCCAGGCGATGACGTGGGGCTTCGGCGGCGTGCTGCGCGCCGAGCACCCGCACCGCTGGGGTGGACTGGTGGACCTGCCTGAACGCCCTGACCGGGGTGCCGTCCGGACCCTCCGTACGCTGCTCGCCGGCCCCGGCGCGGAGGACCAGGTCGCCCTGCGCGCAGCCGGTTGCCACGCCCGCCGGCTCGTCCGGGCCACCTACGGCGACGGCGGCCCCCGCGACCCGTGGACGCCGCGCGGCACCGTGCTGATCACCGGAGGCACCGGGGCCCTCGGCGGACACGTCGCCCGCGCCCTGGCCGCCGCCGGCGCCGAACACCTCCTGCTCGTCAGCCGCCGGGGTCCGCAGGCGTCGGGCGTCGGGACGCTCGTCGACGAGCTGACCGCGCTCGGTAGCCGGGTCACCGTGGCGTCCTGCGACGTGGCCGACCGCCCCGCCCTCGCCGACCTGCTGCGGTCGGTCCCCGACGACCTTCCCCTGACCGCCGTCGTGCACACCGCCGCCGCGCTCGACGACAACGTGATCGACGCGGTGACCGTCGACCAGATGGCCGCCGCGCTCCGGGCCAAGGTGACCGCCGCCACCAACCTCGACGAGCTGACCCGCGGCGCGGACCTGTCGGCCTTCGTGCTCTTCTCCTCCCTCGCCGGCATCATGGGCGGGGCCGGCCAGGCCACCTACGCGCCGGGCAACGCCTTCCTCGACGCGTTGGCCCAGCGCCGTCGCGCCGAGGGACTCCCGGCGACCTCGCTCGCCTGGGGCCTCTGGGCCGACGGCGGGGTGAGCGCCGGCGAGTTCGAACAGCGCCTGGCCCGGGACGGATTCGGGGCCATGGCACCCCGGACCGCCGTCGAGGCCCTGCCCGCGGCGCTCGGGCGCGACGAGACGTACCTCGTGGTGGCCGACATCGACTGGGCGCGGGTGGCCGCCGTCGCCGGCACGCGCCCCGACCCGCTCACCCGGGACCTGGTGGCCGAGGCCGCGCCGGCCGCGCTCGCCGCCGCCGGCCCGGCGCCGACGTCCGCGCTGCTCGCCCGGCTCGCGGCGATGTCCGGCACGGAGCAGGAGCACGCACTGCGTGACCTGGTACGCGGCGAGGTCGCCGCCGTGCTCGGCCACGACTCCGCGGACCGGGTGGCACCCGACCGGGCGTTCCAGGACCTCGGCTTCACCTCCCTGGCCGCCGTGGAACTGCGCAACCGGCTCGACGCGGCCACCGGCCTCACGCTGTCCAGCACGCTGGCGTTCGACTACCCGAACCCGACCGCCCTCGCCGGTCACATCCACGCCGAACTGCTCGGCGGTCGGGCCCTGCCCGCTTCGACCGTGGTCGGCGGCCCGGTCGTCGCCGACGACCCGATCGTCATCGTCGGCATGGGCTGTCGCTTCCCGGCCGGCGCCGGATCCCCGGCCGAGCTGTGGGACCTGCTGGCCGACGGTGTCGACGCGATGTCGGAGTTCCCGACCAACCGGCACTGGGACCTGGCGTCCCTGCGTGACTCCGTTGAGTCGTCGTACGTCAGCCGGGGGGCGTTCCTGCACGAGGCGGGCGCGTTCGACGCGGAGTTCTTCGGCATCTCGCCGCGCGAGGCCCTCGCCATGGACCCGCAGCAGCGGCTGCTGCTGGAGACGTCGTGGGAGGCGTTCGAGGACGCCAGGATCGACCCGCTCGCCCTGCGCGGGGCCCGGGTCGGGGTGTTCGCCGGCACCAACGGCCAGGACTACGGGACCGTGGTGCGCCAGGCCGGTGAGGCGCTGACCGGGTACGGGGCCACGGGCGCCTCCGCCAGCGTCCTGTCGGGTCGGGTGTCGTACTCGTTCGGGTTCGAGGGCCCGGCGGTGACGGTGGACACCGCGTGCTCGTCGTCGCTGGTCGCGTTGCACCTGGCGGCTCAGGCGCTGCGGTCCGGTGAGTGCGACCTCGCGCTGGCCGGCGGCGTCACCGTGATGGCCACCCCGGGCGCGTTCATCGAGTTCTCCCGGCAGGGCGGACTGTCGGCCGACGGGCGGTGCAAGGCGTTCGCCGAGGACGCGGACGGCACCGCGTGGGGCGAGGGCGTCGGCGTCCTCGTCGTGCAGCGGTTGTCGGATGCGCGGCGGGATGGTCGTCGGGTGCTGGCGGTGGTGCGGGGTTCGGCGGTGAATCAGGACGGTGCGTCGAACGGTCTCACCGCGCCGAATGGTCCGTCGCAGCAGCGGGTGATCCGGCAGGCCCTGGCGTCGGCGGGGTTGTCGCCGGGTGATGTGGATGTGGTGGAGGCGCACGGTACGGGTACGACGTTGGGTGATCCGATCGAGGCGCAGGCTCTGTTGGCGACGTACGGGCAGGGTCGGGATGTGCCGTTGTTGTTGGGGTCGGTGAAGTCGAACATCGGTCACACCCAGGCGGCGGCGGGCGTCGCCGGGATCATCAAGATGGTCCTCGCCATGCGGCACGGGGTGGTGCCGGCGACCCTGCACGTCGCCGAGCCGTCATCGCACATCGACTGGTCGGCGGGGACCGTCGAGCTGGCGACCGAGTCGCGGGGGTGGCCCGAGGTGGGCCGGCCGCGTCGGGCGGGGGTGTCGTCGTTCGGCATCTCGGGGACGAACGCGCACGTGATCCTGGAACAGCCGGAGCCGGAGCCGCAGTCCGGGGTGGAGCCTGTGCCAGGGGTGGAGTCTGTCCCGGGGCCGGAGGCCGTGGTTGGTCTGCCGGTGCCGTGGGTGGTGTCGGGTCGCTCCGGGCGGGCGTTGGTGGGTCAGGCGGCGCGGTTGGCGTCGTTCGTGCGGGGCCGCTCCGATCTGGTGGCGGTGGATGTGGCGTGGTCGTTGGTGTCGTCGCGGGCGGCGTTGGAGCACCGTGCGGTGGTGTGGGGTTCGGGTGTGGGCGA
>NZ_JBEOWQ010000108.1:0-4739 GCF_040296145.1 Micromonospora sp. NPDC002296
GGGTGGATGTGGTGCTCGATGCCCTGGCGGGTGAGTTCGTCGACGCGTCGTTGCGGTTGTTGCCGCGTGGTGGCCGGTTCGTCGAGATGGGCAAGGCCGACGTCCGCGACCCGGAGGCGGTGGCGGCCGAATACCCGGGCGTCGCGTACCGGTCGTTCGACCTGAACGAGGCCGGCAGCGCCCGCATCGGCGAGATGCTGACGGAGTTGCTGGCGCTGTTCGAGCGGGGCGTGTTGCGTCCGTTGCCGGTGCGGGTGTGGGACGTGCGGCACGCCCGGCGGGCGTTGCGGCACATGAGTCAGGCCCGGCACGTGGGCAAGGTGGTGCTGCGCATCCCCGCCCCGATCGACCCGGACGGCACCACGCTGATCACCGGCGCCGGCGGAACGCTGGCCGGGGTGGTGGCCCGGCACCTGGTGACCACCGGCCAGTCCCGGCACCTGTTGTTCGCCTCCCGCCGGCACCCCGACGACGACGGCCGCGACGACTACGCCGGCCTGGTCCGTGAGCTGACCGACGCGGGCGCGCGGGTTTCCGCCGTCGCGGTCGACGTCAGCGACCCCGCCCAGGTCGGGGAGCTGATCGGCGGCGTCGACCCGGCACACCCGCTGACCGCGGTGGTGCACGCCGCCGGGGTGCTCGCCGACGCCACCGTCACCTCGCTCGACGAGCGGGCCGTCACCACGGTGATGGCGCCGAAGGTCGACGCCGGGTGGGCGCTGCACGAGGCCACGGCCGACCTGGACCTTGCCGCGTTCGTGACGTTCTCCTCCCTCGCGGCCACCCTCGGCTCGCCCGGGCAGGGCAACTACGCGGCGGCGAACGCGTTCCTCGACGCCCTGGCCGGGCACCGCCGGCAGCGGGGCCTGGCCGCCACGAGCGTCGCCTGGGGCCTGTGGGCCACCACCAGCGGGATGACCGCGCACCTCGACGGCGACGACCAGCAGCGGCAGCGGCGGGTCGGGATGACCGGACTCTCCGCGACCGAGGGCGCCGAACTGTTCGACGCGGCCCTGCCGGCGGTGTCGCCGGTGGTCGTGGCGGCCCGGTTGCAGGTCACCGGCGACGCGTCCCAGGTGCCGCCGCTGCTGCGGCAGCTCGTGCGCGCCGGCGGTCGGCGGCGGGCCGGCGGTGCCCCCACGGCGGGGGCCTCCTGGCGGGACCGGCTCGTCGGCCTGCCCGAGGCGGACGCCCGGCGGCTGCTGGTGGAGCTGGTCTGCGGGCAGGCCGCGGCCGTGCTGGGCCACGCCTCCGCACAGGCCGTGCCGGCCGCCCGCGCGTTCAAGGAACTGGGCTTCGACTCGCTCACCTCGGTGGAGCTGCGTAACCGGCTGGGCTCGGCGACCGGGCTGCGGCTGCCCGCCACGCTGGCCTTCGACCACCCCACCCCGGCCCGGCTCGCCGAGTACCTGTTCGGGCAGCTCGGCCTCGCCGCGACCGACGCCGCCGTGGCCGTCCGCCCGGTCGGCGCCGGCGCGACCGACGAGCCGGTGGCGATCATCGGGATGGCCTGCCGCTACCCGGGCGGGGTGGCCAGCCCGGAGCAGCTGTGGCAGCTCGTCACCTCCGGCGCCGATGCGATCGGCGGGTTCCCCACCGACCGGGGCTGGGACCTGGACCGCCTGTACGACACCGGCAGCACCGTCACCGACCAGGGCGGCTTCCTCTACGACGCCGCCGACTTCGACGCCGGCTTCTTCAACATCAGCCCCCGTGAGGCCCTCGCCATGGACCCGCAGCAGCGGCTGCTGCTGGAGACCGCCTGGGAGGCCTTCGAGTACGCCGGTGTCGACCCCGACGGCGTGACCGGCACCGCCACCGGCGTCTTCGTCGGGGCGGCCTCCTCCGGCTACGCCACGGGCGGGAACGAGGACCTGGACGGCCTGGAGGGGCACCTGCTGACCGGCACGGCCGGCAGCGTCGCCTCCGGACGGGTCTCCTACACCTTCGGGCTGGAGGGCCCCGCCGTCACCGTCGACACCGCCTGCTCGTCGTCCCTGGTCGCCCTGCACCTCGCCGCCCAGGCCCTGCGCGGCGGCGAGTGCGACCTGGCGCTGGCCGGCGGCGTCGCCCTGATGGCGCTGCCCGGCATGTTCTCGGAGTTCTCCCGCCAGGGCGGCCTGGCCCCCGACGGCCGGTGCAAGGCGTTCGCCGCGTCCGCCGACGGCACCGGCTGGTCGGAGGGCGTGGGCATGCTGCTCGTGGAGCGGCTGTCGGACGCCCGGCGCAACGGGCACCGGGTGCTGGCGGTGGTGCGCGGCTCCGCCGTGAACCAGGACGGCGCGTCCAACGGCCTCACCGCGCCGAACGGGCCGTCGCAGCAGCGGGTGATCCGGCAGGCCCTGGCCAACGCCCGGCTCGGCGCCTCCGACGTGGACGCCGTCGAGGCGCACGGGACCGGCACCATGCTGGGCGACCCGATCGAGGCGCAGGCGCTGCTGGCCACGTACGGGCAGGACCGGCCGGTGGACCGGCCGCTGTTCCTCGGGTCGATCAAGTCGAACATCGGGCACTCCCAGGCCGCCGCCGGGGTGGCCGGCGTGATCAAGATGATCATGGCAATCCGGCACGGTCTGCTGCCGTCCACCCTGCACGTGGACCAGCCGTCCCCGCACGTCGACTGGGACTCCGGCGCGGTGGCGCTGCTCACCGAGCCGCGGCCGTGGCCCGCCGTCGACCGGCCCCGCCGCGCCGCCGTGTCCTCGTTCGGGATCAGCGGCACCAACGTGCACACCATCATCGAGCAGGCACCCGACGACAGCGCCCCCGCCGCCCGGCCGACCCCCGCCCCGGATCAGCCCGGCCTGGCCGGCCCGGCCGGCGTGCCCCTGACGGTGTCCGGGCGCAGCCCGCAGGCCCTGCGGGAGCAGGCCTCCCGGGTCCGTGGGCAGCTCGCCGAGGACGCCGACCTGACCCTCGCCGACCTGGGGCTCTCCCTCGCCACCCGACGGGCCCACCACCCGTACCGGGCGGTCGTGGTCGCCGGCGACCGGGAGGCCGCCCTCGCCGAGCTGGCCGCGCTCGCCGGCTCCGAGGCCGCGCCGACCCCTGTCGACGGCACGCCGAAGGTCGCCTACGTTTTCCCCGGCCAGGGCTCGCAGTGGGTCGGGATGGCGCTGGACCTGCTGGAGTCGTCCCCGGCCTTCCGGGAGCGGATGCGGGAGTGCGCCGAGGAGCTGTCCCGGCTGGTGGACTGGTCGCTGGAGGACGTGCTGCGGCAGGCGCCCGGCGCGCCGCCGCTGGACCGGGTCGACGTGGTCCAGCCCGCCCTGTTCTCCGTCATGGTGTCCCTCGCACGGCTGTGGAAGGCGTGCGGGATCGCCCCGGACGCCGTCGTCGGCCACTCGCAGGGCGAGATCGCCGCCGCGTGCGCCGCCGGCGCCCTCACCCTCCCGGACGCGATGCGGCTGGTCGTGGCGCGCAGCCGTGGCCTGCTGGCGATCTCGGGCCGGGGCGGCATGCTCTCCGTGCCCCTGTCGGCCGCCGACACCGAGCAGCTCATCGCGCCGTGGGCGGACACCCTGTCGATCGCCGCCGTCAACGGCGCCGCCGTGACCGTCGTCTCCGGCGCGGCGGAGTCCGTCGACGCGCTGCTCGCGCACTGCGCCGAGCGCGACCTGCGGGCCCGGCGGATCGCCGTCGACTACGCCTCGCACAGCGCGCACGTCGAGGCGGTCCGCGACGACCTGTCGGCCGCGCTCGGCGCCGTGGACGCCGAGTCGACCGCCGTGTCCTTCTACTCGACGGTGACCGGCGACCTCATCGACACCGCCCAGCTCGACGCCGACTACTGGTACCGCAACCTGCGCGAACCGGTCCGGCTCGCGCCGGTGGTCGACCGGCTGATCGCCGAGGGTTTCCGGGTCTTCGTGGAGGTCAGCCCCCACCCGGTGCTCAAGGTGGTGGTCCAGGACGCGTTCGACCGGGCCGCCGCCCCGGCCGGCCCCGGCGTGGTGGTGGGCTCCCTGCGCCGCGACGAGAGCGGCCCCGCGCAGATGCTGTCCGGCCTGGCGGAGCTGTACGTCGCGGGCGTCGGCGTCGACTGGGCGAGGGTGTACGCCGAATCCGGCGCAGCCCCGGTCGACCTGCCGACGTACGCGTTCCAGCGGGAGCGGTACTGGCCGGCGGTGGACCGCTCGTTCGGCGGTGACGTCTCCGGCGCGGGACTCGGCGCGGCCGGCCACGGCCTGCTCGGCGCGGCGGTGCGCCTCGCCGGGGACGACGAGGTGTTGTTGACGGGGCGGTTGTCGGCGGGGACTCATCCGTGGTTGGCGGAGCATGTGGTTGCCGGTTCGGTGGTGGTGCCGGGTACGGCGTTGGTGGAGTTGGCGGTGCGGGCCGGTGACGAGGTGGGTGTGTCCCGGGTGCGGGAGTTGACCGTTCTGACGCCGTTGGCGTTGCCGGGGTCGGCGGGGGTGCGGGTGCAGGTGCGCGTCGGCGCGGCCGGCACGTCCGGCGCCCGGCTGGTGACCGTGCACTCGCAGCCGGAGGACGACGACGCGGGCTGGGTCCGGCACGCGGAGGGCGTCCTGGAGGCAGCCTCCCCGGACGAGCCCGGCGTGGGCGACTGGCCGCCGGCCGGTGCGGCCGAGGTGGACCTGACCGGGTGGTACGCGGCTCTGGCGGGGCATGGTCTGGCGTACGGGCCGGTGTTCCAGGGCTTGCGGCGGGCGTGGACCGCGGCCGGTGAGGCGTACGCCGAGGTGGCCCTGCCGGAACAGGCGGCGGGCGACGCGGCG
>NZ_JBEOWQ010000109.1:0-4126 GCF_040296145.1 Micromonospora sp. NPDC002296
TGGCTGAGGCGCAGCCGTCGGGCGGGCCCGGCCGGCCGGTGCCGCCCACCGAGCGTGCCGACGACGCCCGTGCCAGCTCCGGGCCCGTGCCCGCCTCGACCGACGACGCCCGCTGGCCGTCGTACGCCGGTGGCCGGGAGCGCACCACGCGCTCGTCGGTTCCGGTCGACGGCCGCGCCCCGGCGGTGACCGTCCGCCCCGGCTGAGCCTGCGGCCCGGCCCGTCCCGCGGTCGCCGGCCCGTGCCGTGCCGGCCGCCCGACGTGGCCCACCGTGGCCCGTGAGCACCCTTCGTGGCGCCGCTCCGGGCCGACGCTGTCCGTTCCCGCGCGCACCGTACCCGCCCCCCGGCATCGAGCCGGGTGGTCCGGGCGGCGCGACGCGTACCCGAGATCGGAGATACGTGGTGATCCACGTCGTCGTGGCCGAGGAGATGGGACTGCTGCGCAGCGCGCTGTGCGCCGCGCTGTCGAACGAGGAGGACATCGAGGTCGTCGCCGACGCCGCCGGCATCGGTGAGTTGTGGGGGGTGCTGCGCCGGGAGCGCCCCGAGGTGTTGGTGCTGGAGCTGAAGCCGGGGGTGCCCGAGTCGGCATGGGTGGTGGCGAAGGTGGCCGCCGAGGCCCCGGGGACGGCCGTGCTGGCGATGAGCCACCGATGGAGCCCGCCGCTGGTCGAGGCGGCCCTGGCGGCCGGCGCGCGCGGCCTGGTCAGCAAGGACGCCGGGCTGTCGGAGCTGGTGCGCGCGGTCCGGACGACCGCCGCCGGTGAGCGGGTCATCGACCCAGCCGCTGCGGCGGCCGTGCTGAGCCCGCCGGACAACCCGTTGACCCGCCGCGAGTTGGAGGTGCTGCGGGTGGCGGCCGAGGGCCTGCCGCTGAAGGAGATCGCCCGCCGGCTCTTCCTGGCCCACGGGACGGTGCGCAACCACCTGTCGGCCATCCTGCACAAGACCGGTGCCCGCAACCGGATGGAGGCCGTCCGACTGGCACAACGGGACGGCTGGCTGTAGCCGTCGCGGGCGGGCCCGGCGCGGTACGTGCCCGGTCCGCCCGCTCACCGAGCGGACCCGTCAGTAACGTGTTTGAATATTGACTGTCCGTGATCAATGGAGTTGCCCGGGAGAGGTCCGCCGTGATCCGTACCCTGCTCGCCCTGGACGGTGCACTGGTTCGGGGCGCGTTGTCGCTCGTCCTCGCCGCCGAGGAGGACATCCACGTGGTGGCGGAGGTGGGCCGCGGCGACGCGGTCGGCCAGGCGGTCCGCGTCGGCCGGCCGGACGTCGCGGTGGTGGACTTCGACCTGATCACCGACGGCACGGCGACACAGCGGTGCCCCCTGCTGGTGCTCGCCAACCCCCGCCGCGCCCGGGGCCTGTACGGCGTGTTCACCCCGGGCCGGACGGTCGGCATCCTGGCCAGCGACGTGGCCCCGCACCGGGTGGTCGACGGGATCCGGCGGCTCGCCCGGCGCGAGTCGGTGGTGGACGCCGAGTTGGTGCTGGCGGCGCTCGGCGCCGACAGCCCGTTGACCGAACGGGAGACCGAGGTGCTGCGGTTGACCGCCGCCGGGGCCCCGGTCGCCGAGGTGGCCGGGTCGCTGCGGCTCTCGCACGGGACCGTCCGTAACCACCTCGGGCGGATCGCCCGCAAGACCGGGGCCCGGACCCGGATCGAGGCGGTCCGGGTGGCCCGCGAGTCCGGCTGGATCTGACACGAGACCGCCGCCGCGAGCCGCCGTGCGGGGCGCGGCGGCTCACGGAGCCGAGCGGAGCGGCGGGGCGGTGGGGCGGCGGCGGGGCCCGGCGGCTAACCGAGCCGAGCGGAGCGGTGGAGCGGGCGCGGCGGCGGGGCGGGTGGGTCAGCCCCGCCGGGCCGGTGCCGGCGTGGGCCGGTCGTCCCAGTGCCCGACGAGTTCCCGGTAGGCCGCCGACCGGTCCAACAACTCCTCGTGCGTGCCGGCCACCGGCCGCTCGCCGTCGACCACGAGCACCAGGCGGGCCCGGACGGCGGAGGTGATCCGGTGCGCGATCACCACCAGGGTGCCGGGCCGGCGGGCGAACGCGTCCTCCACCTTCGCCTCGGCCGCCGGGTCCAGGTGACAGGTCGCCTCGTCGAGGATCACCAGCGGGGCGGGGGACAGGTACGCCCGCACCGCGGCGACGAGTTGCCGCTCGCCGGCGGAGAGCGCGCCCGGCGTCACCGCCCCGTCCAGCCCGCCGAGTCGGGCGGCCAGCGCCCCCGCCCCGAGCGCATTCACGGCGTCCGACACGGTGCCGTCGTCGGCCTCCGGGCGCAGGTAGCGCAGGTTGTCGGCGAGTGAGCCGGTGAAGACGTACGCCTCCTGCGGCACCAGCACCCGCAGCCGGGCCAGCGCGCTCGGCGGGGCACCGGCCACCGGAACCCCGCCCAGGAGCACCGTGCCGGCCTGCGGGGCGAGCAGGCCGGACAGCAGCGCGGCCAGGGTGGACTTGCCCGCCCCGCTCGCCCCCACCACGGCGAGGTGCTCCCCGGCGGGCAGGCTCAGGGTGACGTCCGCCAGCACCGGCCGGGCCGCCGCACCGTAGCGGAAGGTCAGCCCGCGCACCCGCACGGCCGGTTCGGTGCCGCCCGGCCCGGCCGGCGGGCCCGGGTCCGGTGCTCCCGATGACTGCTCGTCCGGCCGGCCGGACGGCGCGGCCGTCGGGGTCGGGGCGTCGCGCTGGGGGCTGGGCTCGTCCGTGGGGTCCGGGCAGGTCCGCAGGATGCGGTCCAGGGTGACCACGTAGCGCAGACCGCCGCCGCCGACGCCCTGCACCAGGGCGTGCAGGGCGGGCTGCAGGCCGGTGGAGACGTAGATCAGCGCGCCGAGCAACGCGCCGGCGGTCAGGCCCCGGTCCACCAGTCGGGGCGCGGCCAGCAGCAGCACCGCCAGCGGCAGCCAGCCGCCCACGCCGATACTGAGGCTGCGCACGGCGGACATCCGGCTCAGGATGCGCTCGGCGGCGGCCTGGTCCGCCACCCGCCGGCCCACGTCGGCGACGACCCGCCCGGCCGCCCCGCACGCCCGCACGTCCCGGTGTCCGGACAGCGCGGACGCGCCGGCCCGGCCCAGCTCCTCCCCGGCGCGGACGTACCGGCGCTGCTGCCCGGCCATGGCCGGCAGCGCAGCGAGGAACACGGCCAGCCCGGCGACCAGGGGCGCGGCCACCAGCGCCGCGACCACCGGGTCCAGGGCGACCAGCCCCAGCAGGGCGGCCCCGGCGGCGAACAGGAAGCCCCGGGTCACCATCAGCAGGCCGGCGAAGGTGTCCCGGACCAGCTCCACCTGGTGGGTCAGCCGGGCCGCCGCGGCGCTGTCCGCGCGTCCGCCGGCCCGGGTGGCGTCCCGCAGGGCCGCCCGGACCACCCGGGCGGCGAGTTCGTCCCGGAACGGCTCGACCACCGCGCCGAGGCTCCGGTACGTCCGGCCGGTCGCCACCGCGCCGACGAGCACCGCCCCGGCGAGCAGCCCCAGCCAGCCCAGGCCCACGCCTGGCCGGCCGGCCAGGAAGCCCTCGTCGACCGCCCGCGCGACCAGCGCGCCGGAGAGCAGCGCCGGCAACGCCTCGACGACCGACCAACCGGCGAGCCGCGCCACGACCGGTCGGCGGGCCCGCAGCGCCGCCCAGGTGACCTGCCGTACCCCGGGGCGGGTCGCGCCCGGGTCGCCCCGGCGATCGATCCGGCGTCCCCGGTGGCTGGTGCCGGGTCCCCAGCGGCTCATCCGCCGTGCCCGTCGGCGTGGAAGACCGCCCGGTAGGCCGGGTCCGCCCAGAGCCGCCGGTGCGGGGCGACGGCGCGCAGCCGGCCGCCGTCGAGCCAGGCGACCAGGTCGGCGGCCGCCGCCGTGGCGACCCGGTGGGTGACCACCAGCCGGGTCCGCTCGCCCGGCTGCCCCGCCACCGCACGGGCGATCCGGTGCTCGGTGACGGTGTCCAGGCTGGACGTGGCGTCGTCGAGGATCAGCAACCGGTCGGCCGCGGCGAAGGCCCGGGCCAACCCGAGCCGCTGGGCCTCGCCGCCGGACAGCGGCGTGTCGGCCAGCGGGGTGCGGAAGCCTGCCGGCAGCCGGTCGACGACGTCGGCGACCGCCGCCGCCTCGGCGGC
>NZ_JBEOWQ010000110.1:0-3350 GCF_040296145.1 Micromonospora sp. NPDC002296
CCCCGGTTCCGGGGACTGCCCCGGGCCGGTCCCGCCCGGGTGAACCATGTACAACGCCCCCGACCCCCCACCGATTCCACCCCCACAGTGACCCCCACCACCGGACACCCCACCCTAAACCACCCATCGCGCGCACCGAGGAGACCTACGCCAACCGGGCGGCGAAACCCGACACGAACTTCTTGCTCAACGGGGTGAGAGCGGGGCGTTGTGCGGGGGCCTGTGGACTGCGGGGATGTCGGGTCAGAGCCAGCCGGAGCGGCGGAAGAGCCGGTGCAGGGTCAGTGCGGCGGTTGCCATCACCAGCAGCGCTCCCGCGTAGCCGTAGCGCCATTGCAGTTCGGGCATGTTGGTGAAGTTCATGCCGTAGATCCCGGCGACGGCGGTCTGGGTGGCGGCGATCGCCGCCCACGCGGCGATCTTGCGCATGTCGTTGTTCTGCTCGACGGCCAACTGCGCCAGCCGGGACTGGAGGATCGAGTTGAGCAGGTCGTCGTACGCGCCGACCCGGTCGACGGCCCGGGCCAGGTCGCTGTCCACGTCGGCGAACCAGCGGCGCAGGGCCGGGGGCGGGCCGTCGGGCTGCTGCCCGAGCAGCGCCCGCAGCGGCGCCTGCAGCGGCAGCACCGCCCGCTTGAACTCGACGATCTCCCGCTTGAGCTGGTAGATCTGCTGGATGTCGGCGGACCGGTCGCGGGCGAAAACCGTCTCCTCCAGCCGTTCGAGGTCCGTCTCGACGTGACCGGCGACCTCCAGGTACAGCTCGACCATTCGGGCGCAGACCGCGTACGCCACCGCCCAGGGCCCCTCGGCCAGCACCGCCGGGCGGCGCTGGATGTCCTCGCGCACCGTGGCGAGTGCTCCGGCCGCGCCGTGTCGGACGGTGATGACGTACCGGTCGCCGAGGAACACCATCACGTCGCCGGTGTCGATCACCTCGGAGGTGTCGGTCAGTTCGGTGTGCGCGACGTAGCCGGCGGTGCGCAGCACCAGCAGCGTCACGTCGCCGTGTCGTTGCAGGGTCGGCCGGTGTCCGTCGGCGAGGGCCTGTGCGACGCTGTACTCGTCGAGGCCGAAGGTCGACCCGACTGCGGCCATCACGGTCGGCGTCGGGTCGTGCAGGCCCAGCCAGACGAACGGCCGCCGGCCGTGGCGCCGTTGCGCGTACGCCTCGGCGTAGTGCGGGCGCCCGGGTTGGCGCCGCCCGTCGACGTAGACGGCGCAGTCGACCACCGCGTCCGGGTTGGACCGTGCGGCGGCGGGCACGGCGTCCGTGATCGGCCGGCTCCAGGGGCGGCGTAACAGGGCGGGCAGCCGCCCGAGCCATCGGGTCTGCACGGTTTGCTGGTCCACCGCTCACCTCCGCCGCACCGGGACTGACGGCAACCGTAGGCGATCTCCCGGCCGCCGCTGGCGCGGGGGCGGAGGTCAGGCGAGCAGGGTGGCGAAGACGACGACGTTGTCCAGGTAGGAGCGGGTGTGTTCGTCGAACTGGCCGCCGCAGGTGATCAGGCGCAGCCGGGGCACGGTGCCCGCACCGTAGACGAGGTCGGTGGGGAAGCGGGCCTTCGGGTACGACCCGACGCCGTCCACGGTGAACGTGGCGGTCCGCGCGTCGGAGCGGGTGACCTGGATGCGGTCGCCCGGCCGGAGCCGGCCGAGGGCGAAGAAGACCGCGGGGCCGGTCTCCCGGGAGTCGACGTGCCCGACGACGACGGCGTTGCCGGCCTCGCCGGGGCTGACCCCGAGGCGGTACCAGCCGGCGACGGTGGGCCGGTCCGACGGCGGGACCTCCAGTTCGCCGGCGGCGCTGGCGCCGACCGGCACCAGGTCGGCGCGCACGTCGATCGCCGGGACGGTGATCCGGACCGGCGCGGCGTGGGGCAGCGGCGTCCCGGGCACGGTGCCGCTGCCCGTCGCCGGGTCGGTTCCGGTGCCCGGGGCGACCCGGGGTGGTGGTGGGTGGGTGCGGGCCGCCCCGAGGGCGAGTAGTCCGCCGCCGGCGACGCCGGCCAGCGCGATCAGCGCCACGGCGGTCCGTGGGACCCGGTCGCCGGTGGGCACGTGCGCCTCCTTCGCGTGCGCGGCGGGTGCCCGCGGTGGCGTGGGCCGGCGCGGGCACCCGTCTCAGGATGGTGGTGACGTAGGGCGTCAGGCGTGGTTGACCGCGTGGCGTCGGCGGCGTGCCAGGAGCAGTGCGCCGGTGGCCGCGGCCCCGACGAGGGTGCCGCCGGTGGCCAGCAGGCCGCGGTTGTCCGCGTCGGTGCCGGTGCCGGCCGGGGCCCCGCCGATGGGGGTGACGGTGAATGTCGCGCTGCCTGAGGAGGTCCCGTCGCCGCAGGTCGCCGTGACCGTGTACGTGCCGAGGGTGAACCCGGCGGTGAACAGTTCGGCGCTGAGCCCGCCGCCGGCGGCGGCGGTGGTGGACCGGACGTTCTGGTCGCGGTCGGGGCCGGTGACGCGGAAGATCGCGTCGCCCGACTTCGGGTTGCAGGTCGAGGTGAGCACCACGGTCCCGCCGACGGGGGTGGTGGCCGGTGACACCGTGGTGTCCGCGAGCGCGGCGACCGGGAGCAGGAGCGTGCCGATACCCACGCCGAGCGCCGCCGATCCGAGAACTGACTGTGTCTTCATGCGCGTCTTCCCTCACTTTTCGTCCGCTGACTGCGTGGGACGTCGTTCGGGTGGCCAACTCCGTGACTAGCACCGGTGTGCCCAACACTAGGAGGGTTGGACCCCCGATCCGGTGAAAACGAGAATTCTTCGTTGCCGTCACGTGTCCACCCGGCCGGCGTGTGAGCTGCGGAAACGGCGGTGCTGGCGCTCGTCAGCCCGGCGGTCCGGGTCGTACCAGGCCGGTCTCGTAGGCGAAGACCAGCCGGCCGACGTTATGCCCCTGGCAGAGCGTGCCGCGCCCACCCACCATGTCGGTTCAGACTGGAGGTGACGCTCGGCCGGGACGGCCGGGCCCGAGCCGGGGGAGACGCCGTGGCGGTGATCGACCAGGTGCGGGGGCCGGCCGGCTGGCGGGCCGACCAACTCGCCGACGGCGGGCGGTGGCGGCTCACGGTCGACGACGCCCAGCGCGCCGAGCTGCGGGCCGCCGTCGCCGCCGTGGAGGCCGCCGGCGTACCCCCCGACGGGTTGTCCCGGGCCGACTTCCCGCTGCCGGCCCTCGGCCCGGAGCTGGCCCGGCTGGCCGCCGAGGTGACCGGCGGCTGCGGCGTCGGGCTGGTGCGTGGCCTGCCCGTCGCCGGGCTGCCCGAACGCGGGTGCGAACTGCTCGCCGTCGGCGTCGCCGCCCACGTCGGCCGGCTCGCCCCGCAGGGGGCCGACGGCGCGATCCTGCG
>NZ_JBEOWQ010000111.1:0-3089 GCF_040296145.1 Micromonospora sp. NPDC002296
TGTGTCGGTGGTGTTGGGGGGGTTGGGTTCGGCGGGGCGGTTGCCGGTGGGTCGGTGGCGGGTGGTGGAGGTTGGTGCGGAGGGTGTGGTCCCGGGCGTTCCTGTTCCTGTGCCTGTGCCTGTTCCGGTGGGGGTGGCGGGTGACAGTGCGGCGTATGTGATCTACACGTCGGGTTCCACCGGCCGGCCCAAGGGCGTCACGGTGACCCACCGCAACGCGTCCCGGTTGTTCGCCTCGGCGGCCCGGGACTTCAGCTTCGGACCCGACGACGTCTGGTCGATGTTCCACAGCGCGTCGTTCGACGTCTGCGTGTGGGAGATGTGGGGTGCGCTGAGCACCGGCGGACGGCTGGTCGTGGTGCCCTACTGGGTCTCCCGCAGCCCCGACGACCTGTACGCGCTCGTGCGGGACGCGGGCGTGACCGTGTTCAGTCAGACGCCGTCCGCGTTCGTCCAGTTCGAGGCCGCCGACGCCCGCCTCGGGGACCAGCACCAGCTGGGGCTGCGCTACGTCGTGTTCGCCGGTGAGGCGCTGGAACGCGGGTCGGTGCGCCGGTGGGCGGAACGGCACGGCTGGGACCGGCCGCGCCTGGTGAACATGTACGGGATCACCGAGACCACCGTGCACAACACCTTCCGGGAGGTCGAGCCGGACGACCTGTCCCGCGCCCTCACCCAGATCGGTCGCCCGCTGGCGGACCTGGCGATCCACGTCCTGGACGGGCACCTGCGGCCCTGCCCGGTCGGCGTCATCGGCGAGATGTACGTCGGCGGACCGGGGGTCGGCCGGTGCTACCTCGGCCAGCCCGGGTTGACCGCGGGACGCTTCGTGGCGGACCCGGTCGGCGACGAGCCGGGCGCCCGCCTCTACCGCAGCGGCGACCTGGCGCGGTGGCGCCCCGACGGGACCCTGGAGTACGCCGGCCGCGCCGACAGCATGGTCAAGATCCGTGGCTTCCGCGTCGAGCTGACGGAGATCGAGGCCGTGGCCCACCAGTTCCCCGGCGTCACCGGCACGGTGGTCACGATCCGGCCGGACGACGCGGGGGCCCCGCAGCTCATCGCCTACGTGTCGCCGGAAGCCGGGTCGGCGGTGCCGATCGCCGAGCTGCGGCAGTGGCTGGCGGACCGCCTGCCGGACTACATGGTGCCGGCGAGGTTCGTGGAGCTGACGGCGATCCCCCTGACGCCGAGCGGCAAGACGGACCACCGGCGGCTACCGGATCCCGTCGACGCCCGCCCTGCCGGCAGCGGCGACCACGTCGCACCGCGGGGGCCGGTGGAGCGGCGGCTCGCCGAGATCTGGGTCGAGGCGCTCGGCCAGGTTCAGGTGGGCCGGCACGACAACTTCTTCCACCTGGGCGGCGACTCGATCCGCAGCATCCGGGTGCTCGGCGCGGCGCGCGCCAGCGGCATCACGTTCGAGTTGCAGGAGCTGTTCCACCGCCCGACGATCGCCGAACTCGCTGCCGTGTGCACGGTCGTCGACATCCCGGACGCCACGGTACGTCGACCGTTCGACCTGGTCAGCGCCGCCGACCGAACCCACCTGCCGGACGGCCTCGTCGACGCGTACCCGATGACGGCGTTGCAGGTGGGCATGGTCTACGAGATGACCCGCGACCCGGAGCGGCTGCCGTACCACAACGTCGACAGCATGAAGGTCCGGGCGCCGTTCGAGGCCGACGCATTCGAACGGGCGGTCGCCCACGTCGTACGCCGGCACCCGGTCCTGCGGACGGCGCTGTCGCTCACCGACTACAGCGAGCCGCTCCAGCTCGTGCACCGGGACGCGGTCCTGCCGGTCGGCTGCGAGGACCTGCGCGGCCTCGACGAGGCGGCGCAGGACGAGATCATCCGGTCCCACCTGGAGCACCAGCGGGTCACGCCGTTCGACCACGATCGCCCGCCGCTGCTGCGGATGCACGTGCACCGCCGGTCGGACGACGTGTTCCAGTGGACGCTGACCGAGCACCACGCCGTGTTCGACGGCTGGAGCCTGCACTCCACGCTCAGCGAGATCATGCGGGTCTACCTGGGCCTGCGCGACGGCGTCGAGCCGCAGGACCCGCCGCTGACCTCGCAGTACCGCGACTTCGTCGAGCTGGAGCGCGCCGCCCTCGCATCGACCGGGACCGAACAGTTCTGGCGCGAGCGGCTGGCCGACCCGCCGGACACCAGGCTGCTGCGGTGGCCCGACGGGCCCGTGCCGGAGCTGGCCGCCGAACGGCGCTTCCTGGGCGAGTGGTGGTACGCGACGGCCGCTCGCCAGCGCTACGGCTCGGTGGAGACGGTGCTGAGCCCGGAACTCTGCACGGCGCTGCGGGACCTCGCCAACCGGTGCGGCACCCCGCTGAAGACCCTCTTCGTCGCGGCCTGCCTGCGTACGGTCGGCTACGCCACCGGCGCGACGGACGTGCTGGTCGGCGTGACGGCAAACGGCCGGCCGGAGGAGCGCGGCGGCGACGACGTGCGGGGGCTGTTCCTGAACACGCTGCCGTTCCGGCTGGCGCTGCCCGACGGCCGGTGGACCGACCTGATCGCCGAGGTCTTCGCGGCCGAGCGCGACATGCTGCCGCACCGCCGCTTCCCCATGGCCGAGATGCAACGCCGGCTGGGCATGGACCAGCCGGTCAACGTCAACTTCGTCTACAACCACTTCCACGTGATGGCCGAGATGTTGTCCGCCCGGGGCACCGAGATCCTCGACGGGAAGATCGGCAGCTTCTCCACCGTCCGCGCCGAACCGACGAACTTCCCGCTCAACATCGGCGTCGTCCGCGACCCGGTCTCCGACCGGGTGCTGCTGGCGCTGGACTTCCACACCGACGCGGTCCGTGCCGAGCAGGCCCGGCTGCTGCGCGACTACTTCGTGGGCGCCCTCTGGGACATGGTGACCGCGCCGGACCGGCGGTACCTGCGCGAACCGCTGGCGGGTGCGGCGGAGCGGTCGTTGGTGGGGTCGTGGTCGTCGGCGGTGGTGGGTTCGGGTGGTTCGGGTGGGTTGTTGGTGCATGAGTTGGTGGGTCGGTGGGTGGGTCGGTCGCCGGGTGCGGTGGCGGTGGTGTGTGGGGATGTGGTGTTGACGT
>NZ_JBEOWQ010000112.1:0-3011 GCF_040296145.1 Micromonospora sp. NPDC002296
GTCACCGGCTCCGCGGTGGACCGGGGTCCGCTGGCGGTGCTGTTCTCGGGTCAGGGGGCGCAGCGGGCCGGGATGGGTCGCGAGTTGTACGACGGTTTCCCTGTCTTCGCGTCGGCGTTGGACGAGGTGTGTGGGCTGCTGGACGGGCTGTTGCCGCAGCCGTTGAGGCCGGTGCTGTTCGCGGCGGAGGGCACTGTCGAGGCGGGCCTGCTGGATCAGACCGTGTTCACGCAGGCGGGTCTGTTCGCGGTCGAGGTGGCGTTGTTCCGCCTGGTGGGGTCGTTCGGTGTGGTGCCGGACTTCGTGGGGGGTCACTCGGTTGGTGAGATCACGGCCGCGCACGTCGCGGGGGTGTTGTCGCTGTCCGACGCGTGTGTCCTGGTGGCGGCGCGGGGTCGGTTGATGCAGGCGTTGCCGGCTGGTGGCGGGATGTTGGCGGTCAACGCGTCGGAGGCTGAGGTGCTGCCGACGCTGGACGGGTTCACGGACCGGGTCGGGATCGCGGCGGTGAACGGGCCGTCGTCGGTGGTGGTGTCCGGTGCGGTCGACGCCGTCGACGAGATCGAGCGGGTGTGGCGGGGTCGGGGTGTGCGGACTCGCCGGTTGGCGGTGAGTCACGCGTTCCACAGTCCGCTGATGGAGCCGATGCTCGACGAGTTCCGGTCGGTGCTGGCCGGGCTCACGTTTGCGACGCCCCGGTTGCCGGTGGTGTCGAACGTGACCGGTGCGATCGCCGGTGGCGACGAGTTGCGTACCCCGGAGTATTGGGTGCGGCATGTGCGGGAGGCGGTGCGGTTCGCCGACGGGGTCACGGCGTTGCGTGATGCGGGGGTGGACACGTTCCTGGAGGTCGGTCCGCAGAGCGTGCTGACGGCGATGGCCGCCGACGTGCTGCCGGCCGGCGGGGACGTGTTGGCGGTGGCGGTGCAGCGTCGGGACCGGTCGGAGGCGCAGGGGCTGTTGGCGGCCCTGGGTGAGTTGCACGTGCACGGTGTGCCGGTGGCTTGGCAGTCGTGGTTCGCCGGGGCCGGTGCGCGGCGGGTCGATCTGCCGACGTACGCGTTCCAGCGGGAGCGGTACTGGCCCGACGCGGTGTCGTGGCAGGTCGGCGACGTGTCCGGCGCCGGGCTGGGCGTCGCGGGCCATCCGCTGCTCGGCGCGGCGGTGCGCCTCGCCGGGGACGACGAGGTGTTGTTGACGGGGCGGTTGTCGGCGGGGACTCATCCGTGGTTGGCGGAGCATGTGGTTGCCGGTTCGGTGGTGGTGCCGGGTACGGCGTTGGTGGAGTTGGCGGTGCGGGCCGGTGACGAGGTGGGTGTGTCCCGGGTGCGGGAGCTGACCGTTCTGACGCCGTTGGCGTTGCCGGGGTCGGCGGGGGTGCGGGTGCAGGTGCGCGTCGGCGCGGCCGACCCGTCGGGCGCCCGGTCGGTGACCGTGCACTCGCAGCCGGACGAGGAGGCCGACGGGGCCTGGGTCCGGCACGCCGAGGGTGCGCTGGAGCCGGTGTCGGCCGACGAGCCGGTGCTGGGGGAGTGGCCGCCGGCCGGTGCGGCCGAGGTGGACCTGACCGGGTGGTACGCGGCTCTGGCGGGGCATGGTCTGGTGTACGGGCCGGTGTTCCAGGGTTTGCGGCGGGCGTGGACCGCGGCCGGTGAGGCGTACGCCGAGGTGGCCCTGCCGGAACAGGCGGCCGGTGACGCGGCGGCGTTCGGGGTGCACCCGGCGCTGCTCGACGCGGCGTTGCACCCGGTGGCGTCGCTGCTGGCCGGTGAGGGTGGCGGGGCACGGGTGCCGTTCGCGTTCGAGGGCGTGCAGGTGCACGCGTCGGGTGCGCGGGCGCTGCGGGTCCGGCTGACCCGCGAGGGGTCCGGCGTGCGCGTGGTGGCGGTGGACGAGTCCGGCGCGGCCGTGGTGTCGGTGGACTCGCTGGTGTTGCGGGAGCTGACGGCGGTGGCCGCCCCGGGCGCGGCGGCGCGGTCGCTGTTCGAGGTGACATGGCTGCCGGCGGAGATCACCCCGGCCGGCGACCTGTCCGGCTGGGCGTTGCTCGGGCCGTCGATCGCCGGGCTCGACCTGCCGGGCTTCCCCGACGTCGACGCGCTCGCCACGGCGCTGGCCGACGCACGGGCCGAGTCCCCCCGGGCCCTGCTGTGGACGCCCGGCGCGGCCCCCGGCGTCGACGTGCCCGGCGTGGTGCGCGCGACCACGAACGACGCCCTGACCGTGGTGCGGTCCTGGCTCGCCGCCGACGCACTCGCCGACGCGAAGCTCGTCGTGGTCACCCGGGGCGCCGTCGTCGCCCGGGACGAGGACCAGGTGTCCGACCTGGCGGGCGCGGCGGTGTGGGGCCTGCTGCGCTCGGCGCAGTCGGAGCACCCCGACCGGATCGTCCTCGCCGACGTCGAGGGTCCGCTCGACCCGGCGACCCTCGCGGTGCTGGCCGGCGTCGTGGCCGACCCGACGGCGACCGGCGGCCAACTCGCCGTCCGCGCCGACGGGACGTTCGTGCCCCGGCTGGTCCGGCCCACGGCCGACGAGCTGACCCCGCCGCCGTCCGGGGCGTGGCACCTCGCCGCGACCGCCCCCGGCACCCTCGACGGGGTCGCGCTGGTGTCGGCCACCCCCGTCCCCCTCGACGCGGGGCAGGTGCGGATCGCGGTGCGGGCGGCCGGGGTGAACTTCCGGGATGTGTTGATCGCGTTGGGGATGTATCCGGATCCGTCGGCGGTGATGGGCAGCGAGGGTGCGGGTGTGGTGGTGGAGGTCGGTCCGGGGGTGACGGACCTGGCCCCCGGCGACCGGGTGATGGGCATGTTCGAGCTGGGCTTCGGCCCGCTCGCGGTCGCCACCCGGGAGCGCCTCGCCCGGATGCCCGCCGGCTGGTCGTTCGCGCAGGCCGCCTCCGTGCCCCTCGTCTTCCTGACGGCGTGGTACGCGTTGCGGGATCTGGCGGGGTTGCGGGCGGGTGAGTCGGTGTTGGTCCACTCGGGTGCGGGTGGGGTGGGTATGGC
>NZ_JBEOWQ010000113.1:0-2998 GCF_040296145.1 Micromonospora sp. NPDC002296
CCCCTTTTTTTTCTCCCCCGCCCCCACCATATATCTCCCGTCTAGCCCTAACACTCTCTCCCACCCCCCCCCTCTCCCTTTCTTGTTGGGGGGGGGGGGGGGGGGGGGGGGGGGGGGGGGCCCCCCCCCGGCCGCCGACCGAGGAGAAACCGGTCACGCAGACCCTCGACGACGCGACCGACGCCGAGATCTTCGACTTCATCCGGCGCGAACTCGGCGGCCCCGGGGGTGGTGAGCCTTTCGGCGAGACGCGCTGAGTACGGGGCGTGGGTGAAGGAGACGGTGGGCCAGGGCAGGCGCGGACCTCTACGCCGGTGTAGTGGCACGGCACGACCTCTGTGCAGGCACAGGCACTCGCCAGCGTGGTGTTCTGCGTCCTGCCCATCGCCTGGGCGGGGCGCTACTCTTCACCTCAGTCGGAACACGGAACGGGAGCGGTGCCTGAAAGCGGCAGCGGCAGGAGGAGTGACGTGATGGTCAAGGAGGCCATCCCTCCGGCGGCGGGCGAGCTGCCACAGGCCGTGTTCGACCCGGCACGACTGGCAGCGGTCACCGCCTCTGGGCTGCTGGACACCGCCGCCGAGGGCACGTTCGACGACCTCGCGCGGCTGGCTCTGGCCGTCACCGGCACCCGGATGGCGTTCTTCACCGTCGCGGACGGCCGCCGGTCGTTCTGGAAGAGCGCGATCGGCGTAGACCCGACAGCCGGCCGGGAAAACGACATCCGGGACAGCCCGTGCCACATCCTGATCGGCACCGGCGAGCCGCTGATCGCCGAGAACGCCGTCACCGATCCTCGGATCAAGGAGCTGGCCGCAGTCGGCGCGCTTGGCATCGGCGCGTGGGCCGGCTACCCGGTGCTATCACCGGATGGACAGGTACTCGGCGGGTTCTGCGTGGTGGACGACGCTGCCCGGCCCTTCACCGAGCCGCAGCGCGAGGCGCTGCGGATCCTGGCCCGTTCGGTGACCTCCGAGATCGCCCTGCGCCAGGCGCTGCACGACGCCCGCACCGCCGGCGACGCCTCCTCGGCGCTCGCCCGGACCCTGCAGGACAGCCTCCTGCCACCACGGATGCCGATCGCGCCCGGCATGGACGTCGCCGCCGTACACCTGCCGGCCGACACCACCGGTGTGGCCGGCGCGGACGTGGTCGGCGACTTCTACGACCTGTTCCGCACCCGCGGCAAGGCATGGTGCGCCGTGATGGGTGACGTGTGCGGCAAGGGCATCGACGCCGCGAAGGTGACCGCCCTGGCCCGGTACACGATCCGCGCCGAGGCCACCCAGCACGCCCGACCCAGCCTGGTCCTGCACCGCCTGCACGAGGCAATGCTGGAGCAGAAGACCAGCGACCGGTTCCTCACCGCCGCGCTTGCCACTTTCCGCCCATCCGGCGACGGCATCAGCGGGCACTACGCCAGCGCCGGACACCCACCGGCCCTCATCCGCCGCGCGAACGGAACCGTGGAACCACTCGACGCGGCAGGGATCCTGCTGAGCCCATTGATGCGACTCGGCCGAGAGCACCTGAAGGAAACCGCGTTCCACCTGAACCCCGGCGACGCGCTGCTGCTCTACACCGACGGCATCACCGAAGCCCGGGACTGTGGCCAGGGGCCCATGTTCGGCGAGGACCGCCTCGCGCAGTCGCTTGCCGCCACCCACGGTGCCGGCGCCACCGACACCCTGGCCCGACTGTCGAAGGACGCGGCCGGATACGCCGGCGGTCACGCCGTCGACGACACCGCCCTCATGCTGCTACACGTCAACCCCCGGCCTGCTGATCTTTGAGGTGCCCCCGGCAGGATTCGAACCTGCGACACACGGTTTAGGAATGGAGTACGGGCCGAGCTGGGCCCGGCCCACTGGCCTGCATCGTTAGATGCATCCTTCAGGGCGCCTGGTCAAGATCAATCCGTACCTGGTCCATGCAATCGACACTGGCGCTGCGGGCTGCCCGAGGGCGGCCGGAGGCCGCCCGCAGGGCGAGGCCGCAAGCGCGGAAGGGCAAGCTGCGGAGCCAGCCCCTGCCTTACAAAGATCAAGACTGCTGTCGGCTGGCGTTCGGCCGATGGCGGCCGTTGGCGTCGCGCTGGGGTCAGGTTTGGGGGCAGGGAGCAACAGCTTGGGTCAGGGGTTGTTCTGCGGCCCGCTGGCGTCCGGTGACTACCGTGACGGCCGTCATGAGTCACTGAAGAGAGTCGACCAAATGTACTGGTTCATCCTGCTTCTCTGGATTGCCATGGTCGCGGTCTTCTACCTGACCTTGGGCCGGACAACGGTAAGGCAGTGGCGACTGCGGTTTTCCAGTGAGACGGTCACGGTCACCGGCAGGGTCATCAGCCTCCAGCGAAGGATCGGACCGTACGGCCCCGTCACGACCGGGACTCTCCAGTACTCCACCCCAAAGGGCAATTACACGATCAAAGATCACGCCGGGTCAGACCTCAAGCTCGGGCGGAAGTACGAGGTCCGCTACCTCCCGGCGAATCCAAAGGTCGCGATCGTGTGCGGTGGCTCCGACTCACTCGTCTTCGACACCGGCGCCGTCATCGTCATGACCGGGATACTGGCCATCATCGTGTACGCCGTTGCACTGCACCGCTGACTCGTCGGCAGCTCATACGGCAGCTTCATAGCCATAGGCCACGAGAGCCACACGACGGCCAAGCCCAAGCCGCCGCCGAGCCGAACGACGGCCAACCTGAAGCCGCCATCGAGCACCCGGGGTTTGAACTCAGCGACATCGAATGGCCCTTGGCCGCCTCATGGGAGCTGCTGCGGGCTGGTCGGTTGCTGTACTCCGCTGCTGTACTCGTCAACGCGCGGCGTCCTGACGGGGTAGCGCTCGACATCGGCCGGCTGACCATCGAGCTGGAGCGACTTCCACAGAGTTGGCGACTAGGGCCTGTCCTGTCGATCATGGAAGCCAGATGATGGCGGCGATGAGGACCAGGCTGGATCGGTAGAGAGAGGCCCGTTTGGCGTATCGGGTG
>NZ_JBEOWQ010000114.1:0-2849 GCF_040296145.1 Micromonospora sp. NPDC002296
CGGTCGACCCCGGCTACCCGCCGGCCCGGATCGGCTACCTGCTGGCCGACAGCGGCGCGGCGCTCGTGCTGGCCGCCGACCCGGCGGCCGTCCCCGACGGCGTCCCGGTGCTCCCGCTGCCGCCGGCCGACGCGGCGGTGCCCGCGTCGCCGCCCGACGCGGCGGTGCCCGCGCCCCAGGCGCAGGCCGACGGGCGGGACCTGGCGTACGTCATCTACACCTCCGGCTCGACCGGCGCCCCGAAGGGGGCGATGATCGAGCACCGGTCGCTGGCCAACCGGCTCGCCTGGATGCAGCGGCTGCACCCGATCGGCCCGGACGACGTCATCCTGCACAAGACGCCCACCACCTTCGACGTGTCGGTGTGGGAGCTGTTCTGGTGGGCCCGCGAGGGCGCGTCGGTGTGCCTGCTGCCGCCCGGCGCGGAACGCGACCCGCAGGCCATCGTCGCGGCGGTCGCCGCGCACGGGGTGACCACCCTGCACTTCGTCCCGTCCATGCTGGGGGCGTTCCTCGACTGGCTGGCCACCGCCGACACCGCGCCGCTGGCCGGGCTGCGCCGGGTCTTCGCCAGCGGCGAGGCGCTCGGCCCGCACCACGTCGACCGGCTGGCCGCGCTGCTGCCGCACGTCACCCTCGTCAACCTGTACGGCCCGACCGAGGCCACGGTCGACGTCACCCACCACCGCTGCGTGCCCGGCGGGGAGCGGGTGCCGATCGGCCGGCCGGTGGACAACACCCGGCTGCACGTCCTCGACGAGCGGCTGCGGGTCCAGCCGGTCGGGGTGCCGGGGGAGCTGTGCATCGCCGGGGTGCAGCTCGCCCGGGGCTACCTCAACCGCCCCGAGCTGACCCGGGACCGGTTCGTGGCCGCCCCGGACGCGGGGGAGGAGCGGGTCTACCGCACCGGCGACCTGGCCCGGGTGCTGCCCGACGGCACCATCGACTACCTGGGCCGCCTCGACCACCAGGTCAAGGTGCGCGGCCACCGGGTCGAGCTGGGCGAGGTGGAGGAGGCGCTGCGCGGCCACCCGGCCGTGAAGGACGCCGTGGTGGTGGCCCGCGACGGCAACCTGCTCGGGTACGTGCTGACCCGCTCCCCGGTGGCCGAGCGGGCGCTCACCGAGCACCTGTCCGGCCTGCTGCCCCGGTACCTCGTCCCCGCCCGGGTGGTGGAGTTGGCCGAGTTCCCGCTGTCCGGCAGCGGCAAGCTCGACCGGCGGGCGCTGCCCGACCCGCCCGCCGACGACCGCCCGTACGTGCCGCCGCGCACCGACGCCGAGCGGATCCTCGCCGGGGTGTGGGCCGACGTGCTCGGGGTGGACCGGGTGGGGGTGGAGGACAACCTGTTCGCCCTCGGCGGCAACTCCATCCACTTCGTCACCGTGCTCGCCCGGGCACACGCCGCCGGGCTGGACCTCACCTTCCAGCAGATGTTCCGTCACCCCACCATCGCCGCCCTCGCCGCCGCCCCGGCGACCGGCGAGCGGCCCCCCACGTACGCGCCGTTCGACCTGGTGTCCCCGGCCGACCGGGCGCTGCTGCCCGACGGGGTGGTCGACGCGTACCCGCTGGGGCAGCTCCAGGCCGGGCTGATCTTCCAGAACGAGCTGGCCCGGGGCGCGGCCCAGTACCACGACATCATCAGCTTCCTGATCAGCGCGCCGTTCGACGAGACCGCGTTCACCGAGGCGGTGCGGCGGCTGGTCGCCGACAACCCGATCTTCCGCACCAGCTACCACCTCACCGGGTACGGCGAGTACCTCCAACTCGTGCACGCCGACGCGCCGACCCCGCTGTGGGTGACCGACCTGCGCGGCCTGGACCCGGCCGAGCAGGAGCGCCGGTACGCCGACTGGCACGACCGGGAGCAGGCGTACCGGTTCGTCTGGCGGGAGCCGGGGCTGGTCCGCGTCCACGTGCACCTGTTCGCCGACGACCTGTACCGGTACAGCCTCAGCCAGCACAACTCGGCCCTGGACGGGTGGAGCATCACCCTGCTGCACACCCGGCTGTTCGACACGTACCACCGGCTGCGCGACGGCCGGCCGCTGACCGAGCCGCCGGCCGGCAACCACTTCCGCGACTACATCGGGCTGGAACGCCGGGCCGTCGCCTCCGCTGCCGACCGGGACTTCTGGCGGGACGTGCTGGCCGACGGCGGGGTCACCGAGCTGCCCCGCTGGGAGCCGCCGACCGTCGAGGCGCAGCGCCCGGTGGTCTTCCACGAGGTGGACGTCTCCGTCGGGCTGTCCGAGCGGCTGCTGCGGCTGGCCGACCGGCTCGCCGTGCCGCTGAAGACCCTGCTGCTCGCCGCGCACGTCAAGGTCATCGGCGCGCTCGCCGCCGAGGCGGCCGTCGTCACCGGGTACGAGCAGAGCGGCCGGCCCGAGTCCGAGGGCGCCACCACCGCGATGGGGCTGTTCCTCAACACCGTGCCGCTGCGCGTCGACCTCGGCGACGGAAGCTGGGCCGACCTCGTCGGCCGGGTCTACCGGGCCGAGGCGGACCTGTTGCCGCACCGGCGCTACCCGATGGCGCAGATGAAGGCCGACGCCGCCACCACCGACCCGCTGTTCGAGACGGTGTTCAACTACACCCACTTCTACCTGCTCAAGCGGCTGCGCGAGCGGGCCGGCTTCGAGCTGCTCGACGTGCGGGTCAGCACCGAGACCGAGTTCGCCCTGCGCGCCGAGTTCATGCGCGACTTCTTCACCGACCAGGTCCGGCTGAGCCTGCACTACCACTCGGCCGAGTTCACCCCGGAGCAGGCGGCCGGGATCGGCGAGGCGTACCGGCGGGCCCTCGCCGCCCTGGCCGACACCCCGGACGCCCCGCACGGCGGGTAC
>NZ_JBEOWQ010000115.1:0-2562 GCF_040296145.1 Micromonospora sp. NPDC002296
CTCGTGCCGGGCGACCGCCTCGCCGCCGTCGCCGAGGTCGACGGCGGTCGCCACCCGGGCCAACTCGACGGCCGTCGGCCCGAAGCTGGTCCAGTGCCGGTCGGGCCCGTCGCCCACCCGCCCGGCGAGCCCCGCCGCCCGGTCGACCAGCTCCCGTACGCTCCGCGCGTCGCCGCACGCGGCGGCGGCCAGGGCGGCCTGGACCAGCAGCGTCCCGCACAGCGCCGGCTCGCGCGGCGGGCCGACGTGCAGCACCGTGGGGGCGATGCGGTGCGCGGCGGCGATCGTGACGGCCAGGGCCGGCCGGGCGCGGCCGAGGGCGCGCAGCGCCTGCCCCAGCGGCACGGTTGCCGCCGCCACCAGCAGCGCGTCACCCCTGGCCACGGACATCGCCCGGTCGGCGGCCAGCCAGCCGAGGTCGCCCTCGCCGAGCTTCACCAGCACCGACGACGTTATCCGGTACGCCTGCACCAGCAGCTCCGCCGCGTCGTGCCCGCCGCCGCCGGCGTGGACGCGTTGGGCGTCGCCGAGCAGGGCCGGCAGCATCCGCAGCAACTGCGGATAGTCGGCATGCTGGTACGTCAGCCAGGCGTGCCCCACCCGCCGGCCCAGCTCACCGGCCGGCGGTGCCACCCGGCCGACCGGCCCGGCCAGGACGGTGTCGTAGCGCGCCAGGGCGGCCCGCACCCCGTCGACGCCGTCCACGGCGACACGGGTCGCCACCGGCCGGCCGTCCCGGCCGAGCAACGCCACCGGGTCGACACGGAGCGCGTCGGCGAGGTCCCGGATGACGGTGAACCTGTCGAGGGCCCGGGCACCCCGCTCGACCTTGTCGACCCAGCTCTTCGACTTGCCGAGCCGGTCGGCCAGCATCTGCTGAGTCATCCGCCGTTGGGCCCGTAACCGGGCGACCCGGCGGCCTATCGGCAGGTCATGGGTGGTCACGACGCCACCGCCGGTCGGGCACCGCCCTGGTGGTGTCGTCCACCGGCACCCGGTCCGCCTCCGCCTGCTCCAACAGCCGTCGCCTCGCCGCCTCCCGCTCGGCGGCCTCGGCCTGTTCGCTCCGGCGCTGCCCCGGGTCGCTATTCGTGCCGTCCATATCTCCCTGCCTTCTGGTTGGGTAGATAGCGTTGTTGCCGGTCTTGATCTTTCGCGTCGGCCGGGTGCTCCTGGACCACCCACATCTCCAACGGTCTGCCGCACCATCCGACGATGCGCTCGGTGATCTCGGCGGTGCTCATGCCGGTGATTTCCGCGTGGGCGTCACGCAGGTACGCGGTCATGTAGCGGACGAGTGTCCGGATGTTGCACTGGCACAGTTCCTTGAGCTGGCGCTTGCGGGCCAGGCACGGCCAGGGTTCGCCGCAGACGAGGCAGTTCCAGTCCGGCCTGGACGGGCCGTGGAGCGCCGGGTAGTCAGCCATCGCCCGCTTCGTCTTCCGGCTGACGGTGGCAGCCTTGCCGGCGGGGGGAGTAGGTCGGCCACATGGGCGGGCGTCTGTACTCGCCGCGTGGTCGCTGTGCCCACGGCTCGCGGGGACGCCGGCGCTCCGCTCGCAGCTCCGTCACGGTGTCCCGGTGGTAGCGCGCCTCGTCGCGAGCGGTGACAATCTCCTGGTACAGGGTGTCCAGATCGGCCTCGACCCGACGCAGGAACCTGCCGACTGCCTCCGGGCCGAGGCCACGCCGACCGAACCTGGTCATCGGGAAGTCCTGCCACCGGATGTCGGCCGGCGTCAGCAGGTTCCGCCGAGATTGGTAGACCGCGCCGCCCTCGCGGGTGCCGTTGACACCGGTAGCGGGCCCGTTCCCAACCGCGTCTGTGCTGGGCTCCATGTGCCTCCGTCCTGGGCTGTCGACAGCGCTGCCCCGCCCGGCACGCTGGAACGAGCCGGTGCGGGGCGGCCCGGTGGGCTGATCAGGTCCAATGCCCGCCGTGACTCATGTAGACCTATAGAGGACAGTAGGCTTTGGGCTGCCCGCGCGCAAGCCCTCGACCAGCGTGTTGGCGAACGTTGGAGATTGGCCGGTCTGCGTCAGGCGATAGGTGGCCGTACAGTGGCGTGGAGGGGTTGTCCTAGAGAGGACTACCTGAGTGAGGGCGGCGATGACGGACGAGCTGGGCGCAAAAGCACCGAAGTACCTTCAAATCGCGGCGAAGTTGCGACGTAGCATCCGTGACGGGGAGTTGCAGGCGGGCGAGCAACTGCCAGCGGAGACAGCCCTGGCTGGACGGTTTCGGGTTAGTCCGATTACCCTGCGTAATGCTATGGGTGTCCTCCGCGCTGAGGGATTGATCGAGTCCCGCCACGGTGTAGGAACCTTCGTCCGCGAGAGCCGGCGGCTGCAACGCCTTTCTCGGCATCGCTACGGGCGCGCTCGTAGCGATCTCAAGTTGCTGACAGCGCACCTGCGACACGACATCGTGTTCGCCGGCAAGGCACAGGTCCAGGGTGAGATCGCTGGGGTCTGCTGCACCGGTAGGTGACATCTGAGATGGCTTGCCCTGGTGGCGGGCTGGAAGGATGTCGCTGTGCCCAAGCCCTACCCCCGTGAGTT
>NZ_JBEOWQ010000116.1:0-2551 GCF_040296145.1 Micromonospora sp. NPDC002296
GAACTCACGGGGGTAGGGCTTGGGCACAGCGACATCCTTCCAGCCCGCCACCAGGGCAAGCCATCTCAGATGTCACCTACCGGTGCAGCAGACCCTCCCTCATCAGCGGATCGGAATACGTGCCCAGGGCGTCGAGCAGGGCGGCGCGGCTCGACGGCGATGCCAGGTGCCGGGTGACGTCGACGAAGAGCCGTCCCCCGGCGTGGCGCATCGGCGCGAGGGCCGTCAGCTGCCACACGGATAGCCCCAGGGGCTTCATGGCGTCGGTCATCATCTGCTGATGACCGACGGAGGCGTAGACGTGGTTCTCCGCGTCGTCGGCCTCGGGGACGGGGAAGAGTGTGGTGATCGGCCGACTCTGGACGATCTGGAAGTCGTCGTCGACCAGGCACCATTCGATGTCCTGGGGGTGCCCGAAGTGGGCTTCGACCCGCCGGCCCAGCCGCACCAGCCGCACGACCTGCGCATCCGTCAGCGCCGGCTGCTCCTGCCGCTCCGGGTCGATCGCCTGTTCCCTCGTCCCGCCACCCGGCAGGGCGTGGACGGCAAGCCGCTTGGTGGCGATCGCCCTGTGGATGATTTCCTCGCCCCGCACCTGGTAGGCGTCCGCGTTCACCAGCCCGGAGACCAGGGCCTCGCCGAGGCCGAAGCCGGCCTCCACGGAGGCGACCTTCCGGTTGGACGTGACGGGGTCGGCCGTGAACAGGACGCCGGCCGCCTGCGGGAGGACCATCTTCTGCACGACGACGGCCATGTGGACCGTGCGGTGGTCGATGCCGTTCCGCTGGCGGTAGGTCACGGCACGCTCGGTGAAGAGCGAGGCCCAGCACCGGCTGACATGCGCCAGGATCGCCGCCAGGCCCATGACGTTCAGGTACGTGTCCTGCTGACCTGCGAAGGATGCCGTCGGCAGGTCCTCGGCCGTCGCGCTGGATCGGACGGCGTAGGCAGCTCGCTCACCGAGCTGGGTGAGAGCCCGGGTGATCGCCGCAGCCACCTCGGCGGGGAGGGCGGTCCCCTCGATGGTCCGACGGATCTCCGCACTGAGCGTGCGGATCGCCTCCCGGTCGTCCGGGTTCAGGCGCGACAGCTGATCGAGGTGATCGTCGATCCACGGCACCTCGGCCATGATTCGCCGGAAGGCGAGCGTCGTCACGCAGAAGCCAGCCGGCACCCGGATGCCCTCGACCCGCGACAACGCCCCCAGGTGCGCGCCCTTGCCGCCGACGAGCGCGTGCTGCGTCTCGTCGACCTCGTGGAGACCCGACACGTACTGCTCGGTCATCGCGATTCCTCCGAGGCGGCCGTCGTCCACTGCACTTCGCTGACCGGGTGGATCACCACGCACGTCGTGCCCCATTTCTTCGTCCATTCTTGGGTCCGGCCGACGATTTTGCGGCAACACCCGGGCCTTGCCGCAAGCCCCCCAGTGCGATATAAGTTCAAGTGGGACAGTTGCATATGTTGTTGCCGCCATGCCGTCGCGGCAGGCCGCCACCTCGTTCGAGGTAAAGAGGTGAGTCCGAGGCCGGTGGCCCCGTTCCGCCGGTGCCATCGACCGCATCAGTTCGTTGCCGACCCGTTCTAGAGTCCGACCATGAGCCCTCGACGGCCAAGCCGAACCTTCCTACGGGTGTTCTCGACGTTCGGTCTGGCCTTTGCGCTCACGCTCACGGCGCTGGCCACCTGGTCAATTTCAGACGAACGCCGGGGATCAGACGCGGTGGCTGAGGTCGCCGGCGTCGAGCATCGCGGAGCAAGAACCTTCCTGATGGTTCATTTCACGACAGACCGTGGGGAGGTGTGTCAATCGACCCTGCGCGTTACGGTCGATGCGGGCCAAGCCGTGAATATTGGAGACAACGTCCCCGTCCACCACGCGAACAGCGACCCCTGCCTGAGGGTGCGCGAGGCCGGCGATCCATCCGGAGGGTTGATCACCCTCGTCGCAGTGGCACTTCTGATCATGTTCGCCATCCTGACCAACGTCGCGTGGCGCCGTCCCCGGCCTCCGCTCCCACTCCGATACGCGGACATGCCATGACGGCACGGACGAGGTCGGTTCGACCTGGACCATCATCACACCCGCCCACCTTCACCGACCGTGGCACGGCTCAGCGGGCGGCGAACCGGCCCAACGCGTCGCGCAGATGACCGCGCATGGCGTCGCTGCCGGTGTGGCCGGAGTCGTCTACCACGATCAGCTCCGCGTCGGGCCAGGCGCGGGCCAGCGACCACGGCGTCTCCAGCGGCGAACCGAGGTCGAGGCGGCCGTGCACGAGCACCCCGGGAATCCCGGCCAGCCGCCCGGCGTCGCGCAGCAGGGCGTCGTCGTCGAGCCATGCCCCGTGCGAGAAGTAGTGCGCGCAGATCCGGACAAAGGCCAGGCGGTCGTCCGGCGGCTGATCGGTGTACGCGTCCGGCTTGCCGTTGGGTTCCAGCGAGACTACGGCGTCCTCCCAGGTCAGCCAGGCATTCGCCGCCCGGTGCCGCACCCGCGCGTCCGGGTGCTCCAGCAGGCGCGCGTACGCGGCGAGCAGGGCGACGGCCG
>NZ_JBEOWQ010000117.1:0-2428 GCF_040296145.1 Micromonospora sp. NPDC002296
GGGTGGATGTGGTGCTCGATGCCCTGGCGGGTGAGTTCGTCGACGCGTCGTTGCGGTTGTTGCCGCGTGGTGGCCGGTTCGTCGAGATGGGCAAGACCGACATCCGCGACCCCCGTCAGGTCGCCGAGCGCCACCCCGGCGTGACCTACCGGGCGTTCGACCTCAACGAGGCCGGGCACGCCCGGATCAGTGAGATGCTGACCGAGTTGCTGGCGCTGTTCGAGCAGGGCGTGTTGCGTCCGCTGCCGGTAAGGGTGTGGGACGTGCAGCACGCCCGGCGGGCGCTGCGGCACATGAGTCAGGCCCGGCACGTGGGCAAGGTGGTGCTGCGCATCCCCGCCCCGATCGACCCGGACGGCACCACGCTGATCACCGGCGCCGGCGGCGCCCTGGCCGGGGTGTTCGCCCGGCACCTCGTGACCACCGGCCAGTCCCGGCACCTGCTGCTCGCCTCCCGTCGCGGCCCCGAGGCCTACCGTGACCTGGTGGCGGAGCTGACCCGCCACGGCGCCCACGTCACCACCGTCACCGCCGACGTCGCCGACCCCGACCAGGTCGCCGGCCTGTTGGCGCAGGTGGACCCGGCGCACCCGCTGACCGCCGTGGTGCACACCGCCGGCGTGATCGCCGACGCCACCATCGGCTCCCTCGACGAGTCCGCCCTCGACGCGGTGCTGACCCCGAAGGTCGACGCCGGCTGGGCGCTGCACCGGGCCACCCGCGACGCCGACCTGGCCACCTTCGCGGTGTTCTCCTCGGTGGCGGCCACCCTCGGCTCGCCCGGGCAGGGCAACTACGCGGCGGCGAACGGGTTCCTCGACGTCCTCGCCCGCCTCCGCCAGCAGCAGGGGCTGCCCGCCACGAGTCTCGCCTGGGGACTGTGGGACACCGCCAGCGCGATGACCGCCCACCTCGGCGGCAACGCCCACCGCCGGGCGATCCGGGCCACCAGCGCCCCGCTGACCGAGGCCGAGGGCACCGCCCTGTTCGACCTGGCCCGGCAGTACGGCGGCGTGCACCTCGTACTCATGAACCTGCCGCCGGCCACGGCCCGGCCGGCGGCCGGCGCGGTGCCCGGCATGCTGCGCGAGCTGGTCCGCCCCACCGGCCCCGTCCGGCGGACCGCCGGGCAGGGACTTGCCGACACCGCCTCGGAACGCGGGCGGCTGGCCACGCTCAGCTCCGCGCAGCGGCGCAGCCACCTGCTCGACCTGGTCGCCGCGAGCGTGGCCGCCGTGCTGGGGCACCGCTCCGCCGACCGCGTCGACGCCCAGCGGGGTTTCAAGGAGTTGGGCTTCGACTCGCTGACCTCGGTGGAACTGCGCAACCGGCTGGCCACCGCCACCGGGCTGCGGCTGCCCGCCACCGTGGCGTTCGACTACCCCACCCCGGTCGTCCTCGCCGAATTCCTCGACCGGGAACTCGGCGGCGTCGAGGCGCCCGCCGCCGGCAAGGCGGCCGGCGCGGCCACCGCCCTCGACGAGCCCATCGCGATCATCGGCATGGCCTGCCGGTTCCCCGGCGACGTGCAGACCCCCGAGCAGCTCTGGGACCTGGTCACGGCCGGGGCCGACGTCATCGCGCCGTTCCCCACCGACCGCGGCTGGGACCCGGACGACCTGCGGGCCGGCGACGACGGCAACGGCCCCCGCCAGGGCGGCTTCCTGCACGACGCGGCCGAGTTCGACGCCGGCTTCTTCGGGATCTCCCCCCGGGAGGCGCTGGCCATGGACCCGCAGCAGCGGCTGCTGCTGGAGACCTCCTGGGAGGCCTTCGAGCGGGCGGGCATCGACCCCCACACGGCCCGGGGCAGCAGCACCGGCGTCTACGTCGGGCTCATCTACCACGACTACGCGTCCCAGGCCGCCGACACCACCGACGAGCTGGACGGCTACGTCGGCAACGGCAGCGCCGGCAGCGTCGCGTCGGGCCGGATCTCGTACCTGTTCGGCCTGGAGGGCCCAGCCGTCACCGTCGACACCGCCTGCTCCTCCTCGCTGGTCGCCCTGCACCTGGCCACCCAGGCGCTGCGCCAGGACGAGTGCCGGCTCGCGCTCGCCGGCGGCGTCAGCGTGATGTCCACCCCCGGCATGCTCACCGAGTTCTCCCGGCAGCGCGGCCTCTCGCCCGACGGCCGGTGCAAGGCCTTCGGCGCGGGCGCCGACGGCACCGGCTTCGCCGAGGGCATCGGCATGCTGCTGCTGGAACGCCTCTCCGACGCACAGCGCAACGGGCACCGCGTCCTCGCCGTGGTCCGGGGCAGCGCGGTCAACCAGGACGGCGCGAGCAGCGGCCTGACCGCCCCGAACGGCCCCGCCCAGCAGCGGGTGATCCGGCAGGCCCTGGCCAACGCCCGCCTCACGGCGGCGGACGTGGACGCCGTCGAGGCGCACGGCACCGGCACCCCCCTCGGCGACCCGATCGAGGC
>NZ_JBEOWQ010000118.1:0-2375 GCF_040296145.1 Micromonospora sp. NPDC002296
GGGGTTGTGGGTTGGTCGTTTGTTGAGAATTGCACAGTGGACGCGAGCATCTTTGTGGTCAAGTTGTCAAGGGCGAACGGTGGATGCCTTGGCACCAGGAGCCGATGAAGGACGTGGGAGGCCGCGATAGGCCTGGGGGAGCTGTCAACCAAGCTGTGATCCCAGGGTGTCCGAATGGGGAAACCTGGCATCAGTCATGTGATGTCACCCGCACCTGAATACATAGGGTGTGTGGAGGGAACGCGGGGAAGTGAAACATCTCAGTACCCGTAGGAAGAGAAAACAAGAGTGATTCCGTGAGTAGTGGCGAGCGAAAGCGGATCTAGGCTAAACCGGCTGCGTGTGATACCTGTCAGGGGTTGCGTGGTTGGGGTTGTGGGACTCTGCTGAATGAGCTGACACTTGTTCGAGAAGTTATAAAACCAGTTGCTAGCCGAACAGTCTGGAATGGCTGACCGTAGGCGGTGAAAGTCCGGTAGGTGAAAGTGGCTGGTCTTCTGTGGGTGTTCCCGAGTAGCGGCGGACCCCTGTAATCTGCCGTGAATCTGCCAGGACCACCTGGTAAGCCTAAATACTTCCTGGTGACCGATAGCGGACAAGTACCGTGAGGGAATGGTGAAAAGTACCCCGGGAGGGGAGTGAAATAGTACCTGAAACCGTTCGCCTACAATCCGTCGGAGCCTTGCGGGGTGACGGCGTGCCTTTTGAAGAATGAGCCTGCGAGTTAGTGGCATGTGGCGAGGTTAACCCGTGTGGGGGAGCCGTAGCGAAAGCGAGTCTGAATAGGGCGTTCAGTCGCGTGTCCTAGACCCGAAGCGGAGTGATCTAGCCATGGGCAGGCTGAAGCGCGGGTAAGACCGCGTGGAGGGCCGAACCCACCAACGTTGAAAAGTTGGGGGATGACCTGTGGTTAGGGGTGAAAGGCCAATCAAACTCCGTGATAGCTGGTTCTCCCCGAAATGCATTTAGGTGCAGCGTCGCGTGTTTCTTGCCGGAGGTAGAGCACTGGATGGTCTAGGGGGCCCACAAGCTTACCGAAATCAGCCAAACTCCGAATGCCGGTAAGTGAGAGCGCGGCAGTGAGACTGCGGGGGATAAGCTTCGTAGTCGAGAGGGAAACAGCCCAGATCACCAGCTAAGGCCCCTAAGCGTGTGCTAAGTGGAAAAGGATGTGGGGTCGCATAGACAACCAGGAGGTTGGCTTAGAAGCAGCCACCCTTTAAAGAGTGCGTAATAGCTCACTGGTCAAGTGGTTCCGCGCCGACAATGTAGCGGGGCTCAAGCACACCGCCGAAGCTGTGGCATTCACATTTTAATCTCGCTTGGACTTGATTCCTTGTGCAGGTGTGTGGATGGGTAGGGGAGCGTCGTGCCGGGGGTGAAGCAGCGGGGTGACCCAGTTGTGGACGCGGCACGAGTGAGAATGCAGGCATGAGTAGCGAAAGAAGGGTGAGAAACCCTTCCGCCGGATGACCAAGGGTTCCAGGGCCAGGCTAATCCGCCCTGGGTGAGTCGGGACCTAAGGCGAGGCCGAGAGGCGTAGTCGATGGACAACGGGTTGATATTCCCGTACCCGCGAAAGAGCGCCCATGATGAACTTCGTTGTGCTAACCGTGTGATCTTGGGGCGGTCTTCGGACTTAACTGGGTGAGTGTGGGAACCTGGCGGGTAGTAGTCAAGCGATGGGGTGACGCAGGAAGGTAGCTGAGCCCGGCCGGTGGTTGTGCCGGGGTAAGCGTGTAGGCCGTACCGTAGGCAAATCCGCGGTGCTATAGGCTGAGACGTGATGCCGAGCCGATTCAGGTGAAGTCAGTGATCCTATGCTGCCGAGAAAAGCCTCTAGCGAGTTCTTAGCGGCCCGTACCCCAAACCGACACAGGTGGTCAGGTAGAGAATACCGAGGCGATCGGGCGAACTGTGGTTAAGGAACTCGGCAAATTGCCCCCGTAACTTAGGGAGAAGGGGGGCCGGAGACGTGAAGCCCCTTGCGGGTGGAGCGTTGTATGGCCGCAGAGAGCAGGGGGAAGCGACTGTTTACTAAAAACACAGGTCCATGCGAAGAAGTAATTCGATGTATATGGACTGACGCCTGCCCGGTGCTGGAACGTTAAGGGGACCTGTTAGCTCTTCGGGGCGAAGCGGAGAACTTAAGCGCCAGTAAACGGCGGTGGTAACTATAACCATCCTAAGGTAGCGAAATTCCTTGTCGGGTAAGTTCCGACCTGCACGAATGGCGTAACGACTTCCCCACTGTCTCAACCACAGGCCCGGCGAAATTGCATTACGAGTAAAGATGCTCGTTACGCGCGGCAGGACGGAAAGACCCCGGGACCTTTACTATAGCTTGACATTGGTATCCGAATTAGCTTGTGTAG
>NZ_JBEOWQ010000119.1:0-2346 GCF_040296145.1 Micromonospora sp. NPDC002296
GGGGCCCCGCCGGCCACCGCAGCCCGGCATACTGCCCACCGTGCAGCCCCGCTCCGGCTACCTCGACGCGCCCGCGCCGCTGGCGTTCGCCCACCGCGGCGGTGCGGCCGACGGCGACGAGAACACCGCCGCCGCGTTCGCCCGCGCCGTCGACCTGGGCTACCGGTACGTCGAGACCGACGTGCACGGCACCGCCGACGGCGTCGCTGTGGTCTTCCACGACGCCACCCTGCGTCGGGTCACCGGCGAGCCGGGGCGCATCGCCGACCTGCGCTGGGCCGACCTGGCCTCGGTGCGTGTCGGCGGCGCCGCCGTGGTGCCCCGCCTCGACGACGTTCTCGGCGCCTGGCCGGGCGTGAGGTTCAACATCGACGTCAAGGCCGACGGGGGCGTCGAGGCGACCGTCGCCGCGCTCGGTCGGGCCGGTGCCGGCGACCGGGTGCTGCTGGCCTCGTTCAGCGACGCCCGGCTGGCCCGGCTGCGGGCGTTGACCGGTGGGCGGATCGCCACCGGCCTCGGCATGCGCGGGGTGGCCCGGCTGCGGGTGGCGTCCCTGCACGGCCGGCCGCTGCGACTGCCCCCGTCGGTGGTCGCCGCCCAGGTCCCGCCCCGCTACGGCCGGATCCCGGTCGTGGACCGCCGGTTGATCGCCTACGCCCACCGGCTCGGACTGCACGTGCACGTCTGGACGATCGACAAACCTGCCGAGATGCACGAGTTACTTGATCTTGGAGTGGATGGCATCATGACCGATCACGTCGGCGTGCTGCGCGACGTCTACCGCAGCCGCGGCCACTGGGCCGCCTGAGAACCGGCGGAGGAAAACCCCCATGGCCGAGACCGTCACCCCGACGGTGGGCAACCCCCCGCCGCCGCCGGCGAGCACCGCCCGCGAGCGGCGCGGCTGGTACCTCTACGACTGGGCCAACTCGGCCTTCCAGACCACGGTCATCACCGTGTTCCTCGGCCCGTTCCTGACCACCGTCACCGAGCTGGCCGCCGGGTGCGAGCTCGGCGCGGACAGCTGCGACGGCTACGTCCACCCGCTGGGCATCCGGGTCGCCGCCGGCTCGTACTACCCGTACCTGATCTCCCTGTCGGTGTTGCTGACGGTGTTCGTGCTGCCCGTGATCGGCGCGGTCGCCGACCGCTCGGCGCACAAGAGGCGGCTGCTCGGCGCGGCGGCGTTCACCGGCGCCGGGGCGACCATCGCGATGGCCCTCGTCACCGGCGAGCGGTACCTGCTCGGCGGGGCGCTGTTCCTCGTCGCGAACATCTCCTTCGGCGCCGCCGTGGTCGTCTACAACTCGTTCCTGCCGCAGCTCGGTGGCCCCGACGAACGCGACGGCATCTCCAGCCGTGGCTGGGCCATCGGCTACCTCGGCGGCGGGGTGCTCCTGGCGCTGAACCTGGTCGCGGTCACGATGTTCAGCGAGGAAGGCAACCCGCAGCGCACCCTGGACCTGGCCCGCTGGTCGATCGTGTCCGCCGGTGTGTGGTGGGCGGTGTTCACCCTGGTGCCGCTGCGCTGGCTGCGGGAACACCCCGCCGCCGCGGCGCTGCGCGGCGGCGGCAACGTGCTCGGCGACGGGTTCCGGCAGCTCGGCCGCACCCTGCGGGAGATCAAGGCGTACCCGCTGACCCTGTACTTCCTGCTGGCGTTCCTGGTCTACAACGACGGCATCCAGACCGTGATCACCCTGGCCAGCCAGTACGGCACCGAGGAACTGCACCTGGAGCAGGGCACCCTGATCGTGACGATCCTGCTGGTGCAGTTCCTCGCCTTCGGCGGCGCCCTCGGCCTCGGCGCGCTGGCCCGGCGGATCGGGGCGTGGAAGACGGTGCTGCTCAGCCTCGTGCTGTGGACCGCTGTGATCATCGCCGCGTTCCGGCTGCCCGAGAAGGCTCCGCTGCCGTTCATGATCCTCGGCGGGGCGATCGGCCTGGTCCTCGGCGGCAGCCAGGCGCTGAGCCGGTCGCTGTTCAGCCAGCTCATCCCCGCCGGCAAGGAGGGCGAGTACTACGGCTTCTACGAGATCAGCGACAAGGGCACCAGCTGGCTCGGGCCCCTCGCGTTCGGGCTGGTGTTCCAGCTGACCCAGTCCTACCGGGTGGGTCTGGTCTCCCTGCTGATCTTCTTCGTGATCGGGTTCGCGCTGCTGGCCGCCGTGCCGATCCGCCGCGCCATCGTCGCCGCCGGCAACACCCCGCCGCGGGTGCTGTAGCGCGCCGGTGGGGGGGGGGGGGGGCGCCCTTCGGGGGGCCCCCCCCCCCGCCCAGGGCCCCCCCCGGGGGGGGGTGGGGGGCCCCCCGGGCCCGCCCCGCCCCCCCCCCCCGCCCGGGCCC
>NZ_JBEOWQ010000120.1:0-2149 GCF_040296145.1 Micromonospora sp. NPDC002296
CCGGGGGCGCGCCGCCCGGCGGCCCCCGCCGCGGCCTTTCGGCCGCGGCCGTACCGGGGCCGGCCGGCGGGGCCGGCCGCCCCCCCCCCGAGCCCCACCGCCCGGTGCGGCGCGGCGTCGGCCGGCGGGACGTCCCGCCAGGCGAGGTCGAACAGCGCGTCGGTGGTCGGGCCGGCGGCGCGGACCTGGTCGGCGGTGACCGGGCGGGACACCAGCGAGGCGATGCGGGCGACCCGGGCGCCGGACGGGTCGGTCAGGGTCAGGGTCACCCCGCCGCCGCTGCGGCGGGCGCGGACCCGCAGGGCCGTCGCGCCGACCGCCGAGAGGGTGACGCCGGTCCAGGCGAACGGCAGCCGGACCCCGGTCGCGTCGGGGTCGTCGTCGAGCAGGCCGACGACGTGCAGCGCGGCGTCCAGCAACGCCGGGTGTACGCCGAATCCGGTGACCTCCGTGCCGTCGGGCAGCGCCACCTCGGCGTACACCTCGTCGGCGGTGCGCCGGATCGACCGGAGGCCCCGGAACAGCGGGCCGTACTCGACGCCGAGCCGGGACAGCTCGGCGTACACGGAGTCGACGGGGACGCCCGTGGCGTCGGCCGGCGGCCAGGGCGACGGGTCGTCGGCCCGGTCCGGCGGCGCGGGGACGACGAAGCCGGTGGCGTGCCGGGTCCACTGCGCGTCGGGGTCCCCGGCGGCCCGGGAGTGGACGGTGACCGGCCGGCGGCCCTCGTCGTCGGCGGGGCCGAGGTGCACCTGCACGGCCCGGGCGCCCTGCTCGGGCAGGACCAGCGGCGCTTCGAGGGTCAGCTCGTCCAGCGCGTCGCAGCCGGCCCGGGTGCCGGCGTGCATCGTCAGCTCGACCAGGGCGGCGCCGGGGACCACCACGGAGTCCCAGACGACGTGTTCGGTGAGCCACGGGTGGGTCCGGACGGACAGTTCCGTGCCGAAGATCCGGGCGTCGTCGGCGGCCACCGTGACGGCGGCGCCGAGCAGCGGGTGGTCCACGGCGCGTACGCCGAGGCCGGGTGCCCCGACGTCGGCGGGATCGGTGGTGTTGAGCCAGTACCGCTGGTGGTCGAAGGCGTACGTGGGCAGCTCGGTCCGCCGGGGACGGGCCCCCGTCCCGGTCAGGTGCGCGGCCCAGTCGACGGGCGCGCCCGCGACGTACAGGTCGGCCAGCGCGGCGAGCGTCGTGTCGATCTCGGGCCGCCCGGCCCGCATCGTGGGGACGAACCGGACGTCGTCCGCCGCCTCGACGCAGTCCCGCGCCATCGTGGTGAGCACGGAGTCGGGGCCGACCTCCAGGAACAGCGTGACGTCCTGTTCCCGCAGGCAGCGGACCGCGTCGGCGAACCGCACCGGCTGCCGGACGTGGCGCACCCAGTAGCCGGGGTCGGCGATCTCCGCCGGGTCCGCCACGGCGCCGGTCAGGTTCGACACGATCGGCACGGCCGGTGGCCGCCAGGTCAGCCCGGCCAGCGCGGACGCGAAACCGTCGAGCATCGGCTCCATCAGCCGGGAGTGGAACGCGTGCGACACGGCGAGGGGCTTGGTGCGCCACTCCCGGTCCCGGCAGGCCGCGGCCACCGTCTCGACCTCGTCGAGCGCGCCGGACACCACCACCGCCGCCGGGCCGTTCACCGCCGCCACGTCGACGGCCGCGCCCAGCTCGTCGATCAGCCCGCGCACCCGTTCCTCGGGCGCGCCCACCGCGAGCATGCCCCCGCCGGCCGGCAACGCCTGCATCAGCCGACCCCGCGCCGCCACCAGGACACACGCGTCCTCCAGCGACAACATCCCCGCCGCGTACGCCGCCGTCACCTCACCGACCGAGTGCCCCGCGAGGAAGTCGGCCCGCACCCCCCACGACCGCAGCAGGTCCCACGACGCCACCTCGACGGCGAACAACCCCGCCTGCGCGAACACCGTCCGATCGAGCGCGGCCGACGGCCCGCCGGACCACACCACGTCCCGCAACGAACCCGACAGCTCGGCGTCGATCAGCCCGCACACCCGGTCGAAGGACTCCGCGAACACCGGGAACCGGTCGTACAGCTCCCGACCCATCCCCACCCGCTGCGAACCCTGACCCGTGAACAACACCGCCCGACGACCCGACGACACCACACCCGACGCCGCCGCACCCGACA
>NZ_JBEOWQ010000121.1:0-1783 GCF_040296145.1 Micromonospora sp. NPDC002296
AACTCACCGAAGCACTACAACAACCCCTCGACTACACCCAAGGCCGCAACTGGCGAGCCGCCCTCATCCGCGAAAAAACCACCAACCGCATCCTCTTCGGCATCGGCATCCATCACATCGCCTTCGACGGCTGGTCCCACACCCTCCTCGTCAACGACCTCAGCCACGCCTACACCGCCCGCCTGACAGGCAAGACCCCCGAATGGGACCGACCCGCACCCACACTGCGTGAGGCGTACGACGAATTCACCCGCCTGCGCGACGCGGCCGACCTGGAGACGCAGCGCGCGTACTGGCGTGAGCAGCTACGCGGCCTGCCCCGCCAGGGCGAGCCCCCGGCCGGCGCGTCGCTGGAACAGGCGCTGGCCTGGGGGCCCAAGGCCGGACACATCGTCACCGTCACCCCCGACCTGATGGAACGCTGGGACCGCGCCGCCCGCGAACACCGGTTCAGCCGCTCCAGCCTCTTCGCCGCCGCTTTCGCCGCCGCGCTGCGCGCCGTCAACCAGCAGGACGACGTCGGCCTGCTGATGGTCGTCGCGAAGCGCGGCAGCCGCGTTCTCGACTCCGCCTTCACCACCAGGCTCAACCTCAACTGCGTCCGGGTCCGGTTCGACGGGCCGGGGGACGGTGACCTCGTCCTCCGGGTCCACGAGACGACCAGCGACCTCATGCGGGCCCAGGACGTCCCCTTCGCGGAGACCGCCAACGATCCCGCGGCCGGAATCTCCAGCGAGGTGGTCGCCAGCCTGCCCACCTTCGTCTACCAGGACAACGTCGTCCTCCCGCTTGAGCTGCCCGGCTGCCGGACCGAGGAGATCGTCGAGCCGTACGCCCGGGAGGTGCCCAACGGGCTCACGGTCGAGGTGCTGCCCCGCACCGACCACGCCCTGCTGCGCGTCACCATCCGCACCGACTACCTGCCGTACAGCTTCGCCGAGGAGCTGAACGGCCACATGCTGCGTTTCCTCGAAGCGGGGCCCGGCCCGGCCCCCCTCGCCGGCTGAACGTTCACCCCGTACCCCTCATGCCGTGGGCGTGCCCACGGAGTTCCTGGATTTCCTGATCCGGCCGTACCCGTGCAGGTGACGCCGGTCCTGATCGGAGGTTGGCTCATGTCTGTCGGGTTCGTAGGTGGCCAGGCCCAGGCCGCGAATGCAGCCGAGTCCGGTGCCGACTTCGAGGCCCTCGACCTGATGGGTGACCTGCGGCGGCCGTTGGTGTGGCCGGCCCGGGCGGCGTCGGAGCTGCGGACGGTGGAGCCGCCCGACCTGGCGGGCCCGGAGCCGGCCGGGGTCGTGGTGTTGGCGGGCCTGGTCGGGGTGTTGGCCCGGTACACGGGTCAGGAGGAGGTGGCGCTGGGGCTGGCAGCGGGTGGCGGGTTGGTGCGGGTGGGTGTGGCGGGTGATCCGGGGTTCGCCGAGTTGATGTCTCGGGTGGGTGTGGCGTGGGCCGCGCCGGTGGTGGCTGCGGGTGTGGCGGGTGCGGGTGTGGCGGGTCCGGTGGTGGTGGGTGTGGTGGACGGTCCGGTGGCCGAGGTCGGCCCGGCGGTGGTGGACGTCGATCTGGTGGTGACCGTGGCCTCGGACGGGTCCGGGCTGCGGGTGGACTACGCGGCGGAAGGCTTCTCGGCGGAGTGGGTGCGGGGCCTGGTGGACCACGTTGTGACGCTGGCGTCAGCCGGTGTCCGGGAACCCGGGGTTCCGCTGTCTCGGTTGCCGTTGTTGGGTGCGGCCGAGCGGGAGCGGCTGTTGGCATGGGGTCAGGGTCCGGTCCGCCCGGT
>NZ_JBEOWQ010000122.1:0-1759 GCF_040296145.1 Micromonospora sp. NPDC002296
TGTTGGTGGCTTCGTCGATTCTTCGGGCGATGGTGGCGGATTGTAGGGAGGTGCCGCCGAGGTGGAAGAGGTTGTCTTGGGTGCCGATCCGGTCGAGGCCGAGGGTGGTGGCGAAGATGCCTGTGACGAGTCGTTCTTCGTCGGTGGTGGCTTCGATGTATTCGACGTCGAGGTCGGGGCGTTGTGATCCGGGTGCGGGTAGTGCCTTTCGGTCGATTTTGCCGGTGCCGCCGGTGGGGAATCGGTCGAGGATCATGATGACGGCGGGGACCATGTATGAAGGCAGTACGGTGGCGGCGTGTTCGCGTAGTTCGGTGGTGGTGGGGGTTTGGTTGTTGCGTCCGGTGATGTAGGCGATGAGGCGGGCGGTGCCTTGGTGTTCGTGGCGGGTGACGATTGCGGTGTTGACGTCGGGGTGTTGTTCGAGGGTGGTTTCGATTTCGCCGAGTTCGATGCGGATGCCGTTGATTTTGATCTGGTGGTCGATGCGGGCGAGGATTTCGAGTGCGCCGGTGGTGTTCCATCGTCCGAGGTCGCCGGTGCGGTAGGCGGTTTGGCCGCCGTATGGGTCGGTGGTGAATCGTTGGGTGGTGAGTTCGGGGCGGTTGAGGTAGTTGTGGGCGACGCCGTTGCCGGTGATGAGGATTTCGCCGGGGATGCCGATGGGGACGAGGTTGAGGTGGGTGTCGACGATGCGGATCTGTCGGTTGGGCATGGGCCAGCCGATGGGGACGTAGGGGCTGTTCCAGCCGTTTTTGGTGTCGTACCAGGTGCAGGCGATGGAGGCTTCGGCGGGGCCGTAGGCGTTGATGAGGCGTGTTCCGGTGGTCATCCAGCGTTGTGCCATGCGGGGTGGGATGGGTTCTCCGGCGAGGGTTACGCAGGTCATGCTGGGGCAGTCGGTGGGGTCGATGGCGGCGAGGTTGGTGGGTGGGCAGAACGCGTGGGTGGTTTGTTCTTTGGCGATCAGTTCGGTGAGGCGGCGGGGGTCGAGGAGGTCGTCTCGGGAGCAGACGACGACGCGGGCGCCGGAGGTCAACGCGGTGTAGATCTCGCCCAACGCGACGTCGAAGACGGGGGCGCAGCAGTGCAGCATGCGGCTGTCGGGGCCGACGGCGCATTCGTCGCGCATCCAGGTGAGGAAGTTCGTCAGGTTGTCGTGTGACAGCACGACGCCCTTCGGGGTGCCGGTCGATCCTGACGTGTAGATGACGAACGCCGCCGCCGTGGCGTCCACGGTCGGTAGGTCGACCGGTTCGGTCGCTTCCACCGCAGGCCAGTCGTTGTCCAAAGCCACTACTCGGACGCCGTCGGGTGCGGGGATGCGGGGGGCGACCTCACCGACGGTCAACACGACCTGGGCGCCGTGGTCGGCGAGGAGCATCCGCATTCGTTCGGCCGGCCATGACACGTCCATCGGCGTGTAAGCCGCACCCGCCCGCAACACGGCCAGGGTGGCGACCAGGGTCCACATGCTGCGGTCCAACGCCAGGGACACCACATCCCCGACACCCACACCGGCTGACCGCAGGTAGCGGGCCAGTAGTTCCGATCGGCGGGCCAGTTCCCCGTAGGTGAGCACCTCGCCTTCGGCGATGCCCGCGACGGCGTCCGGGGTGCGGCGGGCCCAGGCCAGCACCAGTTCGTGGATCGGCTCGTTCGGCACCGGGCGGACCGGACCCTGACCCCATGCCAACAGCCGCTCCCGCTCGGCCGCACCCAACAACGGCAACCGAGACAGCGGAACCCCGGGTTCCCG
>NZ_JBEOWQ010000123.1:0-1716 GCF_040296145.1 Micromonospora sp. NPDC002296
CGAGGTGATCCGCAGCCAGTTCTGCATCCGCTTGTAGAAGATGGTGCCCGGGATGCCGTCCTGCTCGGTCGAGGTCTTGGGCAGGCCGCCGCCCGGGTTCTGGCCGATGTAGGTGAGCGGGTTGATCCGCACCCCGCTCGGGTTGATCATGTGCCAGTGCAGATGCGGGCCGGTGGAGCTGCCGGAACCGGGGGCGCCGACGGCACCTCCGGACCGTCCGACGATCGCACCGGCGCCGACCGCTGCGCCGTTGGCCAGCAGGAACTGCGACAGGTGCATGTACTGGCTGCGGTATCCGTCCGCGTGGTGGATCGTGACGGTGTGCCCGCCGGTGCCGTTGTTCGGGATGTTCTGGATCGTGCCGGCGCCGCAGGCCGGCAGGTTGGTGCCGACGCCCATCCCGAAGTCGATGCCGCCGAGCGAGCCGCTGTTCAGGTGGTCCTGCCAGGATCCGGTGATCGCGTATCCGGCGAACGGGTTGTAGATCGACGGCGCGGCGTGGGCGATCCCGGGCAGGCCGAATACACCCCCGACGGCGAGGGCACCGGTGGTCAGGGCGGTGCCGCGCAGCAGCGTACGGCGGCTGAGCCCGGCCTGCGGTTGCTCTCCGCCACCGCCACAGCAGCCGGGCAGGTGTTCACGGCCCATAATCGTTCCTCCGCACGGTCGTAGGTGATCATTGACGTGCAGAGGGTAGCCCTTGAAGTGGCGTACATCAATGTTCGAAGGCCCGGCCCGCACGCCCGGCGCAGGGGTGGTGCCACGCCTGGCCAGCCTCTACCATTGCTCGATGATCATCGATGCGTATCGAACGACCAGCTCGCCACGCGGCGGCACGGGCTCTCCGGCAGGAGACCCGGCATGACCGCCGTTCTGGGGCGGCTCGCGGCGGCGGTCGCCATCGCCGTCGCGTTGCCGCTGAGCGTCGGGGCGACGCCCGCCACCGCGACACCCGCCACCGCGGCGGTGCCGCCCGGCACGGTGTCCGGCATCGACGTGGCCACCTGGCAGGCCGGCATCGACTTCGCCGACGTCCGCGCCGACGGACACCAGTTCGTGATCGTGAAGGCGGGCGGCTCCCAGCTGTCAGCGGGCCCGTACATCGGCTCGCAGTACGCGACCCAGGTGAACGGCGCACGGGCGGCGGGGCTCAGGGTCGGCCACTACTGGCTGGCCGGGGACTTCCAGACCCCCACCCAGGCCGCCGACTACTTCGCCGCCCACCTGCGCGACTACCGGCCCGGCGACGTGATCGCGCTGGACAACGAGGTGCTCGACGACTCGACGAGGCTGTGGAACGACACCGAGGTCACGACATTCTTCCAGCGGATGCGCGACCGGATCGGCAACCACGTGCCCTGGCTGTACATGGGCGCGACCGACCTGCGCTCCCGGACGTGGCCGCGAACGATCGCGGCGGGCGTGAAGCTCTGGGTGGCGATGTGGGGCGCAAACAACGGCAGCTACCCCGGCGAGCCGAACCTGGGCGGTGCCTACCCGACGTGGAGCGCGCACCAGTACAGCTCGGCGGGATCGACCGGCGGCATCGCCCGGGTGGACCTGAACGTGGCCAAGCCGAGCGCGTTCGAGATCGTCGCCGGCGGACCGACCGACCCGCCGGCGGACGACCCGCTGCCCAAGACCACGACCGAGCAGGACGGCACCCCTGGGCCGGTCATGTGGATGCGCGCCCAGAACTGGCTGGCCATCACGTCC
>NZ_JBEOWQ010000125.1:0-1366 GCF_040296145.1 Micromonospora sp. NPDC002296
CGCCATTCGTGCAGGTCGGAACTTACCCGACAAGGAATTTCGCTACCTTAGGATGGTTATAGTTACCACCGCCGTTTACTGGCGCTTAAGTTCTCAGCTTCGCCAACCCGAAAGTCAGCTAACCGGTCCCCTTAACGTTCCAGCACCGGGCAGGCGTCAGTCCGTATACATCGCCTTACGGCTTCGCACGGACCTGTGTTTTTAGTAAACAGTCGCTTCTCGCTGGTCTCTGCGGCCACCCCCAGCTCATGGAGCAAATCCAATCACCAGTGATGGCCCCCCTTCTCCCGAAGTTACGGGGGCATTTTGCCGAGTTCCTTAACCATAGTTCACCCGAACGCCTCGGTATTCTCTACCTGACCACCTGAGTCGGTTTAGGGTACGGGCCGCCATGAAACTCGCTAGAGGCTTTTCTCGACAGCATAGGATCATCCACTTCACCACAATCGGCTCGGCATCAGGTCTCAGCCTTAACGTGTGACGGATTTACCTACCACACGGCCTACACCCTTACCCCGGGACAACCACCGCCCGGGCTGGACTACCTTCCTGCGTCACCCCATCGCTTACCTACTACCACCTTGGTTCGTCGGCTCCACCACTACCCTCAACTCCGAAGAGATCGGGCCGGCTTCACGGACTTAGCATTAATGGGCTCAGTACTGGGCGTTTCAAAGCGGGTACCGGAATATCAACCGGTTGTCCATCGACTACGCCTGTCGGCCTCGCCTTAGGTCCCGACTTACCCTGGGCAGATCAGCTTGACCCAGGAACCCTTAGTCAATCGGCGCACACGTTTCTCACGTGTGTATCGCTACTCATGCCTGCATTCTCACTCGTGAACCGTCCACAACTCGCTTCCGCGGCTGCTTCACCCGGCACACGACGCTCCCCTACCCATCCACACAGGCGTTGGCCCTATATGTGTGAATGACACGACTTCGGCGGTACGCTTGAGCCCCGCTACATTGTCGGCGCGGAATCACTTGACCAGTGAGCTATTACGCACTCTTTCAAGGGTGGCTGCTTCTAAGCCAACCTCCTGGTTGTCTCTGCGACTCCACATCCTTTCCCACTTAGCGTACGCTTAGGGGCCTTAGTCGATGCTCTGGGCTGTTTCCCTCTCGACCATGGAGCTTATCCCCCACAGTCTCACTGCCGCGCTCTCACTTACCGGCATTCGGAGTTTGGCTAAGGTCAGTAACCCGGTAGGGCCCATCGCCTATCCAGTGCTCTACCTCCGGCAAGAAACACACGACGCTGCACCTAAATGCATTTCGGGGAGAACCAGCTATCACGGAGTTTGATTGGCCTTTCACCCCTAACCACAGGTCATCCCCCAGGTTTTCAACCCTGGTGGGTTCGG
>NZ_JBEOWQ010000126.1:0-1360 GCF_040296145.1 Micromonospora sp. NPDC002296
CGGTTACATTCCGAACCCGGAAGCTAAGCCCTCCAGCGCCGATGGTACTGCACTCGGGAGGGTGTGGGAGAGTAGGACACCGCCGGACATCTTTCAAAAAGGGCCATCCCCCTGGGGGATGGCCCTTTTTGTGTCTACCGCCGAGCGGGCGGGGCCGGATCAGCCGGCGCGACGGAGGCGACCGAGCATCCCGTTGAGGTCCTGGACGAAGAGTTCGTGGCGGAAGTAGTGCCCGCCGGGTACCTCGCGCCACTCGTGCGGGATCCCCGCCCGCCCGAGAGCCGCCCGGAACTCGCGCTGGCCGGCCAGCACCTGGGTCTCGTTCACCGTGTCGAACCAGTTCACCGGGTCAGGTGAGGTGCCGGCGGCCAGGAAGATCCGCTTGTTGTGGTAGCTGCCGATGCGCTGCACCGGGTTGTCGGCGTTGACCCGCGCCTCGTCCCACAGCGGGGCACCGTAGACGGTGCCGCCACCCAGCTCGACCGCGGCCGAGCTCACGTTGGCCCAGTGCACGACGAGGCCGAAGTCCCGGCGCAGGCTGGCCGGACCGGAGTGGGAGCTGACCGAGCAGAAGTGGCCGTAGTACTTCGCGGCGTACTTCAGGGCGCCGAACCCGCCCATCGAGAAGCCGGCGACGGCGCGGCCGTTGTACTCGGGGAAGGTGCGGAAGTTCTGCTCGATCCACGGGAGCAGCTGGGCGATGTGGAAGGTCTCCCAGTTGCGGGGCCCGGTGTTGCTGCTGACCGGGTTGGAGTACCACCCGGTCGCGGCGTCCGGCATGACGACGATGATCTCCCGGCCGGCGGTGAGGTTGATGATGTTGTCGTACATGTGGAAGGCCCGGAAGTCGGAGTTCCCGCCGTGCAGCAGGTACAGCACCGGGTAGCGCTTGTTGCTGGTGTGGTAGCCGTCGGGCAGCAGGACGTTGACCGCGGGATCCCACCCGATCGCGTCGGTGGCGAAGCGGTAGTACTGGAGGCGACCGCCGTTCTCGTTGCGGTCGACGATGCGCAGGCCGTGCCCGTCGCCGGCGGCCTGGGCGGCCATCGGCGCGCTGAAGGCGCCGGCCAGCGCGCCGGCGGCAGCCACTCCCGCCGCGCCGGTCAGGAGCCGCCGGCGGGAAAGGGGCCGAATGCTGTCAGGGGTGTTGTCCATCGATTCTCCTCGGGGAAGCTGCCGGTGTGTTCGGGGGCTGGTGACGCCCGCTGCGGGCCACGATCCCGACAGCGGCCGGTGTCGTGCCGATTCAGGCGGGGGTTCGGATGTCAGAGGGTGGTTTCTCCGGGGAGGCCGAAGAAGTCGTGCCATTTGGTGGTGGGGGTGAAGGTGGTGCCGGTGGAGAGTGCGACGTGGACGTCGT
>NZ_JBEOWQ010000127.1:0-1338 GCF_040296145.1 Micromonospora sp. NPDC002296
TTGAGGGTTCCCTGGGTGAAGGCGACGATGTCGTCCTTGCCGTCACCACTGAAATCCGTCGACGAACCCCCCAGATACCGACCACCCCCACCACCACCGGCGTTCACCAGGGAGATGTAGTAGTTCCAGTTCCAGTTGGGTCCGGGGTCGGTGTGGTCGTTGCCCGGCAGTTCGTTGTGCCCCTTGATGGCGCTGCGGTCCTTGGGCAGGCCGTACTTGTCGCACAGGTAGCGGGTGAGTGCGGCCGACGAGCGGTACATCGGGTCGGTGAACCAGGCCGGGTTGTCCACGAAGCCCTCGTGCTCGATGCCGACCGAGTACGGGTTGGCCGAACGGGCGTGGTAGGCGGTGTCGCCCTCCCGCACCATCTGGGTGATCTCTCCGGTGCTGGACCGGACGACGTAGTGCGCGCTGACCCCGGACGACGGGTTCTGGAACCAGCTGACGGTCCCGGCGTACGAGCCCTGGGTGACGTGGACGACCACTGTGGTGATCCGGGCCGACCGCCCCGGCTGGTAGTTGCCGCCGTTGGCGGCGACCCACCGGGCCGGGCCGTACTCGGGAACCGCCGCCAGGGCTGCCGGGGACCCGGTGGACCGGCTCCCGGCGGGGGCGACTGTGGCGTACCGGCCGAGCTCCGGCCGCACCGGCCGGGCGGCCACGCCGATCCGCTGCCCCGTGGGCGTCCGCGCCTCGATGCCCTGCCGCAGCAGGTCGTAGACGTGGTCGGCGTAGAGGCGGGCGGTCGCGTCGTCGCCGGCGTGGGCGTAGCGCGCCACGACCGGGTACCAGGCGTCGATCCGGTGTCGGTCGGCGGGCCGCAGCCGCGCCGCGTCGGCATAGGAACGCAGCACGGCCGCCGCGCCCCGGACGTTCGCCTCCGGCCGGGCCCTGAGCTGGTCCACCGGCACACCGGTGAGCCCGGCGGCCTCGTCCAGGGACCGGTTGGTGGGGTTGCTGACCAGGTGCATCGGGCCGTAGCCGTTGGCGGCGCTGGGCTGACCGCCGTGGTCGTCGAGCCGGCTCTCGCCGTAGCCCAGCGCCACCAGCAGGTCGCGCGGCACGTCGTAGCGACCGCCGGCGGCGGCGAAGGCGGCGGCGAGGCCGTCGGCCCGGTCGGGCGGGGCGGCGGTGGCCGGCGCGGCGGCGGTGAGGGTGACGACGGTCAGGGTGGCGACGAGGACGCCAGCCAGCGGGGGCGGCTTCCTGCGTCCCGGGGAACGATTGAACATGGCGACTCTCCGGCGGGGGTTCGGATGTCAGAGGGTGGTTTCTCCGGGGAGGCCGAAGAAGTCGTGCCATTTGGTGGTGGGGGTGAAGGTGGTGCCGGTGGAGAGT
>NZ_JBEOWQ010000128.1:0-1269 GCF_040296145.1 Micromonospora sp. NPDC002296
GGGTCTGCTGCACCGGTAGGTGACAGTTGCAGTCACGCGGCCTGACTGGCCGGTGGGGTCATGATGGTCTCGTACTCGATAGGGGTCAACCGGGACAGGGATCGCTGTCGTCTGCGGCGGTGGTAGGTCCGTTCGATCCAGGTCACGATCGCGGTCCTCAACTGCTGGAGGGTGGTCCAGGTTCGCCGGTCGAGGACGTTGTTCTGCAGCAGGCCGAAGAAGGATTCCATGGCGGCGTTGTCGCCGGCGGCGCCGACTCTGCCCATCGACCCGGTCACGTGGTGCTGGTTGAGGGCACGGACGAATTTCCGGCTGCGGAATTGCGACCCGCGGTCGGTGTGCAGCACGCAGCCGGCCACGTCACCACGGCGGGCTACGGCGTTGTGCAGGGCATTGACGGCCAGCCTCGATTTCATGCGTGAGTCGATGGAGTAGCCGACGATCCGGTTGGACCACACGTCCTTGATCGCGCACAGGTAGAGCTTGCCCTCGGCGGTGCGGTGTTCGGTGATGTCGGCCAGCCACAACCGGTTCGGGCCGTCGGCGGTGAAGTCGCGTTGCACGAGGTCGTCGTGCACCGGCGGACCGGCCTTGCCACCCTTGCCGCGCCTCTTGCGTTTGCCGAAGGCACTCCACCAGCCGTTACCCGAGCAGATCAGCCACGCGGTGCGATCAGCCATCGCCTGCCCGGCGGCGCGGGCCTCATCGACCAGGAACCGGTACCCGAACTCCGGGTCATCGCGGTGGGCGTCCACCAGGGCGTTCGCCCGGTAGGCGGCAACGAGTTCGGCGTCGCCCACGGGCTGGGCGAGCCACCGGTAGTAGGGCTGACGAGCGATGTTCAGTACCCGGCACGTCACCGCCACGGGGATACCGTCGGCGGCCAGCTCGCTCACGAGCGGGTAAAGCCTTTTCCCGGCAGATTCGCCTGTGACAGATACGCCGCGGCCCGACGCAGGACCTCGTTCTCCTGTTCGAGGAGCTTGATCCGTTTGCGGGCCTCGCGCAGCTCGGCTGACTCGCTGCCAATGACGCCAGGCTTGGTCCCGGCGTCGATGTCGGCCTGGCGCAGCCACTTGAACAACGTCATCGGGTGGACTCCGAAGTCCTTCGCGATCTGCTCGACCGTCACGCCAGGATCCCGGTCACGGGCCACCCGCACGACATCATCGCGGAACTCACGGGGGTAGGGCTTGGGCACAGCGACATCCTTCCAGCCCGCCACCAGGGCAAGCCATCTCAGATGTCACCTACCGGTGCAGCAGACCC
>NZ_JBEOWQ010000129.1:0-1168 GCF_040296145.1 Micromonospora sp. NPDC002296
GGGCGTGGACCGCGGCCGGTGAGGCGTACGCCGAGGTGGCCCTGCCGGAACAGGCGGCGGGCGACGCGGCGCGGTTCGGGGTGCACCCGGCGCTGCTCGACGCGGCCCTGCACCCGATCGGCCTGCTGCTGACCGAGGGCTCCGGCGGGCCACGGATGCCGTTCGCGTTCGAGGGCGTGCAGGTGCACGCGTCGGGCGCCTCGGTGCTGCGGGTCCGGCTGACCCGGGCGGGCAGCGGTGTGCGGCTGGTCGCGGTCGACGGCACGGGCGCCCCGGTCGTGTCGGTGGACTCGCTCGTGCTGCGGGAGATGACCGGGGTCGCGGCCTCTGGCGCCGTGGCCCGGTCGCTGTTCGAGGTGAGCTGGCAGACCGAGGACGTCACCCCCGCCACCGACCCCACCGGCCGGGTGCTGCTGGGCGACGCGGTCGGGACCGCCGGGCCGGGAGTGGCCGGGTACCCCACCGTGGCCGACCTGGCTGCGGCCGTGGCCGCCGGAACGGCCGGCCGGCCGCGCGTGCTGCTCCTGCCGGTGACGATCCCGCAGCCGGCGGACGCCGACGTGCCGGCGGCCGTGCGGACGGCCACGGCGCACGTCCTCGGCGTGCTCCGGTCCTGGCTGGACGCCGGGGAACTGGCGGACACCCGGCTCGTCGTGGTGACCCGGGGCGCCGTGGCGGCCGTCCCCGCCGACGAGCTGCGCGACCCGGTGGGCGCGGCGGTGTGGGGCCTGCTGCGCTCGGCGCAGTCGGAGCACCCCGACCGGATCGTCCTCGCCGACGTCGACCGGGACCTCTCACCCGAGCTGTGGGACCTGCTGGCCGGCGTCGCCGAGGACCCGTCGCCCACGGGCGGGCAGGTCGCGGTGCGCGGCGGCGAGGTCCGCTCCCCGCGCCTGACCCGCGCCGGCGCCTCGGCCGGCGACGACCTGACCCCGCCGGACGGGCTGTGGCACCTCGCCGCGACCGCCCCCGGCACCCTCGACGGGATCAGCCTCACGCCGGCCACCCCCGCCCCCCTCGACGCGGGGCAGGTGCGCATCGCCATGCGGGCGGCCGGGGTGAACTTCCGGGACGTGTTGATCGCGTTGGGGATGTATCCGGATCCGTCGGCGGTGATGGGCAGCGAGGGTGCGGGTGTGGTGGTGGAGGTCGGTCCGGGGGTGACGGA
>NZ_JBEOWQ010000130.1:0-1018 GCF_040296145.1 Micromonospora sp. NPDC002296
ACAGGTTGGCGCGGTTTTTGGTGGGTCGTGGTGTGGGTCGGGGTGCGGTGGTGGGGGTGCATCTTGAGCGTGGGGTGGAGTTCGTGGTCGCGTTGCTGGCGGTGCTGAAGGCCGGTGGGGCCTACGTGCCGCTCGACCCGTCGCATCCCGCGGACCGGATCAGAACCGTCGTCGACGAGGCCCGGGCCCGGCACCTGGTCACCAGCAGCGACCTGGTCGAGGCCAGCGGCATCACCGCCGAGGTGACCGTCCTCGTCGATCTCGACACCACCGAGATCGCCGGGAACGCCGCTGCCGACCTTCACGTCGACGTCTCGCCCCGGGACATCGCCTGCGTGCTGTTCACCTCAGGATCCACCGGCCTGCCCAAGGGCGTCGCGTCACCCCACACCGCGACGGTGCGCACCTTCTTCGCCCAGGATTACGTGCACCTCGGCCCGCCCGAGGTCCATCTCCAGTGCGCGCCCGTCTCGTGGGACGGCCTCACGCTGGAGTTGTGGTCCGCCCTGTTGCGGGGAGGCGCGTGCGTCCTCGCACCGGGCCAGCGGCCGGAGCCCGACCTGATCGCCGAGCTCGTGATGCGCCACCGCGTGACAACCCTATGGATGTCGGCCGGGCTGTTCTCGGCGATGGTGGACAGCCATCCGGATGTGTTCCAGGTGGTGACCCAGGTGATGACGGGAGGCGAGTCGCCGAACGTCGACAAGGTCCTCGCCGTACGCCGCGCACATCCGCAGATGCGGCTCGTGCACGGATACGGGCCCGTGGAGAGCATGGTCTTCGCCACCTGCCACCAGGTCTCGGCGGCCGACCACGACGACCGGCTGCTCCCCATCGGCGGTCCCATCGCCAACACGCGCGTATATGTGCTGGATGAGGGTTTGCGGCCGGTGCCGGTAGGTGTCTCGGGCGAACTCTATGTAGCTGGTGTTGGTTTGGCGCGGGGTTATGTGGGTCGGCCGGGTTTGACGGCTGAGCGGTTTGTGGGGAATCCGTTTGAGTGTGGTGGTGAGCGGAT